>JARIBI010000242.1 GCA_029257435.1 Sporosarcina sp. | reverse complement strand
TTGCTGAACAAACCAACTTGTTGGCACTCAACGCAGCGATTGAAGCGGCTCGTGCGGGTGACGCAGGAAAAGGATTTGCAGTGGTTGCAGATGAAGTTCGGAAACTTGCCGAGCAGTCTAAATCATCCGCATCTGAGATTGGCACTATGGTCAGCGACATTCAAGTATATTCAAAGAAAGCTACGAAATCGATTGAAACCGGCAATGAAAAGGTTGAAAACGGAATGAAAGCTACGGCCGAGTCCAACGCAGTATTTAAAGACATCCAGCAAGCAGTAGGAGATGTAGCTGCCAAAGTTGAAACCGTTTCAGCAGCAATTGAAGAAATACAGGCAATGGCTGATGAAGTCACAGAAGGTGCCCGCGAAGTACAGCGCTTAAGCGGACAAGCATCCGTCTCAGCAACAGAGACAAGCTCTGCTACAGAGGAACAGCTTGCAGTGAGTGAAGAGATCAGCGCAAGCGCACAAAGCCTTACGCGTCTCGCAGATGAGCTTCAGCAAGAGGTTAGCAGGTTCCAAGTATAAATGAATCGTAAAAAACGCATTTCCTTTAATATATAAGGAAATGCGTTTTTAGGTTGCAAACCATAGTACCCAAAATAAAGAATCTAAAAAAATAGGTTTACTATAATAAAAACGTGGAAAACTCTATAGTAAGAGATTTCCACGTTTGTTTATCTTATTTAAGGTTGTCCAAGAAACGCTGCATGTCTTGAATCTTAACTTTATCGTCAACACCGAAGTTACCGTTCGTGTAACCGGCAGTTACATCATTTGAATAAAGTGCACCAACATATTTCAATGCCCAGTAGTCAGAAGGTACATCTTTAAACGGTACATCGGTTGATGTAGGCAGGTTGAAGGCATCCGTTAGAACTTTCGCCATTTGTGAGCGAGTCAACGGGTCGTTAGGATTGAAGTTACCGCTGTTGTTTCCGCTGAAGATACCTGCTTCAGCAGCAGCCATAATTTCGTTATAGTAAGGTGTTTTAGAGTTTACATCAGGGAAGCTCATGTTGCTTCCAGTTCTTTGAAGACCTAGAGTCTTAACAACAATGCCTGCGACTTGTCCGCGTGTTGCGTAAGTTACAGTTGGTGTTGGTTTTGAAGCTACAGAAGTTTCACCAAATGTTGCAGGGCGTTTTGCACCTACATAACGACTTTTCCAATAAGCTTTATCATTGATAGATGAAATTGTTACGCCTTTGCTTGTAGAAGCATGAATGAATTTACTGGAACCGATGTAAATTCCAACATGTGAGATACCGCGACCGCTTGTGTTAAAGAAAACTAGATCGCCAGTAGTCAAGTTGCTTTTAGAAACTGCTTTACCTTGCTGGTATTGCTGTCCTGTTGTGCGTGGAAGTGATTTACCGTTCTTTTTGAACACAACTTGCGTATATGCAGAACAATCGATGCCTGATGTTAGGCTTGTCCCGCCATATCGGTAAGGTGTTCCTATATAATTCTTAGCTGTACTCACCAAGTCAGTTGCAGAGCTTGCAGAGGCCATAGACGGTACGGACGTTGAAATTAATAAACTGGCGATTCCAAATGCCAAGAGACGTTTTAGTTTCATAAGTTTTTCAGTTTCCCCTTTCGCACCGTATCAAGGACAGTGTCTTTATCTGTGAACATCTTAGCATAGGCTAAACGTGTTTTCGGTTACAGTTATATTACAATGATGTTACAAATACACGATTGATGTATATAACACTGATTTGACGCGGTTTATCGGATGACTAATCCGTCGATTGCGTTTTTATTTTTGTGCGAAATTGCTATGAAACGTGAAAAAAAGACGGTTTTGCTGTATCTTTGTAACCAAACTTATCGAATTGCCGGAACGTGACTGTTGAATCCGGCAGAACGGGGCTGACATGAAAAAAATTTTAGTATTCAGCAATATGTATCCATCTAACGAACATCCTACGTACGGAATTTTTGTGAAAAATCAAGTGGAATTACTGAAAGACTCTGGAGTAATTGCAGATGTTAAAGCAATTGACAATCCTAAGGGAGGAAAAGTGCAATCTCTATTGAAGTATGGAAAATGGTTTGCCGGTTCCTTGCTTTATCTTATTGGCAATCAGCGTAACCTTGCGTTAACGCACGCTCATTACGCGTTTCCTACGGGTCTTCTTTCATTAATAGGAAAACGGCTGTTTAAAATTCCTTACATTGTGACAGTACATGGCGGAGATATTGATAAAATGGCGAAAAAGAACGCCAGAATTGCTGGCCTTACACAAACCATTTTGCAGGAAGCCTCGCATGTGATTACAGTGGGAGAACGGCTGAAACAAGAGGTTGTCACAAACTTCGGCGTGCTTGAAACACATGTAACAGTGATGAGTATGGGAGTGGATCGGACGGTATTTCATCCATTTGTAAAAGAACAGGTACGGAGTGAACTTAACTTGCCGCAACGTGAACAAGTGATCCTCTTCATCGGGAACTTGATACGCGAAAAAGGAGTACTGGAATTAGTTCAGGCATTTGAGAAACTGCAGAACAAGTTACCAGACGTTTCGCTCCATTTAGTAGGTTCAGCAAAGTCAGCTGCGTTTGTAGATGAAGTTAAACAGTACATCGCGGCCCGCCAAATCGGTCGAATTCACTTCGAAGGTACAAAACCGCAGAAAGAACTTGCGAAATGGTTAGCAGCTGCAGATGTCCTTGCACTGCCGTCTTACCATGAAGGATTTGGTCTGGTTGCGCTTGAAGCGATGGCCACGGGAACCCCTGTTGTTGCTTCGAATGTGGGGGGATTGCCTTATTTGTTAGCAAATGGTGCAGGAATTTTAGTACCTGCCCGAGAAGTGGAAGGCCTTGCAGCAGGAATCCAGCAAGCACTTACTGCTGATGAAACGAGTAATCGTGAGCGGCGGGAAGAACTCGTTCATGAACATTCGTATGAGATGATTTTAGAAAAAATATTGAGGATATATGGGGAAACAGAACGTACACGTTAAAAGGGGGATAACGAGATGGCTGCCGTACAACAAATTAGAAACTGGTTTGAGCACTTTCATGCGAATCCGGAAGTAAGTTGGAAAGAAATTGAAACTACAAAGGAAATCACACGCATTCTTACTGAATTGGAAGTCCCTTTTAAAACGTTTGAAGATGTGACGGGCGTGGTTGCAGAAATTGGGGAAGGGGAGTCAGTCGTTGCGGTACGTGCAGATATCGATGCGTTGTGGCAAGAAATCGAAGGGGTCTTCCAAGCAAATCATTCCTGCGGGCACGACGGTCACATGGCGATGGTGCTCGGTGCACTTGCTTATTTGAAAGAAGATAACCTTGGAGGCAGAATCCGGTTCATCTTCCAGCCAGCAGAAGAAAAAGGGAATGGGTCAAATGCGATGATTGACCGCGGAGCAGTCGATGATGTGAACTACATGTTTGGCATCCATTTGCGGCCGCAAGAGGAACTTCCGTTGGGGAAAGCCTCCGCTGCGATTCGTCATGGAGCTGCTTACTTTGTAGAGGGGAGCATTATCGGTGTTGATGCACATGGAGCCCGTCCGCATCAAGGTGTCAACGCGATTGATCCACTGCTTGCAATCGGACAGTTTTTGAAGACTGTGCAATTTTCTCCGTACGAAGCGTATTCTGTAAAATTGACGAACATTCAAGCAGGAGGGGAAAGCTTGAACATCATTCCGGGCTCTGCGAAGTTCGGGTTGGACATCCGTGCCCAGTCCAACGATGTGCTGCAGCAATTGAAAACCCGCGTCGATACAGGAATCCAGCAAATTGCTGAGCTTTATCGTACTAAAATCGAATTGGAATGGGCAGACTATACCCCGGCAGCGGAAGTATCAGATGAAGCAGCGGCGATTGCACGAGAAGGTATCTTAGAAATACTGGGAAAAGACGGTCTTGCTGAAGACGTGATCACTTCAGGCAGTGATGATTTCCATTTCTATACGATTCGCAATCCAGAGTTGAAAGCGACTATGATTGGCCTTGGTGCGGATTTAGGACCAGGCTTGCATCATCCTGCAATGACGTTCAATCGGGACGCACTCGTAATTGGCGCTGAAATTCTTGCCGAAACACTGAAACGGGCTAGTTTTAAAGCATAATGAGTTGACAAAATGACGTTGATTTATAGCTCAACTAGTTAGTGACGGTTGTCATTTATATGAACAATTGAAATATGTGTAATGAAGTGTCGTTGTTTGCAAAGTAAGAAATTTAGGAGTACTATTTAGATGTTAAAACTTATCAAACACATACAAAGGAGCGGTTTAAATGGGTAGAATGCAAGATAAAGTAGCGTTTATTACAGGCGGAGCTTCAGGCATGGGCGAAATGATGGTTAACTTGTTCACAGCAGAAGGCGCAAAAGTCATTGCTGCAGACATCAACACGGATGCACTTAAAGCAAAATGGGATACAAAAGAAAACGTTGAGTATCTTAAATTAAACGTAACTGATGCTGACAACTGGGAAGAAGCATTGAAGACAGCAGAAGATAAATTCGGTCAAATCGATATTCTTATCAACTGTGCAGGAATCTCTACTGAAAAAGCACCAGCAGACATTACACTTGCTGACTGGCAGCGCCTGCATGACATTAACTCGTTCGGTACTTACGCGGGTATGCGTGCAGTAGTTCCTTACATGAAGAAAACTGGCAAAGGTTCAATCGTCAACATTTCTTCTTACACAGCACTAGTTGGTATGGGCTTCAATCCATACTCAGCTTCTAAAGGTTCTGTTCGTGCGATTTCACGTGCAGCAGCAGCTGAATTTGGTAAAGACCAAGTGCGCGTAAACACAGTATTCCCTGGTGTTATCCAGACTCCAATGGTAGCAAACCTTGAGTCTTCTAAAGCAGCTCTTGAGGGTCTTATCAAAATGACTCCACTTGCTCGCCTTGGACAGCCTGAAGACGTAGGCAACGCAGTAATGTTCTTAGCTTCTGATGAAGCTTCTTACATCACTGGCGCTGAACTCGTAATCGACGGCGGTTTCTCAGCACGCTAATTGGTGTATGAATAAGAAAGACGCCTTCTCATTATTGAGGAGGCGTTTTTTGCTTTGTATATGGGTAGTAAACGGTGTTGATTATTGCAAAGATATGCTCCCAACGCTTTGCTTTTGCTCGCAAAAGCCGTCCTGCGCTACGGCCTTCGCTACAGACGGACGCGGGTCTGCAGGATGCAGGTCATGCAACCGTTGCCGCACGACGCGGCGAACTTAGGTTGTTTCCATTTGAATTCCGCAGGAGTCGCCGTCTTTCGCTTCAATCAACGGTGTGTCTATAAATAGAATGTCATTGTTTGAACTGGGAATAAAAAGATAGTGAGAAGTAGTTAAAAACGATACTGTGTCAAAATGTTTTCCAGTTTGAGTGCAAGGCCGAGGCTTCCTTTTACTTTTAGTTTGCCCATCATGAAGGCCGTGGTGGTGTTCAAATTTCCTGCGAGTAGTTTATAGAAGTCCTCGACTTTCATGGTTAAGGTACAATCCGTGGTGTCGGTTTCTTTTGCTATGACGCTGGCTTGGTTGTCTGCGAACGTTAACACGTAATTCCCTGATTCATTCCCCGATAAATTAAACCCATAACTCACATTCAATCCTTGAATCGGTGAGGAATTGTCGTTCAGCTGCCGCTCGATTTCTTCCCATGTCTGTTGAAGATCCTTTTCATGTTCAAATACCAATTTTCCAACCTCCAAATAACTGAATAGTCATTCACTATTAGTATAGCAAACTAGTGAGCTTAAATGCGCAGATTTCACAGAAAACTTTGAAGGGAAAGTGCTTCTTTTGTCGAATTATGGTCATAAGTAAAGATCTAAAGGAAACAATCATGAAAGCACGTTTGATACCGATATAAAGACTACTAGATCGAGCCTTTTGAGGAGGTGCTTGTGCATGAACAGAACGAAGGAAGAGTTGACGGAGTTTATTGCAAGAATGCAAGAACAACAACATCAGCTATTTAAGCATGCGAAACAGCTGGAGCTCACCCCGGAATCGATGAAGGACGTGCTTTATGAACTTTGTGAAAATATAGCAGGGATTATGCAGGCGGATCGTGTGAGTATCTGGCTATTTAATGATGACAAAACCATGCTAACCGAACATCTGACATTTACATCGAATTCCGTATCGATACCTGTCATTCGGCAACTCGATGCAGCCTATGCGAAGCCTTATTTTGAAGCTATTGTAAATCAACGAGTGAATTCATTTCCAGATATCGCGAAAAGTGAAGCGCTTCAATCACTTCCGTCCAATTATTTCAAGGGGAGCCCGATTACATCTTTACTGGATGCTTCTATTATTATGAGCCGGGGAATTGGCGGGATTCTTTGTTGTGAAACGGTAGCGAGACGCAACTGGTCAAAGCTGGATGAAGTATTCATAGCTGCGATTGCGGATATGCTGTCATTCGTGTTCGATCGAATGAATCGATTGGAGATGGAAGACCGAGTTCATGAATTAGCCTATACGGATTTATTGACAGGCATCGACAACAAAAATGCCTTCATTGAAAAAGTGAATGATAAAATACATAAAACGGGTAATGAACTCTATGGAGCATTTTTATATATGAAGCTTGACCAATTTATAGCGATACAAAGTGTTCTCGGTCCTGAAGGCACGAAAATCACGTTGAAAAAAGTGGCAAATCGACTAGGGGCGTTATTTCCGGAAGGCTCAATTTTTGCTCGGATTGCATTTGATCATTTCATCATATTTACAGAACATCAGAATAACCAAGAGAAAAATGGAAATGACATGGAGCATATTCTTTCAGAGATGCGAAAGCCGATTATAATTAAGGGACAAGAACTGTTTTTGACATTCAGTTATGGCGTCTCTCTTTATCCGGATCACGTAAACGATGCATACGAGGGTATTCAGGCAGCAAAAATCGCACTGGATTCTTCTCAAAAAATGGGCAAGCGAAAAACTCGTGCAATCTATGACCCTCATATGTATAAGCAGTGGGAAGAGGAAATGCATTCTGAGATGGATTTCGGAAAAGGGTTAGACATGAACGAGTTTCGTCTATTTTATCAGCCGCAAGTAGAAAGCTTGACGCATAAAGTGACTGGTGTCGAGGCGCTCATACGATGGGAGCATCCTGAGAAAGGACTCCTAATGCCTGGAGCATTTATTGATATTGCTGAAACTACGGGATTTATCACACAAATCGGTGAGTGGGTAGTGAGTCAAGCCTGCCGCCAATTGAAAAACTGGGAACAGCAAGGACTGGGATCCTTAACAATTTCCGTCAACATCTCACCCAGACACTTCTTGCATTATTACTTCCCTGCATTTTTAAATAGATGCATCAAGGAATATAACATCAACCCCGCGAAGCTGATCATTGAAATTACCGAAAATGTTGCTATCGAAGATTCGAAGGTGGTAGAACTGCAAATTCAAAAAGTCCAAGAAATGGGCTTTCCGATATCCATTGATGACTTTGGAACAGGGTATTCCGCGTTCATCTACTTGCAGTGTTTTTCAATTCAGGAAGTGAAAATTGATCGGCAGTTTGTTTCAAAGATTGAAACTGATGTTAAAAGCCGTGCGATTGTCCGCGCGATTTTAACGCTTGCGAAGAGCCTGCATATGCATACAGTAGCTGAAGGAGTAGAAACTTTGGGGCAGGTGAGACAGCTGGAAGAGCTGGGGTGTTTTGAAATCCAAGGATACTATTTTAGTAAGCCGGTTCCGATAGAAGAGTTGAACAGCTGGCTTCTCGCGTCCCCGCGATTTCCAGTCTTATATCTGCCTATTGTGAGTGCATAAAATGAAAACATCCGGACTTAGAGCGATGTCGCTTTAAGTCCGGATGTTTTTTTACATTCTGCCAATCGGCCATTTGAACGGCACAGATCCTGGGGGAGAGTGTTTAATAATGTCGATCATCGGGATGGTATAAGCGAAAGCAATTAGTGCAATCGTAATACCGATCCAGACATACCAGTTTTCAAGTATTTTGGGTGTTTTTTGTGCGTCTTCATCTTCAGCTGCAATCGGGAATTCTTCGACGCCTCTTGGTGCAAAGAATGCAAGCTTAATGAAGATGTATGTCATCAAGAGAATACCGATGAACAAAATGGTACCGCCGATTGCCTGTGCAAGCTGGTAACCGATCCAAGTATCGACCTGTGCACCGCCAGCGTATTCAGAATACGCAGAACGACGCGGGCCGCCGAGAAGCCCTTGGATGTGCATCGCTGTTGACATGATTGTCATACCAACTGTCCAAATAATCGTTTGGATGATTCCAAGTTTGTTCAATTGCTTAGTTAAACGACGGCCCGTCAAGTGGGGCACAAGCCAGTATGCAATCCCGAAGTATGTCAAAATAACGGTTGTCGCAATCGTTAAATGGAAGTGACCTGTAATCCAAATCGTATTGTGAACAAGTGCATTCATTTGGTGAGATGCGTTAATAATACCACCGATACCACCCGGGATGAAGGCAACCATACCGACAAATGGCGCGAAGAATCGTACATCTCCCCATGGCAGTTTCTTGAACCAGCCGAAGAGACTGTTGAATCCTTTTTTACGTCCTGTGATTTCAAAAGTCGCAAAGATCGAGAATGCGGTCATCAAGGAAGGGATAACAACCATCATGGTCAATACGACTTGAATGAATTTCCAAGTAGGGTCAATTCCAGGCTCTGTCAGCTGATGGTGGAACCCGACTGGAATCGAGAACATCAAGAGTAGGATGAATGCAAGACGGGCGAGAGAATCACTGAATAGTTTTCCACCGATGATTTTCGGTATAATTGCATACCATGCCATATAAGCAGGAAGCAGCCAGAAGTACACAAGCGGGTGACCGAAGTACCAGAACAATGTACGGCTGACGAGCACGTTGATCGTTTCCGTGTATCCGAGTGACCAAGGGATGAATTGGACAACTACTGCAATCGCAACACCAAGGGATGCGATGACCCACATGAGCATGTTAATGACAACCATGAACGCAAGAAGCGGTGATTTTTCACCTTTGTGCGCTTTTTTCCAGACATACAGCTGACGGAAGTTCGTAAACGCGCCAACCCAGCTGCCGATAATGACAAGGGCCAGACCTATATAAAAGGCAGGGTGTGCTGCAAGCGGTGCGTAGAATGTATACAAAACGTTCGCTTCACCGACTAAGATTGTGACTGCAGCCATAACTGTACCGACAAGCATCATCCAGAAGGAGACCCAGCCGGCGTTCCGCTGTTTATCAGAAATTCCGACTGTTTTCCCCATAAGGGCGAACTGGAATCCTAGTATGAAGAATGTTGTCAAAACTAATCCAAGAATGACTCCGTGAACTGTTAAAATCGTATAGTAGTTAATGTTGAAAGGCAATGTGAATTTGCCAGAACGGACAAACGTCTGTAGGAGACCCATGAGTCCGCCGACGAGTAATGAAACAAACGTGACATACATGAAAGACATGTAGAGCCGTGCATCTTTTTTAGGGAATAAACGTAGATTATTTTCAGTTCCATCCATATTAATACACCTCTACCTTTCCAAACATCTGGTGGTGACCGATGCCGCAATATTCGTTACAGACGATTGTGAACTCGCCTTTATTTTTCATAACCGCTTCGTACCGGCTAATGTGACCAGGTTCAACCATCATGTTGACATTCGTTCCGGCAACTTGAAATCCGTGAACAACGTCTTTGGATGTGATTGTAAAGAGAACGGTGGATCCCTGTGGCACACGAATTGTCTTTACAGGCTTTTCGTCTTTATCGACACCGAAATCGTAGTTGAATGCAGAAGCGACGATATTGACTTTATACTTACCGTCAGCAACTTCTGTCAGACCCAGGTTTTCCGGCTTGAAAGAATCATGTGCTTCCACGTTGTTCTGGTCAATCGTTTCCAAATGACTTTGAGGGTGAGTCCCTTTCCAAAATGCTGCAAATCCTATAATTAAAAGAAAAATAACTAATGATGCCATACCAAACGTAAGCCAAACTTTCTCATACTTGTGCAGATGCATAACCTCTGCCTCCTTCTTCTCTCGTTATCTTGAAATGAAAAGCCAATAAGCACCGAACCATGCACCTACCATTAGTACCCCGAGGATCATTACCATAATGAAGGTTCCTTTTAAGTTCGAAGATTCTTCTGATGAAGCGACTGCGTTACTTTTTTGCTTTTTTGCCATTTCAATCACCGCCTTTAAAAGCTGTTTTGTATGCTCTGTAAGAACTACTTTCATCATATAAAATCTGAGAGATTTAAATACTAGGGAAATCCCTAATACTTTAGTACGTGAGACGTATTTCACAAATTGTTCATAGTACCACCACATTTTAGACAAAAGGAAAAATTGGAAAAACGGAAGCTTATGAAAGAGCAGATAGGGGAATACAGGGAGGAAAGGACACCTGTTGACCGTAACAGTGTCACGCTTTACAATTAATGAAGAACACACATAGAAAGTTGGTATAAGTTTATGAAAAACATTCAAACGATTGTTGTTGAAAGTAAAGAACAAGGTGCAGAAAAGATAGTTGAACTTGTACGTGAAGAACTAGAAGCAGGCAGCTTAAACGTTCTAGGACTTGCAACAGGAAGTACAATGGAGCCGGTTTATGAAAAAATGGTGGCATCTGATCTTGATTTTACAAGTGTAACTGCGTTCAATCTTGACGAATATGTTGGGATCCCTGCAACTCACAAAAACAGCTATGCGTATTACATGAACCATCTTTTATTCAACCAAAAGCCATTTAAAGAGACGCATATCGAAAACGGCATGGCAGAAGATTTAGAAGAAGAATGTGTTCGCTATGAGACGCTATTGAAAGAAAATCCGTTGGATATCCAGTTGCTTGGAATCGGCGAGAATGGACATATCGCGTTTAACGAACCTGGCACATCCCCAGAATCTGTCACGCACGTTGTCGAACTGACTGAATCAACGATTGCGGTGAACAGCCAATACTTCACAGAAGATGAAACGATGCCTGTCACTGCGTTAACAATGGGAATTTCATCAATCATGCAAGCAAAAAAACTGATCGTTGCAGCATTCGGCGAGAAAAAACGGGCAGCACTCGAAAAACTGTTCGCGGGCGAAGTGTCAACGGAATGGCCCGTGACCTATTTGCTGGATCACCCGAATGTAGTCGTCATTACTGATTTGAAGTTGTAATAGAAGAAGATTTAGGGAAGGCTGTCCAAGAGGGCAGTCTTTTTTTGTTGGGGAGTAATTTTCAATTGGAGGGGGGAAGTTGTCCTTCACTGGGATTGGTTTCTCCCACACATAGAGGTATTTCTTCATCACATAGTGCTATTTCTCCGACACACCGCAGAATTTCTCGATAACAGGACACAATTCCAGTTCGTTAACGGTACGCAAGCGAATCTATGAACACAAAAATCCCCCGTACAACCGCAATTGTACGAGGGAAAATTGATAAGTTATGCATTTTGCTGAGGAACACGGATTGTCCAGCGAGAGAAATCCGGCTCTTCTTTAGAAACCATTTCAATCGGATAAACAAAAGTCCATGGCTTCGTTGTATTTGCACTGACAGGAAGTGAACCGATATCGAACGAACCGCTCGCAACCACTTCACCTGTTGCGTCGATCAATTCAAGCGGCAGCTTCTCGATATTAATTTGCTTGGAGTGACCGTTGCGGATGAAGACAGATGCGGCAATGCTTCCATCTTCTTGTTTTCCAACTTGGAATCCAGCGATGTTAACTTCACGCGGTTTCAACTTTGGCAAGTTCCCGACCACTTCTTCTAGTGCTGCTTTTTGCTCAGCTGGAAGGCTTGTCTCCCAAGATTCTTCTAGTTCTAGCTTGTGAGGCACCATAGACTGTACGTTGAACGCAAGTTTCCAGTTTTCTTTAGGCGGCTCTTCGACGAAGAGATTGTCTTTTGTGAAAACGAATACCCAAGGACGTGCGCTGCGTGGAGCAATTTCCCCGAGCTCACTCAAATCGAATTGTTGAGATCCAAGAGTTTTTCCGTCTTCGTCCATTAGCATTAATTCCACTTCACCAACTGTAATCGTTTGGTCCAATGATGAGCGGAAAAATGCTTTAACCAAAAATTCACCTGTTGCCGGTTCAACGTCAATATCGATACCTGACAATGAAATTTGGTTTGGTTTCAGTGTTTCTAGTTCGTTTGCAAGAAAACGGAATACGTATTCCTGTTCTTGAGGCAATTCCCATGAAGGGTGAAGGGATAGCGCTGTTTCGATATCCTCGTCTACAGCGGGGCCGCCCGTACCGGCCATTAGCTCTTCAGAACCGATTGTGCTGTCGCTGCCTGTTTTCTCGGTCTTTTTAAATAATGAAAGAAATTTCATGAGTTAGCCTCCTCTGATTGTTGTTCTTGCTGTTCTGTTAGGATTTTCATGAACTGAATGACTTCAGATGCAATATCCCTGCGCAGTTTTTGATAATGTTTGCCGAAAAGTTCCAATCCTTCGCGCTGATAAATTCGCATTGGATCTTCTTGCCCGTAAGAGCGGAGTCCAATTCCTTCTTTCAACCGTGTCATCACTTCTAGATGCTTGACCCACATGGTATCGATATGGCTCAGCATAACTTGTGGAATAAGTTGGTTCACTTGCTCATTATCCTCAAATGATTGAATGTAAGCAACCAATTCGTCAAGTGGCTCAGTATAGAACTTCACGATTTGCATTGGCTTTTCAAATGTTCGCGGCAGGTCAAGCGGATTACGAAGCAGCGAATTCATCGTTCGTTCGATTCGCTCGAAATCCCATTGATCCGGAGTTTCTCCATCTGGACAGCTGTCGAAAACGACGAACTCTGTTGTTTCTTTCAGCATTGTTTGCAAAAGTCCGTTCACATCATTGCGATCTAAAACATTGTCGCGCAATCCGTACAAGACGTTTCGCTGATCATTGATGACATCATCCAGCTTTAAATTGTATTCACGCATTGAGTAATGAGCACCTTCAACAATACGCTGAGTCCGTTCTGTCAGCTCATTGACATCTTTGTTGAGGACTAAGCCCGTGTCATCAGTTTCGACTTTCTTTTCGAATTTCTCAATATCATCCTTCGCAAAGCGTTTGAACATATCGTCTTCCAGTGATAAGAAGAACCTAGATTCCCCTTTGTCTCCTTGACGACCTGAACGTCCGCGAAGCTGGTTATCGACCCGTCGGCTCTCATGCTTCTCGGTTCCAAGCACAAATAATCCGCCAAGATCTTCAACCCCGTCACCAAGGACAATATCCGTACCGCGGCCAGCCATGTTTGTAGCAACCGTAATATGTCCTTTTTGACCTGCATTGGAGATTAAATCGACTTCTTGCTCAACACTTTTCGCATTTAACAAGTTGTAGTCGAGTTTATGTTCATCCAAATACTCGACAACTTTTTCGGATTGCAAGATTGAAGTAGTTCCGACAAGTACAGGCTGCCCGACTTTGTGGCGTTCAGCTACTTCTTTTGCCATTGCTTTGTACTTTTGGTCAACTGTCTTAAAGACAAAGTCTTCCTGATCAATCCGCTGGCGGGGACGGTTTGTCGGAATTTGAATGACTTGCATGTTGTAAACTTCCTGGAACTCTTTTTCCTGCGTTTTCGCAGTCCCTGTCATCCCGCAAAGTCGCGGATACATGCGGAAATAGTTTTGAATGGTAATCTGTGCCTGAGCTTTATTTTCATCGGTGATCGGAAGCCCTTCTTTTGCTTCAATCGCTTGATGCAGGCCATCTGACAACGTTCGGCCATCCATGATCCGTCCTGTAAACATATCGACCAATTCAATTTTTTGGTCACGGACGATATAGTCAACGTCCCGTTTGAAAATGACATAGGCACGAACTGCTTGAATCATATAATGGTAGAGAGTTTGGTGTTCAAGGTCGTATAGGTTATCAATCCCAAATGCTTTCTCCACTTTTTCAATACCTGTTTCAGTTAATGATGTCGATTTGGTTTCGTCATCAAAGTCGAAATCTACACCTTGTTTAAAACGTTTTGCCAGCCGTGCTGCAATCATATGGAGGTCCGCATCTGCCTGCGTTTTACCTGCGACAATCAACGGCGTTTTCGCTTCGTCGATCAAAACACTGTCCACTTCGTCAATAATGGCGTAGTGATACGGCCGTTGAACCTTCTGGCTTATGTGTTGCGCCATATTGTCACGCAAGTAGTCAAAGCCGAACTCGGTACCGACTCCGTATGTGATATCTGCATCGTATGCTTCTTTCTTTTCAAGACCTTGCATCATCGGCACGTTCAATCCAACGCTCAAGCCGAGGAAACGATGAATTTGTCCCATCTGATCGAAGTCACGGCGAGCCAGATAGTCATTCACTGTAATGATATGAACGCCTTTACCTTCAAGGGCGCGTACATAAGAGGGAAGGGAAGCAACAAGCGTTTTACCTTCTCCTGTCGGCATTTCTGCAATGTTACCTTCCGTCAGCACCATGCCGCCGATTAACTGGACGTCAAAATGACGCATGTGAAGGACGCGTTTTGAAGCCTCGCGCACAACCGCAAATGCTTCAGGTGTAAGGGCTTGAACCGTTTCACCATTCGCGAGACGTTCTTTGAATTCAACTGTTTTTTCGGCAAGCTGCTCGTCTGTTAAGTCGACATAATTGGCTTCTAATTTATTTATACGATCAACGACTTTTCGATATTTCTTAAGCTGTCGATCACTGGTTTGGTTTGATCGTTTAAAAATGGATAGCATATAATTAACGCTCCTTTATAGTGTCCATTCAACGGACACGACTCTATTTTATCAAACAAGAGCGGAAAAGACTAGAACCGCGTGAAAGAACGTGATGGATAATAGAGTAAGCCATGCAAATAAAGGGTATGGATAACTAATTCGAATGTGATTTCATAGAAAAATTGTTTCACAGAGTGCTTTCTTTCGATGGGCATGTTATAATACGGTAGGCTATAACTAAAATTGAGTACTACAGGGAGGAAGGACATGTTATTCCTTGCAATGGCAGCTGCGTTTGTCGGTGCCATCATACTAACTCCACTTGTCATAAAATTTGCGTTCCGTATCGGGGCGGTTGATAAACCAAATTACCGCAAAGTTCATGCTGCGGTCATGCCGCGTATTGGAGGCCTTGCGATATTTGGAGCGTTTTTAATTGGATATGCAATATTGTTGCCTAAAAGTGAACACGCTGCCGGTATTTTAATTGGTGCGGTGATCATTATCGCTATCGGATTCTTCGATGATATGCTGGAAATTACAGCGAAAGCAAAAGCATTAGGACAGTTAGTTGCCGCTATCGTGGTGATGACTGTCGGTCAGCTTCAAATTGATTTCATTAACTTGCCATTTCTCGGGCAAATCGATTTTGGGTACTTAAGTATTCCTATTACGATCCTCTGGATTGTAGGTGTGACGAATGCCATTAACTTAATTGACGGTCTTGACGGACTTGCTGCAGGTGTTTCGACAATTGCACTTATCTCCATATCAGTCATGGCACTCATCATGGGGAATACATTCGTACTTGTAACCGCGGCAATCTTAGCGGCAAGTTCACTTGGATTCTTATTGTTCAACTTCCACCCCGCTAAAATCTTTATGGGGGATACAGGGTCCCTGTTCCTAGGGTTCATGATCTCTGTGCTGGCGCTTCTCGGATTTAAGAACGTCGCAGTTGTGTCACTCGTCATTCCGATTATTATGCTGGGTGTGCCGATTTCTGATACATTCTTTGCGATTGTTCGACGAATTCGCATGAAGCAGTCGATTACTGCACCGGATAAGTCACACTTGCACCATTGCTTGCTGCGCGCCGGATTTTCACATAGGCAAACGGTACTTGTCATTTATGGGATTGCCATTCTTTTTGGAATCGCAGCCGTCTTATTCTCACAAGCGACTGTATGGGGAGCGATCCTGTTACTCTTCGTCATCTTGCTTGCTATTGAATTGTTCGTGGAAATTATCGGTCTCGCCGGTACAAATTACCGCCCAATCTTAAACTTAGTCCGCATGATCGGAAAATAATTGTAAAAGGCTGTCCCGGGTAGAATCCCTGGGACAGCCTTTTTTGATGAAAACAAAAAAACGCGAAAGGAATCAATTCCTTTCGCGTTTACTTTATCGTATGTTAATTGGCGTCTGAACCTTCAGATGGCGAAATAACGACACGCTTCGTACTTCCTGCATAGTCGGATGAAGCTTCATCACCCATGTCAGGTGCTAATGAAGAAATCAAACCTAAGTGAGACTGTAGAATCAGCTTCTTCTGCTGAAGGTCCTCTTCATTCAACTTCCAATAGTAGACACCAGTTGACCAGTCGTCATCCCCCTCAAGAGTTAACGTATCGACGGATGGGATTCCGCGTTTTGCATACTCTAGGAACGACAGCATCTCTTTGTATTGCATATCGGTTTTAATGTTGTCTCCAAGTGCCTCAATCACATCACCGAATTTTGTAATTGCAGCTGGTGATTTTGCTTGGTCCATCATCGCTTGAATAATCATTTGCTGACGTTTGCCGCGCTCAATATCGTTATCGAGCTTTCGGGTTCTGGCAAGTGCAAGTGCATGACGTCCATCCAATACTTGAAGACCTGGCATTAAGTGGATTGTGCCTGCATCGGTCTCATCCTTTTCGATGCGTTCATAGGGAACTTCGACTTCGACTCCACCCAGTGCATCTACTACATCGATGAATGCGTTGAAATTCGTTTTCAAATAGTAGTCGATTGGAATGTCCAACATCTCTTCCACTGTTTCAATCGTTGCTTTTGTTCCGCCATATGCGTTGGCGTGCGTTATTTTATCTTTATAATCGACTTCAGGAATATACACGTAAGAATCACGTGGGATACTGAGCAGTTTGACTGTCTTCTGTTTCGGATTCAACGTAGCCAAAAGCAATGCATCCGTCCGGCTGTTGCTGTCTCCTTGTTGTCGGTCATCACTGTCATCCACACCGATCAATAATACTGATACATTGTCCTTCGCGGGTTGGATTTTGTCTTTTTTTACATTGGACCGGGACGCGCGGTCTTTAATGGGTTCGTATGCTCTATCGGCAGCGAGTTCCGCTTTTTTATGAAGTGTGACTCCGTAGGCTGCTACTGTTAAAAAAGCCGCAATCGTCAAAACGAGTCCTATTTTCAAAACCAGTCTCGCTTTTGAAGACTTTTTCTTAGCTTTTTTATATTCTTTTCGTTTCATATTCTATCTAGCCTCCGTTAAACCGTCTCTAATGTCGAACTCCATCGTCGTGGAGTGAATGCTGTCAAATGATAACAACGGCTATATCTGTCGAATGGCCGGGTGACTTGCACAATTTTGCAATTATCTACAGTATACTATCTTTGCAGAAGCGCGTACACCTTTTCAGACAGAAAACTCCAAGAACTTCTGTTCACCCTCAGTGACATTCCCCTGGCCATTTGTTAAATCAGCAACCCATGTATGGAACGATTCGACTTCTGAAATCGGGACCGATATAAATAACGATACGTGTTCACCGTACTCGATATGCTCAAGTGGCCACGCGGATTGCCGTACTTCATTTTCCACTTTCCCAAGCGCCGTGTAGTCGACTGTCACGCACATTGTGCTATGAAGTCTTCGTTCTACGGTTCCGGCTGCTGCAACCCCTTCTGAAGTTGAACGTCCATATGCACGTATGAGGCCGCCTCCTCCGAGCTTAATCCCGCCGAAATAACGAGTGACAACAACAGTAGTATCTTTCAAGCCTTGCTTTTTTAGTACTTCGAGCATTGGAAAACCAGCTGTACCTGAAGGCTCTCCGTCATCATTCGCTTTTTGGATTGAATCGTGTTCTCCTATTAAATATGCAGAGCAATTATGGTTGGCTGCTGGATGCGCTGATTTTATTTCCCGGATGAAGTCTAAGGCTTCTTGTTCAGTTTCTGTTCTTTTTACAGATGTGATAAACCGGGATTTATTAATGACGATTTCTGATTCACTTTGTGATTTTACGGTCTTATAGTCCATTCTCATTGCAAGCTCTCCTTAATCTGTAATACAATTTTAATATGTTATGGGCATTAAGATGCTATACTAAATAAAGTGTATAGGGAATCCAATGTAATCGCAACAGCCTATGGATTCCATAATGAGATTTTAGCTTGGTGGGAGTGTGAACAATGGATAAGGCGGCAATTGATATTCAAAAGCTTGAAGGGATCTTCGATAGCATGGTGAATGTAATGGATCAGTCTAAGAATGACATCTTTATGATCAGTGAGCAAAGCCGTCGAAGTTTTGAATCCATGCAACGTGAGCTCATTCTTGTGAAAGAAGATATTTCCCGGGTAATAACCGAAGGAGATCATCTTGAAGAAATGACACGTCATTCACGCAGAAGACTTGCTGATGTCTCGAAGAATTTTGTGAATTATTCGGAGCAAGAAGTGCGCAAAGCGTATGAAGTTGCAAACGACCTTCTTGTTAGACTGTCCGTGAACAGGATGGAAGAGAAGCAGCTGCGTATTCAACGCGATGATTTGGACCGACGTCTAGCGGAACTGTTGGAGACGATTGAACGAGCCGATCAGCTTGTAAATCAAGTATCCACTGTGGTCACTTACTTAACTTCAGATCTGAAGGACGTAGGCGAAGCGCTTGAAACGGCCAGACATAAGCAGGACTTTGCAATTCGGATCATTCAAGCACAAGAAGAAGAACGTAAACGAGTCTCAAGAGAAATTCACGATGGACCTGCTCAAATGATGGCTAGCGTCCTCATTCGGTCCGGACTCATTGAAAAAGTGTATGAGCAAAAAGGTCCGAAGCAAGCACTTGCTGAGTTTCAGGACTTAAAAGAAATGGTACGCAGTTCATTATATGAAGTACGCCGAATTATTTATGATCTTCGCCCAATGGCGATTGATGATCTCGGTGTGGTGCCGACTTTGAAGAAGTATTTATCCACTCTTATGGAGTATGAACCTGATGTCCGCATTCACTTCCAGAGCATCGGAGAAGATCGCCGATTCGAATCCAGTTTTGAAATCGCGGTGTTCCGTTTAGTTCAAGAATCCGTAACCAACGCCATTAAACACGGAAATAGTCGTGACGTATGGGTGAAAGTTGAATGGTTACGCGCGACAATGAATGCAATCGTGAAAGATAACGGATCAGGATTCGATCAAAATGAAGTAAAAGAGAAATCATTCGGGATTATCGGGATGAAAGAGCGCATTGACCTGTTGAAAGGCGATTTTAAAATCACTTCAGAAGTTGGCAAAGGGACTAGCGTATTCTTTAAAATTCCAATAAACCCTAATAGTATAGGCAAATAGAGGCTGTGGAGGGAACGAACATGACAAAAATCTTGATAGTAGATGATCATCAATTATTCCGTGAAGGAGTCAAGCGTATCCTTGCGTTTGAAGATACGTTTGAAATTGTAGCAGAAGGCGATGACGGCAGCGAAGTATTTACTTTATATGAAGAGAATAATCCTGACGTAGTTCTCATGGATATCAATATGCCCCGTATGAATGGAATTGAAGCGACTGAGCAGCTGATGACCAAATATCCAGATGCGAAAGTCATTGTATTGTCCATTCATGACGATGAGTCATACGTTTCCCAGGCACTGAAAACAGGTGCACTTGGATACATGCTGAAAGAAATGGATGCGGACGCGATTGTCCAGGCAATTAAAGTCGTAGCTGCTGGCGGGTCTTACTTACACCCTAAGGTTACTCATAATCTGGTGACAGAATATCGCCGATTAAGCGAACGGGAATATAAAGGATCATTCCATCAACACGAAATTCGCCGACCGCTGCATTTGTTGACGAAGCGCGAGTGTGAAGTATTGCAATTGCTGACGGATGGTCAAAGTAACCGGGCAATCGGAGAAACATTATTCATCTCAGAAAAGACTGTAAAAAATCACGTTTCAAGCATTCTTCAAAAGATGAGCGTGAACGACCGGACACAAGCGGTTGTGACAGCGATTAAAAATGGCTGGGTTGAAGTGAAGTAATGCAGCATTTATAAAAGGGCCTCCAATTGGATGGTCCTTTTGCTATGAAAGGAGAACAATTATGAAAAAAGTAACAGGATTTGCAGGAGTAGTTACTCTTGCCCTTATGCTAAGTGCTTGCAGCGGAGAGGATGATGCTGCTCAAAGCAAACCAGGGTCGATTGACGACGGTGAACAGACGAATGAATATGGTTCGATTGATCATGGAGTGACAGATAAGGGTGAAACTGAAGGGAAAGAAGGCAAAGCAGACGACGCTGGTGACGACATCGGCTTCAGCTTAGATGGCGGAAGTATCGAAGAAGCAGCAAATGTACCTGATGAGCAGAAGAAAGCTATTACAGAGTCCTTCAATCGTTACATTGATACGCTAAATGCAGGAGAAGTAGATGCGTATCTCGAAACGCTTTCTACTGACGGTTATGATCTGGACGAAGAACGTGCGGCGAGCGAAGAATTACTCGCAACCCGAGAACTGATCCGCACCCCTGAAGAACTCACAATCGTTAAGTATTCAGATGAAGAAGCGCAAGTATTTACCGTTATGGAAACTTCGGTGAAAGATAAAGAAAGCGGCGAACAAAGTGTCAGTGAAGGCCGCCAAGTGACCGTTATGGTAAACGATAAGGACACTTGGAAAGTAAAGGCGGTCCACTACATTGGCGACCCGGAATCAAAATAAGTCATTCAATTGCAAACAGTGGATTCGAACGCGGATAGCCGCCTTTGAATCCACTGTTTTTTGTTGCATTTTTTCTTGAAGTGGCATAGAATAGAGGTGAGAACAAATGTTCGCTTTGGAGGCGAGGGAAATGTCGGTCTTGAAAAAGGAAGTGATTCCTTATTTAGAAAATATGATTTATTTGCCAATGGTTTTGACGATTTTAGAGCGGGATCGTTTACTCATTCAACATGGGGATTTTAAATTAAAAAAGCCGTATTTGGGACTCGTGGATGAGGTCTCTAAATGTGTACACAAAGAGCTTGGAAATACGGCCGCATATTTGCGAATGAATCAATTATCGGTTATAAGAGGGAAGATGGACGATATTTTTACTGAGTACATTTTTGTCCATGATCATCAGGAGGACTGCAGAAGATACTTGAATGTGCGTTTACGTAATCGAACAGAGGAATTACTCACTCAGTATCTTCGGCAACCGGGTATCTGAATGAGCCTTCCTGCGCAAGGAATGTCCGTGGCCGCTGCAGTAAAAATTGTTTTTTTGCGAAATCCCGTTCCAATAATGCAGCAAAAGCGAATTGGCGCCACATAGTTGGGGTCGACACGTTCACTTTCATTTTATAGCCATTTTCCAGCATAACGGTGCATCCGACATTCTCCTCTTGAAAATCGGCAATCGCATGATAAGAAATCCAAACATTCTCTTCGGAATTCGGAGACATCGTCGGTAAAAAGATATAAGGTGTGTCGAATGCATGAGCGACAACGATTGGTGTCTTATGCCTGTTTCCGAGTGCATGACGCGCGGTCAACGTGCGTGTTTTTAAGGAAGCACCGTAAAGTTCGCATGTTTTTTTGACGATTTGAATCGGTTTTTTAGGAAGTTCGAATTCAGAATGACGTTCAATTACTCGAGTCGTCAGTTTATAGCCCTCCCTAATCGGTTGTAAAACAAATGTATCAGAATTAATCAGGTAATTCTCGGTATTTTTTCGTGAATGCATCCAAGTCACTCCTACTCACTAAGTAATAGTTCCTATTATATAGGATAAATATTGGAAAGCAATCGGTAAAAACGAAATAATCAGAAATAAAACATGAAAAAACTCTGCACTTGGCGTTTCTTAGTGTCCCTTGTTGAAAAGAGAGATAAGAAAAACAGATAAGCAACAGAGCAAATGGTTACTGGTTTTGATAGGCAAGGGCGGCTGCGCCTAAAGTTTTAGCAGCAGAACCCATTGCGGATTCGTCAAAGTCGAATCGCGGGTGGTGATGAGGAAACGGATGTTCAGGCTGTGCACCCGTGAAGAAGAACGTGCCTGGGACGTGTTCCAAATAGTAAGCGAAATCTTCTCCGCCCATTTGAGGAATCGTTTCGATCACTTCTTTTACACCTGGAACATCTTGTGCAACGTCACGTAAAAGCGCTGTCTCTTTTTCATGATTTACGACAGCTGGATATCCCCGCGTGTAGGTTACGTCGATTTCACAGTTGTTCATTAGTGCTGTCCCTTCAGCAATTCGATGGATTTCAGCTTCCATGAGATTACGGATTCCAGGAGAGAATGTGCGCACAGTCCCTTTGAGTTCTGCCTTATCAGCAATGATGTTGAATGCGTTGTCGGCCACGAATGAGCCGATGGATAATACAGCAGATTCAATCGGATCCACACGCCGTGAGACGAGTTGCTGGAAATTGGTCACGAGTTGGGATGCAATCACAATGGCATCTTTGGTTTGGTGAGGAGAAGCACCGTGGCCCCCGGCACCTTGAACTGTAATTTCGATACGATCTGCAGCGGCCATAATCGGGCCGCTCACGTATTGAATAGTGTTTGATTCCATCATCGACCATAAATGAGTACCGAAAATAACATCCACGCCGTCCAAACAGCCATCTTCAATCATGGAAATAGCGCCGCCTGGAGCATATTCTTCAGCGTGCTGGTGAATGAATACGTACGTTCCAGAAAGTTCATCTTTCAGCTCATTCATAGCTTTAGCCAGGTGCAGCAAGGTGGACGTATGTCCGTCATGACCGCATGCGTGCATGACACCCGGAACGGTTGATTTATAAGGGACGTCTTTTTGGTCTTGGATCGGCAATGCATCAAAGTCAGCGCGGAGCGCAACTGTTTTACCAGGTTTTCCGCCTTCAATACGTGCGACAACTCCATTTCCGCCAACATTGCTTCGCAATTCTACCCCTAACTTGGTGTAGAAATCTTGGATATATTGTGCCGTATTCGTTTCGTGGAATGACACTTCTGGATGCTGGTGCAAATAGCGTCGAACGCTAACCATGTCATCAAAAGAGTTGTCGAGCAGTGCGTAAAGTTTTTCGTTCATAAAGACAGCTCCCTTTTTTGAATATGGTATCCAGTATATCAATGTGTTTTTAAACTCGCAATTGTTTGATAACAAAAAAGAGGCACATGGCCTCTTTTAATGAATCGATTTTATTCCTGATCCAAATCAGGGGTATGAAGGGAACTGAATAAGGTAAGATAAGGTGCGCTTGTGAAAATATGAAATGCCGGTCCAGCAACGATATCATTCTGCGTAGAATCATAAGCCGCCTTAAAGGCTGGATCATGCTTATACGTATCGAATGCTTTGTTGTCCTCCCACTCTGATAAAATAATATAAGTATCCGAACCGATAGGGCGCAGCAAGCGAAAAGCAATAAATCCTGGAGTGCTTTCCATCGCTGGATGTTCTCTTTTGAAACGTTCTTCAAAAATAGGCTTGCCTTCATCTGAAATGGCAATGTTGTTCAAAGCGAAAAATCCATGTTCTTGAAGCTGCCCCACTTCTGAAACAACCTCGTATCGTTGAGGGGTCTGAAAGACTGTTTTGCCTTCAGTTTCATGCAGCAATTGAGAGCCCCCGCTGCCGTGCATTAAAATCATCTTCTCGCTCGCGTATTTCTCTTTAATTTTCTCCATGAATTCTGGAGTTCCTCGTGTAATGAATACATTTTTCATAATTAGTATCCTCCTTGGCTGATCTATTCAATGTCATCTCTTACTTAGTTATTTCCCCCGAATCCGCCGCCTAAAACAACCCGTGTCAAAACAATGACCAAATGTGGCACAAATTTATGACAATAGGTGTATATTGCTATACATCCCAACAGTTTACGTCTATATTGAAAACGATAAGCTACACGAAATATGTAGAATTAGGTTCGGTAAAAAAGAATGGG
>JARIBI010000176.1 GCA_029257435.1 Sporosarcina sp. | reverse complement strand
AGACCAAGAACACATCTGTCACCATACTGGCTGGCAACGGAATGTCGCCTGAAGGACTTTCAGAGTTCGTCGAAGCGACAGGTGTCACTGAAGTGCATTTTGGTTCCGCAGTTAGAGAGCATAAAAGGTTTCAGTATCCTATCGATCCCGATGTAATCGATAGGATCAAATCTGTTATCGGTGAGTGAACTTTCTTCTTTGAATTGATTACCATTAGTTGATACTGGGCTATGCGCAAATGTGAGAGCATCGATAATTACATGCAATTAGACTGTCTAAAAGATGAATTTCATCTTTTATGACAGTCTTTTTTTGTCGTTCATCGTATGATTTCTAAGAAACATCCTGCATCGGTCTATAGGGTTTTTGCTCTCATCGAATCACTATTAAAATCCAAATTGCAATATTTGAAGTCGATGGGAATTTAAATGTCATGAAACGCGCCGGACTCGATAATGCTACGAAAACAGATGTGAAGGCATCAGTAAAAGAACCCAAATACATTCCTACAGAAATCATTTCAGATGGAGAATTAGTCTTGGAGAATTTAGCGGAGCTCAACTTGACCGAACAATGGGTGGATGATCAACTCAAAAAGAATGGCATCAGCAGGGTGGATCAAGTGTTTTACGCGGAAATTCAACCGAATGGAGACCTGCACATTGATGCGAGGACCGATAAAAATGAATAGTTTTTATGTTCATTTATAATAACTTTCAAAGGCCAGTCAACTGAATCATAAAATTAGCTGGTCGTTAGTATGCTTTGTAACACGTGCCTTTTAGGAATATTCGGAAAAAGAAGGATTCCGCTAAAGTTATAGCGAAGTAATCAAAGGATTGAATCTACTTCAAAAACGGAGGGATATACATGGCATATACAGTAGAAAAAGTAAGAAATCTAAATGAACTTAATATTGAGCCCCTGATTTCTGAAAGTGAAGAAGAAGGATATCGTTTTTTAACACGGCTTGCTGAGGACTACAAAGAAGGCATTAATACGTTCTCTGGCCCTGGTGAGGCGTTGTATTGTGTCAAAGACGACCAAGGTAAAGTGGTAGCGATTGGCGGTGTGAATCGTTTCCCAGTTCCAGGAGGAGATCCAGAGACTGGACGGCTTCAACGCTTTTACGTGGAAGCCGATCAGCGGAGAAATGGGGCAGGATCACTGCTGCTAAAAGAAATTGTGGAACATGCGCGTAATGAGTTCCACGAGCTGACGGTGAAAACCGAGTCGTCTAAGGCAGATGCGTTTTACCGTCATAATGGTTTTGAATTTGATGATTCAGCATCTGAAACGACTCACCGGATGGCATTCAGTTAAAACACTTGCTTATAGGATGAATCATATCCATTAGTGTAATGAGGAGAAAACATGTTTAAGATAATTTCTCATTCTCTATATAGGTCAAGAGGATGAGGAATTTGTGATTAACAGTCATTCACCTCACTTACTAATAGGGTTCTATTGATGATGAAAGGTTTTAGTGGTATGAAATCCAATTACATAGAAGATCTAAAACAGATCAAAAGCTACAAGTAAATTGGAAATAAGTTGCAAGGAAGTGGATTGCTATTCACACAGAGCGCAGACATATCCCGATGGTTATGGGGATAGCCTTACTTTTATTAGCACCAGCTGCAATTTTTTTGTTGCCTAATTTTATTGCGAACTCTATCTATTTTAAAGCTGGAAGCTGGTTCATATTCGTTTCTGGCGGTGTTTATTTGGTGTACACGGTAGCTTTCTTATTATTGATAATTGCTTTCTTTGTTCTGTTTATCATGTATATGAACAAAAAATCCATACTTATCAGCTTGAGTTTAATGGTATTGGCTGGCGTTAGTTTTTACATAGCCTCACTGAACTATACAATGTTATCGGATGATCGGATCACCTATCGTCCGCTTCTGTCTTTACAAACCCATTCTTACGCTTGGGAAGAAGTCGATGAAGCGGTTTATAAGTCTGTGCCCGCAGATGACGGGAAATCTGAGTTCGATTTCAAATTCAAGGATGATGTAACATTGACGCTCACTGTGAATCGCTTATTTATGAAGTTTCTTTCACCCATTGAAAACCGTCTAAGTCATGAGGGCGTTGAGATGGATAAAATATTGATTCCTAAAAAAGAATGAAGGGGCAATACTTCCTCTGGCATGCTTTCGTAGGAAATGCTGTGCTATAGTATCAGTGAAAGTAGGTGACGGACGTGAAACGCAAACGGAAAAGACTACATAAAAAAGGCAATATGATTGTCTTTCCCGGAACGGTAGAGCGATTGCTAGACCAAGCCGAAGATGCTATGCAGGCAGAAGAATTCGAAGAAGCTGTCAGAATTACTGAACTGCTTATTGAAATTGCTCCCCACATACCCGAAATTCCAGGGATACTCGCAGTAGCACTCTATGAAATAAAAGAGTTTGAGAAAGCAAAGCCTTACGCCATTCAATGGCTGCAAAGTGATATAAGCGATTACTTTGAAGCAATGGAATTATATCTTGCAATTTGTATGCAGCTTCAAAATTACGGGGAAGTGGAAGATACCATTGGTGCTCTTTTGGACGAAGAAGTCATTCCGGGTGAGTTAAAACAGAAGTTCATTTATCTGCGTGAGTTAAATGGAAGGTTATTAAGCAGGTTTTCGGATGACTTTGTCGTACAGCCGAAAGAGACGGTTTCGTTTGAGGAGTTTTTACAAATGGACCGTTTTCAGCAGCAACAGCTGCTTGCACAGCTGGAAAGTAACGGATCCGGAGATTCGCAAAAGCTGCTTTCTGACATTGTCACCTGCGATAACTTGCCGCCTGTATTAAGAACTGTAGCGCTGGTGTTGCTGCGGAATTCAGGATATGAAGAACCGCTTGTTATCCGAAAGTTCGGCAGAGGCCTGAGTGTCATACCATCCCAGCTCC
The DNA here is from genome assembly GCA_029257435.1 of Sporosarcina sp. Lineage (GTDB taxonomy): Bacteria > Bacillota > Bacilli > Bacillales_A > Planococcaceae > Sporosarcina. The sequence continues at coordinate 17,240 of JARIBI010000176.1, read as the reverse complement.
CGCTTCCGGGCGAAGATGCGGTTACGAAACAAATTTGTACAATGCTCCAACAAGCGCTAGACAAAGATCCCTCACGGCTTTCGCTAGTTGAGGAGGCCGTAAAAAAGTTTGCCTTAATAAGTTATCCTCTTGATTGGGGCGCACCGGCAGAGACGGTCGCATGTGCATATGAAAATTATTCTATGTTTCTATTTGAAGGAACTCCTCTTCCTCAAACAGCTTTACATAAGCTGATCTTTGAGATCGATCAAGACTGCAGTGAAGCTGTTGAATGAAATTTCTTGAAAGATAAAGAGACTATGATATACTGAGATGGTTGTCAATGGCGTATAAACGGTACAAAATATATTCGTCACTATGATTCGGAGGTATGTGGAAATGTCAGTTAAATGGGAAAAACAAGAAGGTAACAAAGGGAAGTTAACGTTTGAAGTTTCAGCAGAAGACTTTAAAGAGGGAATGGACAAGGCGTTCAAAAAGGTCGTTAAGCAAGTAAACGCACCTGGATTCCGTAAAGGAAAAATGCCGCGCAAAATGTTCAACCAAATGTACGGGGAAGAAGCACTTTATAACGATGCAATCGATATCGTTCTTCCAGTAGCATACGATGCAGCTGTTCGTGCGGAAGGCCTTGAGCCGATTGCGTCACCAGAAATCGACATCGAAAAGCTTGAAAAAGGCGAGCCGGTTGTATTTACAGCTATCGTTCCTCTAAAGCCAGAAGTAAAATTAGGCGAGTATAAAGGCCTTGAAGCAACACGCCAAGAGACAAAAGTTACAGACGAAGAAATCGACATGGAATTACAAACACGTCGTGAGTCAATGGCTGAGATGGTCGTTAAAGAAGACGGCGCTATCGAAGAAGGCGACACAGCAAACATCAACTTTGATGGCTACTCTGACGGAGAAGCATTCGAAGGCGGAAAAGCTGAGAACTATGATCTTGCAGTTGGATCAGGTTCATTCATCCCAGGATTTGAAGAGCAGTTAATCGGTTTGAAAACTGGAGACGAAAAAGACGTTGAATTGACATTCCCTGAAGAATACCATGCAGCTGAACTTGCAGGTAAGCCAGCAGTATTCAAAGTGAAAATCAACGAAGTTAAAGCAAAAGAAGTTCCTGAGTTGGACGATGAACTTGCTAAAGAAATGGACGAAGACGTAGAAACAGTGGACGAGCTTCGTAAGAAAATGAAAGAAAACCTAGAAACTGAAAAGAGCTCAGCTTCTGAAACAGCACTTCGCGACGACCTCGTAGAAGCAGCTGCCCGCAACGCTGAATTCGAAGTACCTGAAGAAATGGTTGAATCTGAAACCAACCGTATGGTTGACGAGTTTGGACAACGTCTTTCAATGCAAGGTATGAACCTTGACTTGTACTACCAGTTCTCTGGCCAAGACGAAGCATCACTTCGTAAGCAAATGCACGACGACGCTGTAAGCCGTGTACGTGTATCCCTTACACTTGAAGCAATCGGCAAAGAAGAAAATGTTGAAGTAACTGAAGAAGAAATCAACGAAGAGCTTAACAAAATGTCTGAGCAATTCAACATGGACATCGAACAAATCAAAACTGCTCTAGGCGGTACTGAAATGCTCGAAAACGACCTTCGTTTCAACAAAACAGTTCAACTTCTAGTTGACAACGCAAAAATCACAGAAGCAGCTGCAGAATAATCTAAAGCCGCTCTGGGCAAGGCACGGAACCCCGTGCCTTGTTTTTGTATATAAGAGATAGTGCTTGGTTGTCTAACTATAGAACAGTGATAATTTCCGACACTAAGGATACGCTAATGATTGAAACGCAAGGTGACGACTTTGGAGGTATTCTTTCATGGAAATAACTTAAGTTCGCGGCGTCCTGCCGCAACGGTTGCATGATCTGCATCCTGCAGGCTCGCGTCCACCTGAAGTTGAAATCATGACTGTCTAATTTAAATCTGCCAATGCACCAAGCGCGGGTAAAACCCGTGTACATACAGTAAAAGAACGAAATAGTTGATAAACCAGTTGGAATCTTGTAAGATTTCACTGAATAGGGGTGAGCAATTTGTTCAAATTTAACGACGAAAAAGACAATTTGAGCTGTTCGTTCTGTGGCAAGACGCAGGACCAAGTCCGCAAACTTGTTGCAGGGCAAGGGGTTTATATATGTGACGAATGTGTTGAACTTTGTGCCGAAATCGTAGAAGAAGAAGTCGGCCTCGAAGAAGGTTTCGAATTCAAAGAAGTTCCAAAACCAAAAGAAATCCAATCCATTCTTGACGAGTATATAATTGGACAGGATCGTGCAAAGAAGTCACTTTCAGTTGCGGTCTATAACCATTACAAACGTGTAAACTCAGGGAGTAAAGTCGATGACGTCGAACTTGCAAAATCGAACATCGTCCTTATCGGACCTACAGGCAGTGGTAAAACACTCCTCGCGCAAACACTCGCGCGTATTTTGGACGTTCCGTTTGCGATTGCTGATGCAACATCTTTAACGGAAGCTGGATACGTAGGGGAAGATGTTGAAAACATTCTCCTCAAACTAATCCAATCTGCAGATTTCGATGTGGAACGTGCAGAAAAAGGCATCATTTATATCGACGAAATCGATAAAGTTGCTCGTAAATCAGAAAATGCATCCATTACTCGTGATGTTTCAGGTGAAGGTGTACAGCAGGCGCTTCTTAAAATTCTAGAAGGTACTGTTGCAAGCGTTCCTCCTCAAGGCGGACGTAAACACCCTCATCAAGAATTCATTCAAATTGATACGACAAATGTTTTATTCATCGTTGGTGGAGCGTTCGACGGAATTGACGAAATCATTAAACGCCGTGTCGGTCAAAAAGTAATCGGATTTGGTTCTGATCCGAATGCTGCTGAAGAAGAACGTTCTTTACTTTCTCGCATGATTCCCGAAGACCTTCAGCAGTTCGGTCTCATTCCGGAGTTCATCGGCCGTTTGCCTGTCATTGCGACACTCGAACAGCTTAGTGAAGATACACTTTATCAAATCTTGACGCTTCCTAAAAATGCAATTGTTAAACAATATCAAAAGATGCTCGGTCTGGATGATGTTGAATTGCAATTTGAAGACGAGGCGCTCATTGAAATCGCTCGTGAGTCAATTGAGCGAAAAACAGGTGCCCGCGGGTTGCGTTCAATCATTGAAAATATTATGCTTGACGTGATGTACGAACTTCCTTCATTGGAAGAAGTTAAAAAGTGCATCATAACCAAAGATTCTGTGCTAGGTGAAGGTTCACCGCTACTATATCTTGAAGATGGTACAGAGATGAAGCTCGATTCAGAAAAACATACTGCATAATTAAAGGAGGAAGCTGACCTTGAGGAGGCGCATTTGTGCTGAATGGGTCAGCTTTTCTCCTTATTTTTCTTATTGTATTCAATACATAGTAAATGAGGTAAAATTAAAGGTGGAGGTGTTTGTACGATGGCTTTACGACATAATATACCGCTTCTTCCGTTAAGAGGCATTTTGATTTATCCAACGATGACTTTACATATTGATGTAGGCAGGGAACGTTCAATTTTCGCAATCGAGCATGCGATTGCAAATAACAACTTAATTTTCTTAGCGACACAAATTGATTTGAATGATGAAGATCCGCAACCAGAAGATCTTTACCATCTTGGTACACTGGCAATCGTTAAATCGATGACCCAATTGCCAAATGGCACCTATCGGGTTTTAATCGAGGGGATAGAACGGGCAGAATGGACAAATTATGAAGAAGCCGATCTCTACCCGGTGGTAACGGTGAATGGTTTCCCGGATTCAACAGCAGTCGATTCTGAATCCGAAGCTCTCATGCGCACGCTGCTTACGCATTTTAAGAAATACACAAAAGTTTCGAAACGGATTACTGAAGATGCGTACACTTCGGTTTCTGCAATTTCTGAGCCGGGCCGGCTTGCCGATACTGTGGCGTCTCATTTGCCATTAAAGATTCGTGCGAAACAAGAAATTTTAGAGATGCGAAATATCAATGACCGCCTGGAATGGCTGATTAGCCGGTTATATAACGAACAGGAAGTCATGGGGCTTGAACAAAAAATTAATGAACGTGTCCGTGAAGCCATGGAGCGCACACAAAAAGAGTTTTACTTACGCGAACAAATGAAAGCCATACAAACTGAACTCGGAGACAAGGACGGTAAAGGTCTTGAAGTTGAAGTGCTGCGCCAGCGGATCGCAGAGTCAGGGATGCCTGAAGGGGTCATGCAAACGGCTGAAAGAGAGTTGGACCGCTACGAGAAAATTCCTTCTGCGGCAGCCGAAAGCGGAATCATCCGTTCCTATATTGATTGGCTTGTTTCATTGCCGTGGTCAGATGCTTCTAAAGACCAATTGGATCTTGATCGATCTGAAATGATTTTAAATCGGGATCATGAAGGCTTGGATTCTGTTAAAGAACGGATACTGGAATTTTTGTCGGTCCGTCAATTGACTAATTCACTGCGGGGTCCGATTCTTTGTATTGAAGGTCCTCCAGGAGTCGGTAAAACTTCACTTGCGAAATCGATTGCAGAATCATTAGGTCGCAAATTCGTTCGTATTTCTCTTGGCGGTGTGCGGGATGAATCAGAAATCCGGGGTCATCGCAGAACGTATGTCGGAGCAATGCCTGGCCGTATTATTCAGGGGATGAAGAAAGCTGGAACAGTGAATCCGGTATTTTTACTCGATGAAATCGATAAAATGTCTAATGATTTCAGAGGAGACCCATCATCTGCTATGTTGGAAGTTTTGGATCCGGAACAAAATAGCACGTTTAGTGATCATTACATAGAAGAGCCTTACGACTTATCCAATGTGCTGTTCATTGCAACTGCAAATGATTTAGGTGCCATACCAGGTCCGTTGCGCGATCGAATGGAAATCATTTCAATCGCGGGCTATACCGAACTGGAAAAGACGGCTATTGCTGCGAATCACTTGATTCCAAAACAATTGAAAGAACATGGTTTGACGAAAACACAAGTGAAATTTCAGCAGCCTGCTATTTTAGATGTTGTTCGTTATTACACGAGAGAAGCGGGTGTGCGTTCTTTGGAGCGCGAAATAGCGAAAGTTTGCCGTAAATCTGCACGTTTAATTGCCAGCGGGAAGAAGAAAAGTGTGACAATCAGTTCGAAGACGCTAGAAAACTTCCTCGGTAAGAAAAAATTCAGTCATGGACAAGCTGAAACGACGAATCAGATCGGCGTGGCGACCGGTTTAGCATATACGGCTGTCGGCGGGGATACGCTGCAAATTGAAGTATCACTATCTCCAGGGAAGGGCAAGCTGATTTTGACTGGAAAGCTTGGAGATGTGATGAAGGAATCTGCTCAAACGGCGCTTTCTTATGTCCGTTCCAGAGCGGAAAGCCTAGGGATCGATTCTTCGTTCTATGAAACGAAAGACATTCACATTCACGTTCCTCAAGGTGCGGTTCCTAAAGACGGTCCTTCAGCGGGTGTGACGATTGCAACTGCGCTTGTTTCCGCTTTAACAAATTGCCCGATCCGCCGGGAAGTGGGTATGACTGGTGAAATTACATTGCGTGGCCGTGTATTGCCGATAGGCGGCTTGAAAGAAAAGACGCTCAGTGCACATAGAGCGGGATTACGTGTTATTATTTTACCTAAGGAAAACGAACGAGATATCGATGACATCCCTCAAGAGATTCGTGAGGAATTATCATTTAAAATGGTTGACGACGCCGCGGAAGTATTGGCGATCGCATTGGAGGAACGAGAATTATGAAAGTGCATAACGTTGAAATGGTGATGAGTGCTGTCAGACCGGAACAATATCCAGATGATGGTTTTCCGGAATTTGCTCTTGCCGGACGTTCGAACGTTGGAAAGTCATCGTTCATCAATAAAATGCTGGCACGCAAGAATATTGCTAGAACTTCGTCTAAGCCGGGGAAAACACAAACACTGAACTTTTATAAAATTGAAGAACAGCTATTCTTTGTTGACGTCCCGGGTTATGGGTACGCACGTGTATCGAAGACTGAAAAAGAAAAATGGGGCGGTATGATCGAGCAATATTTAACAGGTCGAGAACCTTTAGTTGCTGCGATTCAAATCGTCGACATACGACATGCACCTTCTGCTGACGATATTAATATGTACAATTTCTTTGTGCATTACAATATCCCAGCCATCGTTATTGCGACGAAAGCGGATAAGATTCCTAAAGGGAAATGGGAGAAGCATAAGAAGATTGTGCGTGAATCACTGAACATGCTTGGCGATGACCCATTGTTTGTTTTTTCATCTGAAAAAGGCATTGGCGTTGAAGCGGTTTGGGCTGAGATAGAAAGTAGAATGTAACGATATCTCCTATACATGAAACAAGAAGCAGAGGAAGTATTGCTCTGCTTCTTGTTATGTCTTTTGAAAATTGGTCGATACTATCGGTATTCAACAAGCATACTGATGGAAAACGCAGTGTATATAGATTATAATTATTATAAAGAGAGGCACGAATGCCGTGTCGTTCATATGATGTTCATAAATAAAGGATTCACTCAATACAGTGTATGCTATAATTATGAGCAGGAAATAGACGCGAAAGGTGTGAGCACCTAGTGAAATTACTCGCTATTGGAGTCAATCACAGGACAGCGCCGGTAGAAATCAGAGAAAAGCTTTCGTTTAACGAATCTGATTTGCCGCACGCTATGGAAACTTTACAAACAACTAAAAGTATTTTAGAAAATATTATCGTTTCGACGTGTAACCGGACTGAAATATATGCGGTCGTTGACCAGCTCCATACGGGACGTTATTATGTGAAAAACTTTTTAGCGGAATGGTTCGATCTACCGTTAGAATCGTTTGTGAACCACTTAATCATAAAAGAAGAAGACGATGCAATTGAACACCTGATGTCCGTCGCTTCTGGAATCGACTCGATGGTTTTAGGAGAAACACAAATCTTGGGACAGGTGAGAACAAGTTTCTTGAAAGCACAGGAGATCGGGACTACGGGTACAATTTTCAATGAACTGTTTAAGCAGGCGATTACAGTTGCGAAACGAGCGCATGCTGAAACAGCAATCGGAGAAAATGCAGTTTCAGTTTCTTATGCAGCTGTGGAGCTTGGGAAAAAGATTTTCGGCTCATTGAAGCACAAGCACATTGCGATTTTAGGCGCAGGTGAAATGGGTGAACTGACCATTAAAAACTTGCAGGGCAGCGGTGTTGGCAAAATTACGGTCCTCAATCGCACATTTTCTAAAGCGGAAGAATTGGCAACACAGTTTGACGGGTATGCCAAATCCCTTCAGGAATTGCAATGTACATTGCTTGATGTGGATATTTTAATCAGCAGTACCGGTTCAAAGGAATACGTGATTGACTACGAACTTATGCAGTTTGTGGAACGGCTCCGAAAAGGACGTCCTCTGTTCCTTGTCGATATTGCTGTCCCACGTGATATGGATCCGCGTATCGGAGATTTACCGAATATGTTCTTGTACGATATAGACGACATGCAAGGGATTGTGGAAGCGAACCTTGCGCAGCGTAAAGAGGCTGCTGAAGAGATTCAGACAATCATTCATGGCGAAGTTGTTATGTTCAAAGAATGGATTGCGACTCTTGGCGTTGTGCCTGTAATTACTGCGTTACGTAAGAAAGCGCTCAGTATTCAATCCGAAACGATGGCGAGTATCGAGAACAAAATGCCGGATCTTACGGAACGGGAGAAAAAAGTGTTAAATAAACATACGAAGTCGATTATCAATCAGTTGCTGAAAGAACCGATTTTACAAGCAAAGGAATTTGCGACTGATGCAAAATCGAAGGAAAAGCTGGAATTGTTCCAATCGATTTTCGGTATTGAAGATGAAGTTGAGCAAGAAAAGAACCTTCAGGTACAACAGCAAAAAGCGGAACAGGGAGCCGGAGCTTCCCAAATTTCCGGATTACAACCTGATTTGACATATTGAGTGTGTTCCAACAAAGTCATTTCCCATCCCGCTTCTCTAGACGGTCGATGCGGAAGTGACTTTTTTGACAGAAAGGCAGAGGTAGCCTATGGTTGAGTTGACGATGGCGCGGCTTCAGGAAGCAATGCTCATTCTGTACGCCGTCAGCCTGGTTTTTTATTTTGTGGACTTTTTAAACAAGGATTCCCGTGCGCAGCGCAGTGCATTTTGGCTGACTGTCATTGTATTCATAATGCAAACCGGATTTCTTTTACAAGCCATCATAATGACGAGACAACTACCTGTTTTGTCTTTATATGAAGGTGTCTATTTCTTTGCTTGGGTACTTATCACTTTGTCGCTTGGCATCCAATTGAAGTATCATTCCAGTTATGCAGGATTCTTTTTGAATATTATAGCGTTCTGTTTTATGACCATTCATATTTTTGCGCCTACGCAAATGAATACTTCAGGTGTCGGGGAATCCCTTATATCGGAACTGTTGTTCATCCATATTACATTCGCCATTCTTTCCTACGCCGCGTTTGCAATGGCATTTGTTTTCGCGATTCTGTATTTGCTAGTCTATAATTTATTGAAGAAAAAGAAGTGGACATCCCAGTTTAGCCGGCTGCCCTCCTTGCAGCATGCACTGATCGGCATGAAATCAGCAATCTATACAGGTATTCCAGTGTTGCTTGTAAGTTTGATTTTAGGGATACAATGGGCATATACTGCGTTGTCAGATTGGACGATCTTCGATATTAAGATAATCGGGTCATTCCTTTTAATAGTTGTCTACAGTGCATTGCTTTTCTTGAATAGAAGCGGGAAATTGAAAGCTGCAGATTTTGCATGGGCAACGGTTTTCGCCTTTGTTTTAATCATCATCAATTTCTTTTTAGGCAGTAAACTTTCGCAATTCCATTTTTGGTTATAATGTGATAGAGTCTGGAATTCAGTAATTACGTATCATTCAATTAGGGAAGGAAGATTATATTGAGAAAAATTATTGTCGGTTCACGAAGAAGTAAGCTTGCGTTAACACAAACGAATTGGTTCATCGATCAATTGAAGACAGCAGGTGTCCCTTTTGAATTCGAAGTGAAAGAAATCGTAACAAAAGGAGATCGTATTATTGATGTTCAGCTGTCTAAAGTAGGCGGTAAGGGGCTATTCGTAAAAGAAATTCAGCAAGCATTGTTCGACAAAGAAATCGACTTTGCTGTACATAGTATGAAAGATATGCCTTCAGTTTTACCTGAGGGGTTGATTGTTGGCTGTATTCCGACACGTGTAGACCCGCGTGATGCATTCATTTCTACGAACAATGTAGCATTCAAAGATCTGCCTGCAGGGGCTGTAGTGGGTACATCCAGTTTGCGCAGAAGTTCACAGCTATTATTGCTTCGGCCTGATCTGGAAATTAAATGGATCCGAGGGAACATCGATACACGTTTAAAGAAAATGCAAGATGGTGAATACGATGCGATTATCCTTGCTGCTTCCGGTCTTAAACGAATGGGCTGGAGTGAAGACATCGTTACGGAATACATGAGTCTTGAAGATTGTATTCCAGCGGTTGGCCAGGGTGCCTTGTCGATTGAATGCCGCTCAGATGACGCTGAACTTCTTGCAGAACTTGCGAAGTTGAACGACGAACAAACATTTAAAGAAGTGGAAGCTGAGCGTACATTCTTACGTGAGATGGATGGCTCATGTCAAGTTCCGATTGGCGGCTTTGCACAACAGAAGGCTGACGGGATTGAATTGACAGGCTTCATCGCTGCGCCAGACGGCTCAGAGGTATATCGCCATACGGCAAAAGCTGAAACTCCTGTTGAAGCAGGTAAAATTGTTTCAGACGTTTTACGTAAAGAGGGAGCAGCAGAAGTCATTCAACGAGTGAAGGCTGAGATGGATGGTCAATAAGTTCCCATTATCAGGAGAGACCGTAATTTTTACAAGTACTAAAAAGTCAGAGGAACCATTTGACCTTGTGAAACAGCTTGGAGGCTGGCCGGTTTCGTACCCGCTCATTCGAACAGTTGAACGGATAAGTGACGAAGATCATGAGCGTTTGGTTCAAGCTCAGTCCTACGACTGGCTGATTTTTACTAGTCAGAGTGCAGTAGCTGCTTTTAAGCAAAAGCTCCAGCGTTTCGGACTGGACTCCGCTAATTTTCAATTGAATGTTGCAGCTGTCGGGGAGAAAACCGCACATGCACTCGAACGGATTGGATTGAGTGTGGACTTTATTCCTGAAGTTTTCAGTGCTGATGTGTTTGTGCAGCAGTTCAACCCTAAGGGTGATTCGCTTCGAGCACTGTTCATCAAAGGGAATTTGGCGGGAACACTTATTTCAACGGAGCTCTCGTTAACTGTCGATGAATGGACCGTATATGAAACGCTGCCTGAAATCACATCAGCAGATCAGATTATAGAAATCGTTAAAGACCAAGCTTCGGTTTCAATATTGTTTGCAAGCCCTTCAGCAGTCACTGTATTTACAGAACGTGTCGCGTCTGAAATTGGGTGGACAGGCTTTACAATTGGTGCCATCGGACATATTACTGAGCGGGCGCTTCGTGAAGCAGGGGCGCCTGTCCATGCTATGCCCGAAACGTATACATTACCTGAACTCGTGCGAACACTTGCCGAGTCGAAAGGAAGGAACTAACTGATGAATAACTTGAATTTTCGCCGCCACCGCCGGCTTCGAAGCACTGCTGCAATGCGTGCAATGGTTCGTGAAACACAACTGCAAGCTACGGACTTCATTTACCCGATTTTTGTAATTGAAGGTGAGAACGTTAAAAATGAGATTCCTTCTATGCCTGGTATTTATCAGCATTCGATGGATAATCTCGGTGAAGAACTTGATGAAGTAGTGTCACTTGGAATTCCTTCTGTCATTTTCTTTGGCGTTGTAACTGAAAAAGATGCTGTGGGCAGTGGTGCTTATCATGATCACGGCATCATTCAGGAAGCAATCCGCTTTGCAAAAAGTCGTCATCCTGAGCTAATTGTTGTAGCAGATACGTGTCTATGCGAATATACCGATCACGGACATTGCGGTGTAATCGAAGGCGAACGTGTCCTGAACGATCCTTCTCTTGACTTACTTGTGAAGACAGCTGTGTCACAAGCGAATGCTGGGGCGGATATCATTGCGCCCTCTAATATGATGGACGGGTTCGTCGTTGCAATTCGCCAAGGATTGGATGAAGCTGGTTTCGAAGAAATTCCGATTATGTCGTATGCGGTGAAGTATGCTTCTGCGTATTATGGTCCATTCCGTGATGCCGCGGATTCCACACCGCAGTTTGGTGACCGGAAAGCCTATCAGATGGATCCTGCCAATCGTATGGAAGCATTGCGTGAAGCGGAATCGGATATCGCTGAAGGTGCAGATTTCTTAATCGTTAAACCTGCGTTGTCGTACTTGGATATTTTACGTGATGTGAAAAACAATACACTACTTCCGATGGTTGCTTATAACGTAAGCGGGGAGTATGCAATGGTAAAAGCTGCTGCACTGAATGGCTGGGTAGATGAACAGCGAATCGTTCTAGAAACATTGACAAGTATGAAGCGTGCGGGTGCGGATTTAATCATGACGTATCATGCAAAAGACGCAGCTCGCTGGTTGGAGGAGACAAAATGAGAGACTATACAAAATCCAAGCAAGCATTCAGTAAAGCCGTAGATCTTATGCCGGGCGGTGTGAACTCGCCTGTACGTGCGTTCAAGTCAGTCAATATGGATCCGATTTTCATGGAAAGCGGTAAAGGGGCAATCATTACAGATATCGATGGCAACGAATACATCGATTACGTGTTGTCATGGGGCCCACTGATCTTAGGTCACGCTGAAGATGGGGTTGTATCTGCGATTCAGCAAGCTGCTGTAAAAGGTTCGAGTTTCGGTGCACCGACATTGCTTGAGAATGAACTCGCGGAAATCGTCATCGACCGTGTTCCGTCTATAGAAATGGTTCGTATGGTCTCTTCAGGTACAGAAGCGACAATGAGTGTCCTTCGTCTTGCACGAGGGTATACGAAACGTAACCTCATTTTGAAATTTGAAGGGTGTTACCACGGGCATGGGGATTCATTGCTCATTAAAGCAGGATCTGGTGTTGCAACCCTCGGCCTTCCGGACAGCCCTGGGGTTCCTGAAGGCGTTGCGAAAAATACGATCACTGTTCCTTATAACGACTTGGAGAGCCTAAGAGTCGCGTTTAAAGAATATGGCCACGATCTAGCCGGTGTGATTGTAGAGCCTGTTGCAGGAAACATGGGCGTTGTCCCACCGCAGCCTGGTTTCTTAGAAGAATTGCGCAAGCTGACAGAGGAAAACGGTACGCTTCTCATTTTTGATGAAGTAATGACGGGTTTCCGCGTCGGATACAATTGTGCTCAAGGACATTTCGGGATTACACCGGACTTGACGTGCCTCGGTAAAGTAATAGGGGGAGGTTTGCCCGTTGGTGCTTACGGCGGTAAACGTGAAATCATGGAGCATATTGCCCCTGCTGGAACGGTTTATCAAGCTGGAACATTGTCAGGGAATCCGCTTGCGATGACTGCTGGTATCGAGACGTTGAAACGTTTGAACCCCGATTCTTACAAGCACTTCATGAAACTTGGCGATCAGCTTGAAAAAGGTTTCCGTGAAGCAGCAACTGCTAACGGAATTCCACATACAGTGAACCGCGCTGGTTCGATGATTGGATTCTTCTTCACGAATGAAGATGTGGTGGATTATGAAGCTGCAAAGACATCCGATTTAGCGTTATTTGCTGAATACTACCGCCTGATGGCTGCAGAAGGCATTTTCTTGCCGCCTTCACAGTTTGAAGGAATGTTCCTTTCAGCTGCGCACACGGAAGCGCATGTTGCAAAAACTGTAGATGCGTTCCATAAGGTTTTCAGTCAGTTGAAAAAATAAAACACAAACAGCTTTTCCAAGGATTCTTTTTGGAAAGGCTGTTTTTCTTTGGGCGATAGTTCTGTTATGGTGACTGCTGTCATATACTCTAACGTATAAAAGGAGGCGGCAGAACAATGGAGCCAACACAATGGACATTAACGGAGACATTTCAGTTTCCTGCAGAATACGGGAAAGCAGTTTCTGCACAAGAAGTGAAAGTGACCGCAGGATATACGGAGCATCAGACTGAAGATGCTGTTCGACTTTCTGGTATTTATCATGTAGCAGCGAATGTTGGATTTGACGGTGAAAGCCAAGAAGTAGCTCTGGATTCAGATGCAATTCTAATCGATGATGTGGACGTTCAGGAAAAATCCGGATATTTTGAGTATGCGGTCCCGTTGCTTGTGGATCTCCCAACGAGCGCAGACGGACAACTTAAAGCAACTGTAACGGATGCTACAGCTTCCGCTACCGACGACGGTGCCCTGACTGTTATGTGGACAGTTGAAGCGAAATTAGCTGAAGCAGAAGCTAAACCAGAAACTGCATCTATTCAAGGAGCAGAAGAGGTGTCTGGTACTGCACAGGGAAGTGCTGCAGTTAATCAAGAAAGCAATGAAAGTCAAGAAGTGAAAACCGCAGCAGCTACTGCGGATTTGGATAGCTCCAGTGTGAACCAAGTTGAAACTATGATTGGCTATTCGGAAGACCATGAAATGCTCGCATTCATTAGTGATTTAGAAGATGATGTAACGGTAACGTCTTTCCGATTAAATGATGTTTTTGTGGAATAGGAAACAGCCTCCGCACAGACAGCAAAAAAGTAAAAAGTCGCCTGTTGTCGGGATGATTAACAGTCGGATGAGCTGAAAACAGGAAATCGGAATAATGATCATTTTACCGTAAAATCGGCATCTTCTAAGCCATGGCGGAAGTAAATAAGGGTTATAGCCTCTTCTCATAACACCATCCTTTCACAGCGGGCTTGACGGGTACGCTATACATCCGGTAAACTATTGGAAACAGGATAGTGATGCGTTTAGCGGGAGAGTAGATCAGTCAACTTTTTCAGAGAGGGTCCGGATGGTGCAAGGACCTATTGTCGACAGTTTGAAAGTCACCCGTCAGCAGTTTTCGTGAACGTTTAATTTCAAGTAGCGAGAGCCGGTTAGAAGCCGTTATTTTTATTGAGGCAACGTGCGATTTCTGCACAGTTGCGAATAAAGGTGGTACCGCGAACTAACTCCTTCGTCCTTTAACGACGAAGGGGTTTTTTGTGTTGATTTTTATAAGGGATGCATGTTGATTTACATTGCAACCGGACGCTTTCCGTTTCAAACAACGGCGTATAGGTAGCGAAGCAATCCCTATGAAGTTCAACTTTTTAAATTGAGGAGGAATTATGATGACAGAAAAAGAGCAGTTGGAGATGCCGACTAAGTATGATCCGCAGACGATTGAAAGAGATCGTTATGAATGGTGGTTGAAGGGTGAGTATTTTAAAGCTCAGCCTGAGAGTGGTAAAGAGCCGTATACGATTGTGATTCCACCTCCAAACGTTACGGGCAAATTGCACTTGGGTCACGCTTGGGATACAACGCTTCAAGATATTCTGATTCGCATGAAGCGCATGCAAGGGTATGATGCTCTATGGCTTCCAGGTATGGATCATGCTGGTATTGCAACGCAAGCAAAAGTCGAAGAGAAGCTCCGTGCAAACGGGCAGACTCGTTATGACCTTGGCCGTGAGAAATTTCTGGAAGAAACGTGGAAGTGGAAAGATGAATATGCAGGCCATATTCGCAAACAATGGTCAAAGCTGGGTCTTGCACTTGATTATTCCCGTGAACGATTTACGTTAGATGAAGGATTATCCCGCGCGGTCCGTGAAGTTTTCGTCAAGTTATATGAAAAAGGTTTAATTTACCGCGGCGAATATATTATCAACTGGGACCCTGCGACGAAAACGGCTTTGTCCGATATCGAAGTAATCCATAAAGATGTAGCGGGTGCTTTCTATCATATGCGATACCCACTCACAGATGGAACTGGAAATATCGAAATTGCGACAACGCGCCCAGAAACGATGCTAGGGGATACGGCTGTTGCTGTTCACCCTGATGACGAGCGCTATCAGCACTTAATCGGTAAAACTGTGAAGTTGCCGATTGTTGGCCGTGAAATTCCTATCGTAGCAGATGATTACGTTGAAATGGACTTCGGAAGCGGTGCGGTTAAGATTACACCTGCACACGATCCGAATGACTTTGAAATTGGAAATCGCCATGACTTGCCGCGTGTTCTTGTGATGAATGAAGATGGTTCAATGAACAAGTTGGCTGGTAAATACGAAGGAATGGACCGTTTCGAATGCCGCAAAGCGATCGTCAAAGATTTGCAGGACATGGACGTTCTATTTAAAATAGAAGAACACAATCACTCTGTGGGTCACTCAGAGCGAAGCGGCGCAGTTGTAGAGCCGTATTTGTCTACTCAGTGGTTCGTTAAAATGCAGCCGCTCGCTGAAAAAGCGATTGAATTGCAAAAAGCAGAAGGAAAAGTGACATTCGTTCCTGAACGTTTCGAGAAAACGTATTTAACGTGGATGGAAAATGTTCACGACTGGTGTATTTCCCGTCAGCTATGGTGGGGTCACCGGATTCCGGCTTGGTATCATAACGAAACGGGTGAAGTGTTCGTAGGAGAAGAAGCACCTGCAGACATCGAAAACTGGCACCAGGAAGACGATGTACTTGATACATGGTTCTCGTCTGCATTATGGCCATTCTCTACGATGGGCTGGCCGGATACGGAAGATCCTGAGTTCAAACGCTATTATCCAACAGATGCCCTTGTTACAGGGTATGACATCATCTTCTTCTGGGTGTCTCGCATGATATTCCAAGGCATCGAATTTACGGATCAGCGTCCATTTAAGGATGTATTAATTCACGGATTAGTCCGTGCAGAAGACGGACGCAAAATGTCGAAATCACTCGGTAACGGGGTAGACCCAATGGATGTTATCGATCAGTATGGTGCTGATGCATTGCGTTACTTCCTAGCTACCGGTTCATCGCCAGGACAGGATCTTCGCTACTCAACTGAGAAAGTTGAAGCGATTTGGAACTTTGCCAATAAAATCTGGAACGCTTCCCGATTTGCGCTGATGAACATGGAAGGATTGAAATATGAAGAAATTGACTTGTCCGGAGAACGATCTGTTGCAGATGACTGGATTTTAACTCGTCTGAACGAAACGATTGACTCTGTGACGAAGCTGTCAGATCGCTATGAGTTCGGTGAAGTCGGCCGCGCGCTTTATAACTTTATCTGGGATGATTTCTGTGACTGGTATATCGAGATGGCGAAGCTGCCATTGTACGGAGATGACGAGAAAGCGAAGCACATGACACGTTCGGTTCTGGCGTATGTGCTAGACAATACGATGCGCTTGCTGCACCCGCTTATGCCGTTCATCACGGAAGAGATTTGGCAGAACTTGCCTCATGAAGGGGATTCTATCACAGTTGCTGCATGGCCTGTCGCTGATGCGAGCTTAACGAATGTAGAACGTTCTACACACATGAAGTTATTGACCGATGTCATCAAAGCAGTACGTACAATACGTGCCGAAGTGAACACACCTATGAGTCGCCAAGTACCGCTGTTCATCGCTGCGAAAGACGAAGCGACAGCAGCTGTCTTAAAAGCGAATAGCCAGTACATCGAGAAGTTCTGTAACCCAGAGACTCTTGAAATTGGCATAGATGTTCAAGCGCCAGGCAAGTCAATGTCTGCAGTCGTTACAGGTGCAGAGCTCTTCATGCCACTCGAAGGCTTGCTCGACATTGATGAAGAAATTGCACGTCTCGGAAAAGAGCTAGACAAGTGGGCAGGCGAAGTGAAACGCGTTCAAGGCAAATTGTCCAACGAACGATTCGTTTCCAAAGCACCACAGTCAGTCGTTGACGAAGAACGTGCAAAAGAACAGGATTATCTCGAAAAACAAGCTGCCGTTCAGCGTCGTATCGAGGAATTAAAAGAGATTTAAGTGAGGAAGGGCTTTCTAGCGAAAGCCCTTTTTATTTGGTTCTATAGATGCGGATGGGAAATGATCATAAACTCTGGAAAACGATCATAAAACGAGAAATGAGCTCATAAAACTCAAAATGTGATCATAAACCATGGAAAGTGATCATAAGCAGCTGAAAGCGCTCATAACTCACAACAGTTGGATAAAGTCCATATAATTGTGTAAATAGAAAAAGGCCACATCAATTCCTTATGCTACAATGTTCACAACCACGATCACATTGAGGAGGAATTGATGATGACCCTATTTAATTATCTTAACCTAAA
>JARIBI010000100.1 GCA_029257435.1 Sporosarcina sp. | reverse complement strand
AGAATCCGCTTTTCAGAAGTCTGCATGTAATCATTATTTTCGAAGCAATTGCCGATGTTGTATGGATCGCCTCTATTCTTTATATCTTTGTGTCACAAGTTCTCGGACAGACAGAAGCGTGGTGGGGCTACATTAATACCGCCTTCTTCTTTGGTATGATAATTGGCGGGGTCCTCTGCTCCCGATTTGTAATTGGAATTGAAAACAACTTAAAACGCTTGCTCATTCTGTTTTCATTCGGAATTAGCGGCGTAACTCTTCTTTTTGGAGTAACAACCATACCCTGGATATCCATTTTACTTGTTATAGTAAATGGTATTGTCCAGCAATTAAAAGGGATTGTCAGTGAGACGTTGCTTCAAAAATCTGCGACTCCTGACGAGCTTCCTAAAATATACGCCGTTCAAGGTGCTTTAATATCGCTGTTATTTGGAATTTCCTCATTAAGCTTCGGAGCGATTGCAGAGCTTTTGGATGTCAGGATCACTTTTATCGTTGCAGCAGCTTTGTTAGGACTTGGTGCTCTATATGCATTCATTCGCCGTCGCGATTTCGATATTACGACGGAATGACACGCTATTGAGTGAACTAAAAAAACCGATGTTGGATGAAATCCATCAACATCGGTCTTTTTGTTATCTTGTGGCGTCCACACGATATAGGAATATAGCTAATTCTCCGCGGGTGATGGAAGAACTTGTTCCAAATTTTGTCGAAGTTTTCCCTTGAGTTACGTTATTTTTCAATAACGCTTTTACCGCTTCTTCGTATCTCGGAGATACATCTTTAAATGACAGTTCTACCCCATCGCTTGATAATGTATAAGCTCTTTGAATGAGGAGAGCCATCTCCCCTCGTGTTGTTGTGTCATTTGCACCGAAATAAGTGGATGATTTACCAGTTGCGATTCCTGCTGACCTTAACGCATTCACGGCACCCCAGGCTCTTTTCGGCACATCTCCATATTGAGGAGTACTTGCGTCAGATGTATCAAGGTTCAGAATGTTTGCCAGCCAAATCGCTGCATCGACTCTTTTGATATCATTTTTCATCCCGAACTCGGTTTTACTAATTCCTTTGGCAACTTCCTTATCCGCAAGATAAGTGACTGCAGCGGAATAACGATCCGTCATATCCATAAATGCAGGTTCTGCGCTAAACGACATCGTATAAACGCCACTTTGCCAGTCCACTTGTTTGAAAGGGCTAAAATAATAAGTTCCTTTTTCAAGTTTAAATTTTTGAGTGGAGGTCACAGGCTTCCCTATCGCTCCGAAGTTCGTATCGGATCCATAAGAAATATGGATTTCCCTCATAAGATTATACTCGCTGAACTCCGAGGTAAAGTTAATGGTCATATAGCCATCGTAATTCATTTCAAGTGCATAATAGTCAATTTTGTCGGAATCACTTAGAAATCCAGTGTGCGTTTTTCCGTCATTCAGCTGGAGCGGAATTGCCGTTTCCCGAGTATTATTCGGTTCCTTCTCTTCATTATTGGCAGGTTGTAAATCGACACCCATTTCATATACACCGCGATAAGTTCCTTGACCCGTCACTAAAATGTAGTAAGTGCCGGCTTCCAGATCTATCTGGTGTTTCCAATAGACCGGATCATTCTTTTTAAATCCGAAACTCTCGTACGCTATCATTTTTTGTTGTTCGTCAAACAACCGGATATTCGCGTTTGGCATATAGGAAATGGCATTCATTTGAAATCTGCCCGGTTCGGTGAGCTCGACTTTATAATAATCATCCTGATCACCCAGACTGATAAAACCTCTTACTTTATCTCCTCCAACTGTCAGCAGCATTGCTTCGTTGAAAGATTGGTTCGGTTCTATTTCATTATTGTTAGCGGGATCGAATGTAGCACGAATTTCATAGTCGCCGAAACTTCTTTTTTCATGGTCTTTAATGATTAAAGTATATTCTCCCGATTCCAAAACGTATTCCTTACTATAGGATGATGGCTTGTCCGGACGCCCATTGTATGTGATCTCATAGCCGTCTACCCTATTACCATCTGGCGTTTGAAGGTCTACTATTACAGCTGAGAAATAGGCGTCCAAAGTGACTGAGAGAGTGCCTGGCTGCTCGAGTATAATGGTATAATCATCTGTTGGCTGTTGCTCGGTGATTGTCCCTGAAACCGTTGTATCGAACGGTAACTTGGATTCCGCCTTTGCAACGGATCCTGTTATAAATCCTGTAAAGAATAGAACAAACGAAATAACGAACATGCTTTTTCTGTTCAAGCTTTTTACCTCTTCCTTTTTTAAACTCTTTTAATAAAGATTTTCTTTTTATAGTATAAAGTATTTTCCCATTTAACAACAACATATTTCTTAGAAAGAAGGTCAAGCTCAAAATTCTCTCTTGCAGTCGGATTTTATAACAGCTGATCCAATTAATACGAGTTTATCAAAATACAATGCATAGTTGAATTTTTGTATTTACAATATTCTCTATATTTTTACCATGTTTCCCCTTTTTATAGTATACTCGACATAAGATTAACGAAGGGGGTTATCTTATGGCCTTTACGATTCCTGAAACAATACGAACAACATCCACTGCTGGTGAACGACAGTTATTCAGCACATTGAAAACATACTTGCCTGATGATTATATTGTCTACTACGAACCTGAAATCCGTGGAAAACGTCCTGATTTTGTTATTATCGGACCAGACCTTGGGTTAGTCG
>JARIBI010000081.1 GCA_029257435.1 Sporosarcina sp. | reverse complement strand
TTTACGAAGCATCTATTTAAGTGAAAAGCCTGTGCAAAGACCAATTCTTTTGGTTTTTGCACAGGCTTTTAAGGTTACTTTGTTCTTTTGATGAAACCAGCTATCTCGTGTTCAGCGTCCCAAGCCAAATGAGCGATTATACGATTGTCCGGATTGGACCATTTTGCGGACTACTTTTAACCTCATGGATTCATAGTTTTTCAGAGCATTTACAGCTCCCTTTCCTTCTATCCCCTTTGACACACATTCTCCTAACGCTGCAGCATCTTGCAAAGAGGCATTAAAACCGCTTGCTGTAATGGGTGCTGGAACATGCGCAGCATCGCCAATTAATGCAATGCGGCCGCGGACTAACTGGGTAGGAACATATTCTTTAATGGGTGTACCTGTAAGGTTACGATGTTGAAGTGCGTGCAGCATCGCAGATTTCCAGGGCTCGTCCCATCTTGCAGTTACTTGCGCAGTCAGCTCCTCGATTGTTGCTTGAGGTATATCCGGTCCATGCAGTGAATGGTTTACGACTTTTCCTTCCACACATCCAAGACTGCGCAACAGCTCATTGCGTGAGTTATCGTACCATGTACAGCCAATTCGACGATTTCCAGACCCGTCACCTGACTCGATGATTGAGCCGAACAAAAAGCCATTCAAGCTATCGAGCATGGTCACTTCTGGATGATGATAGCCTGGACGTTTATGCAAAGGGAGCTCTTCTTCTTTCGTAGATGCAATCCACACCATATATCCCGCAAAAGCAGCTTCCGGATTATCTGATGCTACATGACGGCGTACTAAACTCTGATGCCCATCAGCCCCAACCAATAAATCACCTCGAATTGTTTCTCCTGTATCTGTTCTGACAAAAGCCGAGGTATCGTCCTGACCTGCAGATTCAACTCGCGTATCGTACCGGATTACGATTCTGGAATCAGCTTCAGCTTCTTCCCTCAAACGTGATTCTATCGAAGACCAAAACTGGATAGAACGTTTTCCGCCGGAAGCCAGGTTTCGTAACAGCCGTTCCGTTCCCGTCGCATTCAACCCGGCAGCATCTACTTGAAGACCCGCCCCTGATCGATGTCCTGATCCGACTTTCTCAAGCAGGGTGACTTGAACACCTTCTCGCGCAAGCGCAATTCCCGTCATGAGACCTGCAAGTGATGCCCCGACAACAATTGCGGAACCGTTTGAAGCATCTTTTGTTGGATTCATTGCATTCACTGTATTCCCTCCAGTTTTTAATCTTCCAAAATGTGACGAACTATTTTCCAAATTCAACGATTCATTCATTCGCGATTTGTTTAACCTTATAATAGTTTATCAAACGGATAGGAAAAAGATCCGCATCTGATAAGTTCAGCAGACTGCGAATCTTCAAGGGAACTATACAGGGATGACCATGGAGTCCCCTTTACTTCACAAGTGTCACAGGACAACTCATGCGCTTAACTACTTTCTCACTGACACTCCCAAATACAAGCCCTTTAAACGCCGTCAGCCCCCGGCTCCCGAGTATTAGCTGATCAACTTCACTTGCATTCACATATTTGATAATTGCAGGGCCCGTCTGCCCTTTCAACAACGTAACTTTCGGTTCTACCCCGGCTTCACGTGCTAATTTCACAACAGGCTGGATATTTTTCTTTTGATACGCAGCAAGATTTTTAGGACTTTGCGATAAAAGCCGTTCGTCTTCTACC
>JARIBI010000092.1 GCA_029257435.1 Sporosarcina sp. | reverse complement strand
TTAGGTTAAGATAATTAAATAGGGTCATCATCAATTCCTCCTCAATGTGATCGTGGTTGTGAACATTGTAGCATAAGGAATTGATGTGGCCTTTTTCTATTTACACAATTATATGGACTTTATCCATTTCAAGATGGGAGCTGGCCGGTTTGGAGGAATCGGCCACATTTGAACGGAAATCGGACAACTGGCGGGAAGTATCGGCCACTCGGTGCAATTTATCGGACAGATCTCACCTAGAATCGGCCACATAGGCAAATGAATCGGACAACTGACACAATTCACGTGCTTTCAAGGATTAATTGGCAGAAACCGTTTAATTCCCAACATAAGAAAGCCCTCCACGTGTCATGGAGGGCCTGAAAGCATATTACATACGTTCTGGTGCTGCGACGCCGACGAGTTTCAAAGCATTGGCAATCGTTGTGCGGGCTGCTGTAATTAGCGCTAGTCGTGCTTCAGACAGCTCGCGGTTGTCGTCATCCAATACTTTTTCCGCGTTGTAGAAACTGTGGAATGTGGATGCAAGTTCCTGAATGTACGTTGTGATGCGGTGCGGTGCGCGGAGGCGTGCAGCGTCACTGACGAGTTGCGGGAAGTCCCCGATTTTTTTGATCAAATCAATCTCTTTTTCCGCTTTCAGCAAGGAAACGTTCGCAACGGATGCAGATACGCCTTTTTCTTCAGCTGCGCGTAAAATCGATGAGATTCGAGCGTGCGCGTATTGTGCGTAGTATACCGGGTTTTCATTCGACTTCGAAACAGCCAGGTCCAAGTCGAAGTCCATCTGTGCATCGCCTGAACGCATTGCAAAGAAGTAGCGCGTTGCGTCTAATCCAACGAGTTCAACAAGTTCGCGAAGTGTAACGGCTTTACCTGTACGTTTACTCATCTTGAACTTTTCGCCATCTTTATAAAGCTGCACCATTTGTGCGACTTCCACTTCCAGCGTATCGCGGTTATAGCCAAGCGCTTGGATAGCTGCTTTCATACGCGGAATGTAGCCGTGGTGATCGGCTCCCCAAATGTTGATGAGTTTATCAAACCCGCGATTCAATTTGTCTTCGTGATACGCGATATCCGGCATTAAATACGTGTATGAACCATCGTTCTTGATCAATACGCGGTCTTTGTCGTCACCGAACTCAGTCGAACGGAACCATGTCGCGCCTTCTTCTTCGAATACGTGACCATTTTCGCGAAGCTTGTTCAGCGCAACGTCGATTTTACCGTCTTTGTACAATGAAGTCTCTGAGAACCAGACATCAAATGGCACACGAAAATCTGCTAAATCTTGCTGCAGTTTGCCAAGCTCGATTTTCAAGCCATATTCGCGGAAAAATGCGTAACGCTCTTCATCAGACACATGCACAAATTTGTCGCCGTATTCTTCTACAAGCTGTTTAGCGATTTCAATGATGTCAGGACCTTGATAGCCGTCTTCCGGCATTTTCTTTTCAAGCCCCAGTTCGCCAAAGTAACGAGCTTCTACTGAATACGCCAAGTTTTCAACTTGTTTTCCCGCATCGTTAATGTAGTATTCGCGGGATACATCGTAACCTGCAAAGTCGAGGATGTTGCACAATGAGTCCCCAAGTGATGCACCGCGAGCATGTCCTAAGTGCAGATCTCCTGTTGGGTTCGCTGATACAAACTCGACTTGGATTTTCTCGTTTTCACCTGAATTATTGCGGCCGTATTGCGCCGATTGCTCGACCACTGTTTTCACGACGTCATCCAAGTAATCCTTTTTCAAGACGATGTTCATGAATCCTGGACCTGCAATGTCGATCGATTCGATAGACGTTCCGGTTTTATCCAACTTTTCAAGAATTGCTTCTGCAATCGCACGCGGAGGCTTTTTCGCTAATTTTGTAAGCTGCATGGCAATGTTCGTTGCGTAATCACCGTTCTCTTTACTTCTTGACGTTTCCAGCTTAATGGCCGGTATGTCTGTCTCTTCTATTAAGCCTGTTGCTAGAACTGCGTTGTGCAACGCGGTTTTAACTTCGTGCTGGATCTGTTCTACTGCATTCATAAGTTTCCCTCCGCATAGTGAATAGTTAGTTGGTACGTGCCAAGCAAGGATTGTTCGGAGTGCATGTCGTAATGCACATGGAATTCTCCTGTTGTTTGTTCAGTTTTAATGGAAAGTGCTTTTGTTACGACAAGCAGGTCCATCGCGAGTGGTCCGTTAGCGTATGTCCCGACACGTTTGCCGTCCAATTCAAACGGTAGCCGCATTCGGATGGCGCCCGTCCGCATGACAAGCGCATCTTCCGGGTCAAGCTTGATCATCGTTTTTATGATTTCGCGGTTTTGCTCTTCTTCATAGCGCAAATAACGATTGCCTGATTTTTCAATGATGGTTCCTTCTACTTCGAGCTCGTATTTATCGGTTTCCTGTCCGGGATGTTGGATTGCCGACTTTAGCTTAATCTTTACCGGCATAGCCGAGTTTTGCGTTCCCATCCGCTCACCGCCTTTAATTTCATATATCTCTCTATTATAGCCGTTCCACTGTCCTTTTTTCAATCATTGCTTGATGAGGTGCGTTTTTTCCAAGTCTTCCGTTTAATTTGACTAGACCTTTCGCATACTACTCTTAAAAGAGTGTCGAGAAGGATGGGATGATATGCGGCGAACGGACTATGTAAAGAAGAATAAACGCAGAGCACGGTTCCGGTTCGCCGGGCTGCTTGCTATTACTGCTGCTACTGCGCTGTTTACAGTGCTTGTCTGTCTAAGAGTGTATGCACAAATCGCGGGTCCGCCTTCGTTGAGCGTCCCTGAAGCATCCGTTTTTATGGACCGGAATGATCGGCAAATCGGTGATCGTTTTTCAGGCGAGCGGCGTTATTGGGTCGATATTGACAAAATGTCCCCTTCTTTGATCGATGCGTTCGTCGCTGTTGAGGATCGAAACTTTTACAAGCATAACGGATTTGATTACAAACGGATTGGCGGCGCTGTGTTGAAAGACGTGAAGGCACGTCGAAAAGTGGAAGGTGCGAGTACAATTACGCAGCAATATGCACGGAATTTGTATTTATCCAATGAAAAGTCATGGACCCGCAAGGCCAACGAAGCACTTTACGCATATCGGATGGAGATATTTTACGATAAAGAAAAAATCTTAGAAGGCTATTTGAATACTGTCTATTTTGGACATGGAATGTATGGCGTGGAAGCGGCAAGCCGGTATTTCTTCGGAAAGCCGGTGGGCGAACTGACATTGGAAGAGGCGGCTACGATCGCCGCGATTCCAAAAGGCCCTTCGATTTATTCCCCTGCTGCCAATATGGAGAAATCGACGTATCGGAAAAAAATCGTGCTGCGGCTGATGGAAGAACAAGGTTTCATATCCTCCGAGCAGAAAGAACGTGCGGCTGAGCAGACGATCGCTTTGAAAACTGAGGATTGGTCCAGCACCAAAGATGTCGCTCCCTACTTTTTGAATGAGGTGTGGCAAGAGGCTGAAAAGATCTTGACAGATAAAGGCCGATACCCTGCTGAAGGCGGCTGGACCATTAAGACGACGCTCGATTTGAAGCATCAAAAGACGGCGGAAGATGTAATTGCGGATCGGATGCCGAAAAATGAACTGCAGCTTGGATTCGTTTCGATGAAACCTGAGACTGGCGAAGTGACGGCAATGGTTGGCGGGCGCAGTTATGCAGGCAGTCCGTTCAACCGGGTGACCCAGGCAAAACGACAGCCCGGTTCTGCAATGAAACCCATTTTGTATGCAGCGGCGTTAGAGGACGGATTTAATCCACTCACCTATATTTCGACGGAGCAGACGATTTTCACGTACGACGATGGCCGTTCTTCGTATGAACCGAGTAATGTGAATGGAAAGTTCGGGGACCACCCGATTTCACTTGCGCAGGCAGTTGCCGTGTCGGATAACATTTATGCGGTGAAAACGCTGGAAGAGGTTGGCTATAAAAAGTATAATACGATGGCCGAAAAATTGGGGATCAACGTGAAATTCCCAGAGTCTCCAGCGGTTGCGCTTGGGACGTCTTCCGTGACGCTGTTTGAAATGACGAGTGCCTATAATCGGATTGCGTCCGGCGGGAAGAAAATTGAACCTGTGATGATTTTATCCATTGAAGATTCTCGGGGAAAGCTGGTGTATGAGCATCCTGAACAAACTAAAAAACGCGCAATGACGGAGCAGAATGCTTCTGTGCTCACGCATTTATTGACAGGCATGTTTGACCCTGTATTCAATGATTATTTAACTTCAACAGGCATTTCGATGCGCGCAAAGCAGTCGCGTCCCTATGCAGCGAAGTCAGGAACGACGATTTCCGATCAATATTTGATTGGCTATTCCCCAACGCTGACTGCGGGTATTTGGACAGGCTATGATGTCGGGAAGCAGTTGGAAAATGCAATTGATAAATCGGTGTCGAAGCAAATTTGGATTGAATTCATGGAGGGGGCGCATGAAGGATTGAGTCCTGAGCCGTTTCTTCCTCCAAAGGGCGTGAAAGGCGTGACGGTGGATATCGAGACGGGCGGATTAGCGGTTGAAGGCTGCAGCAAGCAGCGTCTCGTTTATCTGAAAGAGAAGGACGTTCCGAAGCAGTTGTGCACGGATAAGACGCTGCGCGAGTCGCGATTGAAGGGTTCGAAGAAGGAAAAGGAGTTCGAGTTGTTCCCATTTTCGTTTTTTGAGTGAGGCTGGAAGGTGGGATTTGGGATGGAGCGGGTTTTTGGGTGGTACGAGCGGGTTCAGGGACGGATCGAGCGTGTCTGGAAGGCGGAATGAGCGGGTTCAGGGACGAAACGAGCGGGGCGGACAGCGGATTGAGCGGGTTCAGCGCCCAAACGAGCGGGTTGGACGGCGAAACGAGCGGGTTCAGCGTCAAAACGAGCGGGTTGGACGGCGGATTGAGCGGGTTCAGTGCCCAAACGAGCGGGTTGCCCAGCAGATTTAATTACAACACAAAAAGCTTCCTGCCTGTTGGGTCTAACGGGCGGGAAGCTTTTTGTGTCGGGCGAGCCCGAGTGTCCTAGCTTAGCAATTGCAAGCTATCCTTAGTTTACTTCGTTTTGCCGCGACATACAACCATCGATTGTCGACTTTCAGTGATTTTTCGGATCCTTTCATAAATGCGGGGATGATTCACTGAGATCGATGTGCAGTTTGGGTTCGCTGTTGTTCCACATTTCTTCATTGTGCTCTTTCAGGAAATCCGCTAAAATCTTTTTCGATTTTTCATCCATATTGTCGACGATAATGCGGCGCTTCATGGATTTGTCCATCAAATTCACGTGGTCTGCGAGCAGCTTATAGCCGCGTCGTTTTTCGCGGTTGACGATCATTTCGCAAGACGTGACTCCTGCATAGTACGGTCCGTTTTGATTGAAATCAATCGTAACCCATACGAGCCAATATAGCTTGCCGCCCTCGGAGTCTTCGCGGTTTGTTGTGAACTTGATGCCCCGCTCGATGTCGCTTTTCGCATGCATGGCGCCAATTTCGATAGACGCCAGTCCTTCTTCCGTGTCCACCATGACAGGTGTAATGTTTTCCAAAGATAATGATCCGATGCCGAATCCTTTATGACCGTCCGTTGGATCATTCTTTATAATGGTGAACCCTAACTTTTGCTTTGGTTTCGGTTGCTGTTCGTCTGGCATTTCCGCAAACCCCTTTCTATCTGGTAGTATATCTACTATACCGAAGTTATTCGAAAGGTGGAAATTGTATGCCGTATGTAACTGTTAAAATGCTGGAGGGACGTACAGAAGAACAAAAGCGTGCGATGGTCGAAAAAGTGACGGAAGCTGTTATGGAAACAGCGAATGCACCTCGTGAAAACATTGTTGTGTTCATTGAAGAAATGCCGAAGAATCATTACGCGGTCGGCGGAAAACGGTTAAGCGATCAATAAAAAAAGCCGGATGCATCAAGGAATTCCCTTGTGCATCCGGCTTTTTTTGCGGAATGAATTATGCGGTAGCACACGCTGCCATTTCTGTGATGAATTCAAAGGCAGCATCCATCTCTTCATCCGAAAAGTTCAATTTATTTTTAACGATGCGCACCTTTTCAATTTGTTCAGCACGCTCTAAATGGTCGAAATAGAGTAACGTGGACACGAGTTCTAAAAAGCGTGAACTCTGGCCGTTTAACTTGCTGATGCAAGGTGCAAGTGATTGCTTAGGGGCATCCCCTGTCTCTGAAAACTTAAGCCCATTTTCGGTTGCGTGGTACGTATATTGCACGTATGACCCTTTGTCTGTGCAGGTTTCATCCAAAAAGCCCATTTCACACAACTCTTCAACGCGCAGTGTCAGCTCCTCTGAATAGGGGCCGTACATGTGCAGTTCGTATTTTTCTACGAAAGGAAATGCCATCTTTTTTAATATATAGACCATCTTCTGCAGCTTTTTTCTGCCATTCACTTCATCCGCCAGGGAAATCATTTGAACGATTTTCGCGTGTTCCGCAAGCATTGCGCACGCTCCTTTCTAGCCTCTTACTAGCTGTAAAATTTCTTTATATAGAGGATTGTCCTCTTGTCCTGCTTCAAGTATGTCTTCAGGGAAATAGATTTTGTGGTCCGTACGGCGTTTGCCGGAAATGGCATCGACGATATCGGATGACCGTGACAGTTCGCTCAACTCCCCATTTGGAAGTTGTAAATAGATTGGAACGCGTTCGTTTTCTTCTCCTGGACGATAAAAATCGTACGGCAAGTCGGACGAAGAATCCGTGACTAAATAATATTCGGGATCAATGCCTGCTTCTTTGAACAACGCATCGAGCTGTCCGATTTTACGATACTCTTTCGCAGGATCGAACTCGGCATATTGAAATAGCTTACGATTAATGAACCGGCGGCATAAATCAGATAGAATCGGGTCCTTCTCTTTCATCCATAGCTGGAAATATGTAAATAGGACACCTTCGTCTAGAGAAATATAGTCTTCAAGCGTGATGGTTTTATCGAAAAAAGAACTGAATGGTCCGGGTTCTTGCTGGAAGCGATAGCCATCCTTATACAGTGCTTTTGCGCGATGCAGTATCTTGATGAGAATCACTTCTGCACTGCGCGAAACAGGGTGGAAATACACTTGCCAGTACATTTGGTAGCGGCTCATGATGTAGTCTTCGACGGCGTGCATGCCGCTCGATTTGATGACGACTTGTTCTTCAGCAGGACGCATGACACGTAAAATCCGCTCCATGTCGAAGTGACCGTACTGAACGCCTGTATAATAAGCGTCTCGCTGTAAGTAATCCATACGGTCTGCGTCAATTTGGCTGGAGATCAGGCTGATCACGAGCTTGTCCTTGTATGTTTTGCCCACGACATCCGCGACACGCTGAGGAAACTCCGGGCTTACGCGGCTGAGCACGGCATTCACTTCCGTGTCTCCTAATAAAATCGCTTGGGTGAACTTTTCGTGGTCCAAGTCAAAAACTTTCTCAAATGCATGTGAAAACGGTCCATGGCCGAGGTCGTGAAGGAGTGCTGCGCACAGTGCAACCAGTCGTTCATCCTCATTCCATTCAGGACGTCCTCCGAAACCGCTGTCGATGATGCGGCGGACAATTTCATAGACGCCGAGCGAGTGCTGGAATCGGCTGTGCTCCGCTCCGTGGAATACGAGATACGTTGTGCCGAGCTGCCGGATTCTGCGCAGCCGCTGAAATTCCCGGGTGCCGATGACATCCCAGATGACGCGATCCCTCACGTGAATATAGCGGTGTACCGGGTCTTTGAACACCTTTTCTTCTGTCAGTTTCTCATGCTCGTACGACATATCGCACCTCCGTTCAACGTTTCTTCAGTATACCAAAAATCAGCACGTTCGACAGCGGCAAATGGCACATTCAAAAAAAGAATGAAAGTATCAATCTTTTGTTCTGTATAAAAATCTTACGAGCTGTCCATAATGTCAGTAGAAAGAGAGAACGAATTATGGGAGGCATTGGAGATGGTTAAAATTAGACAAGATGCATGGTTAGAAGAAAACGATACACTATTGGCAGAGACGGTACTCCGTCACGTTCGTGAAGGCAGCACACAGTTGAGTGCATTTGAAGAAGTTGGAGATGCGCTGAATCGAACTGCAGCGGCATGCGGGTTTCGCTGGAACGCCGTGGTAAGACAAGACTACGAGAAAGAATTGTCACAAGCGAAGAAAGAACGCAAACAAGCATTGCGAGTGCTAGGTTCAGATTTCAAACGTCGTGCGACTCCGCTTTATTCCGTCCAGACGAATGAAGAAGAACAACGTGCAGCATCCGTCCCGCTGTCTGCCCTTTCCATGGACACGGTGATCGCATTCCTCATTCGCATGCACCACTCAGGCGGTACAAATAATGACGCGCTTCGTTGGCAGCAAACCGCAAAAACCGCCCAAGCCCGCGTGGCTGAGCTTGAAAATAAGATAGAGCGTCTGAAAAAAGATAACCGGACAATCCGGGATGATTATGAGCAATTTGTTGAAATCATGAACCGCGCACGCCGTCTGGTCACATTGAACGAAGAGGGCGAGCATACTGCACCGGCTTTCAAAATGGAGCAAAACGGAAATCTAATCTCAAAAGAACCGCCTATTCATTGAATAGGCGGTTCTTTTATATTTTCATTACGCTTTACCTATCATTTTCGCATTCCGTTCAACCACACGATTCAAATAGAACGCATAAAGCTCCATTTCCTCGTCGCGGAAACCGCCAGACTGCACATTATCTGCGAGCAAGTTCAACTGCTTTTGGATTTGGAGATTAACGTCTTGGACAGTAAGCGGCTGGTCGAGCAGTTCGGATAAGGAAGCCATTGTTTCTGGTTGAATGACAGGATAAGCAAATTTCGTTGTCTCTCCGCCAAGGCCCGTTTCATATAAACCTTGGACGAGTGCTGCCCGTTCGCTGCCGCTGCCTTCAATACATAGATAGACTTGCACGGCGACACCTTGCCGTAACCTGCGCTGGGAAATGCCCGCGAACTTCTTCCCGTCGATGCTAAGATCATAACTTCCCGGACAATACGATCCTACGATTTCATAGGCTTCGATGCGGTCACTAGCTTCAGGGAACAGCATGCGGATAAATTCCAGCATGACGTCATACCCGACGGAGATATCGATGGAACCGCTCTGTTCGGATAATACGATAGAAATATTGAGCACTCCACTGTCGAGTACGACCGCGAGCCCGCCCGAATTTCGGACGATGGTTTTGTATCCCGCCTCGTGGATTGCCGGTAATGCGCGTTCTAAATGCGGAAGCCGATGATCCTGGACACCGAGTACAATTGTGTTATCGTGGACCCATGTTCTGACGGCGGGTGCACTTTGCTGCTGGCCGACCAGCTGACAAAGGGTATCGTCTGCTGCGAAGGATTCTAATGCGGAACGACTTTTAGCCGATAGGGATTCATCTATATAACGCCAAGTCGGGATGGATAAATACGATTCAATTGCTGACATAAGCAGACTCCTGTGTGTAAAAGTTTTAGGTTTGATTACACTCAGTTTACACTACAAGCCGTTCCTCTTCCACTCGCTTCCGAGTGTCGAATTCATGACAACCGGTGTCACGGCTGAATTGAAGTTGCCCGTTATGGTACACTGAGAAAAGAACGGCTGCCTCGGAGATAATTCTTCGTCCACCCGTACGAATCTCAATTTAAAGGAGTTCGATTTCACATGATTGAAGCAGCACAGACGCTGGATGGCTGGTATGTATTACACGACTTCCGCACAATGGACTGGACCTCTTGGAAACTCATTTCCAAAGAAGAGCGCCAGCACGCGGTTGACGAGTTCGTCGCGTTTCTAGATAAGCTGAATAAAGCGGATGAAAACAAAACAGGCAGCCATGCATTTTATACAATCGTCGGTCAAAAGGCGGATTTCATGCTCATGACGTTGCGTCCAACGATGGACGAATTGCAACAGCTTGAAGCGGAATTCAACAAACTTTCGATCGCAGACTTCACGCTTCCTGCGTATTCTTACGTGTCAGTAGTGGAACTTTCCAACTACTTGGCGGGTGGAGATTCAGATGAAGATCCATATCAAAATCCATACGTTCGCGGACGTTTGTATCCTGAACTTCCACGCAGCCAATACGTTTGCTTCTACCCTATGGACAAGAAGCGCGAAGGCGATGTCAACTGGTACATGCTCGACATGGATGTTCGTAAAGAAATGATGCGCAGCCACGGCTTAATCGGTCGCAGCTATGCTGGAAAAGTGAAGCAAATCATTTCTGGTTCAGTCGGTTTCGACGACCACGAGTGGGGCGTTACTCTGTTCGCAGATGACGTGCTTCAGTTTAAGAAGTTAATCTATGAAATGCGTTTTGACGAAGTGAGTGCACGCTACAGCGAGTTTGGCGAGTTCTTCGTTGGAACCATTTTACAGGACGAGACACGCGCCGATTTCTTCACGGTGTGATGCAGAAGTTCGTTTAAGCCGTACTCGGGAGTGATCCTGGTGCGGCTTTTTTGTGTTTTGGAGTAGTTTCGTGATTTAAGGGTGGGTTGCTGGGGTTATGATCATTTTTTGGGAGTTATGAGCGGGGGTGACTTGGGTTATGATCACTATCCACTCCTACTGCAATAAAGCCACCAACAGACACATAGATTTATCGATACAAACTCAATATTCATTCAAGTAACCGCATCAAAAAAACGCTTCGCAAGGCGAAGCGCAGCAAATCAATATTGGTTTTCCCTGGCGAGCGTATAAGTTGTTGCTTTTCGTGTTCCTGCCTTTTGAAGTGTCGGACTGGACAGCAGCCGTTTTGCTGTATGGCGGCACGTCAACCCTGTAAATCCGCAAAACTCGCGATTGGTCAGCGAGTTCCCAATCAGCATGAAATACTCCTTAATGGCTTGCTCATAAGGTGCCCGGCTTCTATGTCCGCAAAAAGGACAGCTCCATGTGTTTCCTTCACGCACGATTGCCTGTTCATAGGAGCAATTGTCACACAGGACTCCATTTTTTAATTCATCTGGATGAATTCCATACCGCGAAGTTAATGGAAATGGATTGTATTCTTGATGACTGGATAGGAATGTGTGTGCAAGTTTGTAGATATCTTGTTTGGATAGTATGGATGACTCGAGAGGTAATTCCCTGAAAAAGGCAGGCGCTTCGTAATTCGGCAGGATTGGCATTGTTAGTGGTTCTTCGATGAAGATTTCGTTGTTGTGGGCAAATGTGATGAGTCCAGTTACCGGTAACTGAATGTTCTTTTCGTGTAACCAACCTTTTAAAAAATGGATTTTGCGTTCAACTTCGGCAATTGGATTTCTAAAAACAGCACGCGAGCCCGCTTGTGATTCTTTTAGAAATTGTGTTGGATTCGCTTTGACTATGATTTTATCCGCAACATTCTTAACTTCAGTAATAATGATTCGATCGGGAGCAATGAACACTGAATCGATTTGAAATTGCACTCCATTTTGCTGAAGACTGACGTCATGCAGGATTGCATGCGGAAAGTCGGTATGGACTTCTTTCATACAGCGGTCGTATTCCTGCTCGCCCCCGAATCCAGCACGTACTTTATATAATTCTTCTTGGATGAATCGGTACTTTTCGTGCGCGGGAGACAATCTCCTTGCGAGTGATTGAAGTCCCTCTAACTGCTTCGGTTTTGTCCGTTGTTTATAAAGCATTGGCACCCTTCCCTTCATTTTCATTGAGTATAGCTAGTTTACATAGTAATTGGAATAGATTTTGCCAAGATCGCAATATGAGCTATTTTCCTGGGCCAAACTTGAAGTTTGATTAGCACGTCCCCGCTTCAGAGCTTTTATATTTCATAATGAGTTGTGCTTAAAACCTTGTAAGGGCCTGATTTGTTGGCGCTTCGCTTATTTTTTTCAGGGTCTTGTTGGAATGGGTTCGTTTCTGAGAAATAGATGGGATATTTTGAAGCCTTTTTGTGATTTATGATCACTTTTCTCAGTTTATGAGCGGTTCTCCAGGGTTATGATCACTTTTCCCAGTTTATGAGCGGTTCTCCTGGGTTATGATCACTTTTCCCAGTTTATGAGCGCTTCTCCTGGGTTATGATCACTTTTATCACTTTATGAGCGGTTCTCCTGGGTTATGATCTCTTTTCTCACTTTATGAGCGCTTCCATAGATGCAGTAAGCATCTATAAGATATTCATTCCCCTCTCACACTACTTGGTATGTTTCCTCTTGCTCGTTCATAGGATACGTGTGAGGGGGTTATCGTGTGGCGGTGATTAAGACGACGAATAAGCATATCGATTTGCTGGCACGCTTGATGCGTGCGGAAGCGGAAGGCGAAGGTCAGCTCGGTATGCTGATGGTCGGCAATGTCGGCGTGAATCGAGTGCGATCGGACTGCCTCGATTTTACGGATATTCGAAACTTGGAAGATATGGTATTTCAACGTCCCGGCGGCTTTGAAGCTACGATGAAAGGCTACTTTTATCAACGCGCACGCGAAGTTGATCGCAAATTGGCACGGCGAACGGTAAACGGCGAACGGTTCAGACCCGCCGAACGGTCTCTCTGGTTTTTCATGCCTGCTGGGGATTGTCCGGAGCAATGGTACGGTCAATACAATACCGGACGTTACAAAGCACACTGTTTCTTCTCGCCAACCGAACAAGACTGCCCAAACATTTAACTTTGAAAGGATGACAGCATGGTTCAATATCAATGGTCACCGAACTACCAGCAGCAACCGCAATTTGCCTATCCACCTCAGCAACAACAACAAAACGTTCCGCCCCCAGTCACCATTCCGAGCGGGCGTGCACCCGCTGGCGCATTTCGTGAAGAATCCTACATCGAGAATATTTTACGGCTCAACCGCGGGAAAGTCGGGACGTTCCACTTTTCGTTCGAAAATGCAATGGAGGCCGGCACGAATGTAAAAGCTGTTACAGGCATGGTTGAAGCTGCCGGCCGAGACCATGTGATTTTGAGTGAGCAAAGTACTGGAAAACGGTTCCTCTTCCCAATGATTTACTTTGATTATGCCGAGTTCAACGAAGAGCTCAATTACTTCCCTCAGCGACCGTGACAAAAAACACCTGCACCGCCTCTATTTGAGAGACGGTGCAGGTGTTTTTAGTTGATTAATTCCCAAACTTCGAAGCCGCTACAATGAGCATAATCCAACCAGCGATGAATGCAACGCCGCCAATCGGTGTAATTGCACCCAAAATGCCGATTCCAGATAAGCTCAACACATACAGGCTGCCGGAGAAAATGATGATTCCCGCTAACAAGAGATAGCCTGCCCATGATAAGGCCGTCGATGAACCAAAGAGTGCAGGACTCATCAAAATTCCGATTGCGAGTAATGCAATCGCATGGAACATTTGATAATGAACGGCCTTCTCCCAAACGTCTAAGTAATGTGCAGATAATTTGTCAGCTAGCGCGTGCGCGCCGAAAGCTCCGAGCGCGACCGCAATCGCACCGTTCACTGCACCTGCGATAATGAAAAATGGCATGATTTCTTCCTTCTTTCCGAGTGATTTACATTAAAAGTCAAACAGCGAACCGCCATTTGCATCTTTTTCATCTAATACTTTGCCTTCAAGTCCAGGTTGAACTGGAGTGGAAACCGTTTCCTTCGCTGGAGACAGTTTCATCGGAGAAGCTGCCGTTACTGCAGAATTTCCAGACAAAAATTGCAGCTTGTCTTCAGAAGATGGCACCCGCTGGGGCGTCTCTCCTAGAATTAACCCGCACAGCGACTGCATTGCTGTGATGGATTCACGCATCGTCGCTTCATCTGACGTCATTTTTGCATTTGTCAGCTGCCGTTGCATTTCTTCCAAAACACGATTCGTTGTAATCATGCGCCACCGCTTCCTTTCTTCGGTTCGAACTTCATGCATTCCATACCTGAAGAACGCAAAACCACTGCAGAAGGCAGCTCACGCGTTTTAAATCCATACGCTTTGCAACCACGCGGGTGCTTTGGATCCCACGTCACGTAAAAATGACAGCATTGAAAACAATTCACAGCCATAACAGCGGCCACCTTCCTTCATTTAATGTTAACTTAATCCCTGCTGCTCTGTCTTGCACCAGTCAATTTCAGATTCTCCCCAAGATGACAGCTGTTCGTTCGTCTGCGAAAACGGACGCGAGCCGAAGAATCCGCGATTTGCACTGAGCGGACTTGGATGTACTGACTCAATGGTAACATGCTTTGTCAAATCGATGAGTCGCTTTTTCTCCTGTGCCGGACGCCCCCAGAGAACGAAAACAATCGGCTTGTCGCGGTCTGAAAGCTTCCGAATCACTTCATCTGTGAACGTCTCCCACCCTTGCTTGCGATGTGAATGTGCTTCACCCTCGCGCACCGTCAACACAGTGTTCATCAAAAGCACACCTTGCTCCGCCCATCCCAGCAATGAGCCTGATTCCGGAATAGAACAACCAATATCACTGGCGAGTTCTTTAAATATGTTCCGCAGACTCGGCGGTATTTTCACGTCGGGCTGAACCGAGAAGCTCAATCCATGGGCTTGTCCAAGACCGTGGTAAGGATCTTGGCCTAAAATCACTACTTTCACCGATTCATAAGGGGTCTTTCTAAAAGCATTCCATATATGATCCATTTTGGGATAAATGAGTTGCTCATCGTATTCTATCTTCAAGAATTCACGTAACTGCGTATAGGATGGCGTTTCAAACGCGTCCTGCAGCACATCGTCCCATTGACTTCCAAACTGTGGTTTCAATTCATCACTCCTCAAACTGGATGGTCACATCGTATCCTGCGAGCGAAAACATTTCACGCAGTGTCTGTTCTGCATTTTTTTCTGCGGTTTCCAGTACACCCTGTCCAGCGCTTTCTTCACGAATTAGTTTCTTCGCTTCTTCTGCGAGGTCGTATGCTTCTTCGATGTCGGCTTTCTCTCTGAATACCCCTTCAAACGAGTACACTTCAACTTGGTCAAAGAAGATTTCAGCACCTCCCAGGAATTCCGGTTTCGGCAAGGTAAGCGTTGCGCTTTTATTGGCCTCATTAATATCCAGGTCCTTCTTGCTTAGTGTCGATAAATCCACGCCGGCCTTGATAGCTCCCGGTATGACGACAAGCAGCTGACGCTTAGTGCCCGGCAGATTGAGACCGATACTTTGTCCGAACAACTGGTTATCTTGGCGTTCGATAATAACTTTTGTGTATGCTTCTGCAGTTGCCATTTCGTTCAAATCCTGGATTTGCTCAAGGAAACTAGTTTTCTGTTCCGTATATGTACTTCCTTGCTTCAATAGATAGACCGCAATGAACGGCAGTGATGCGATGAGCAAAATTACGAGTAACGCGAGAATGAGAAAGGATTTGCGCCAAAGTGAAAAGAACAGCGTTAGAATGTGCCATAAACTTCTGCGCTTCTTTCTGGGGCGGCCATAGGCTTCTTCCACCGTAACTGCACTTTCCTTATCCGATGCTTTTAACTCTTTCAGTAGTTTCTCGATTTCTTTCAGTTTCCGTTCGTCATTCGAGTTGTTGTCCTGTTTCATGTCAGTCCTCCTTTTCCGCATCGATTCCAGCTATTTGTCTTTCATTCTAGTCATAAAAAGCAGCCTGAATCAGTGTGTTCAGTTTGCGTGAAAGTTCCCGTGCAGACAAGTATTCTGTCATGGTATGATGGCGCATAGGAGGGATTGCGGTGTCCAATGTTCCA
The DNA here is from genome assembly GCA_029257435.1 of Sporosarcina sp. Lineage (GTDB taxonomy): Bacteria > Bacillota > Bacilli > Bacillales_A > Planococcaceae > Sporosarcina. The sequence goes on along the minus strand of JARIBI010000092.1, from coordinate 3,980 downwards.
ATTCGTGAAAAAGTAAAGCGTATTGCAGCTGCTGCAAAAGATGGGGAGTCGTATTCCGAGTCCTCTAAAAGTGCGGGCATGCTGTTCTTTTACGGCATCTTCGGCATCGCCGTATTGTTTCTAATTGCCCTGACTATCGGTCTCGCACAAGGCGGTCATTATGTAGGAAGCGCAATCTGTTTAGTCACAGGAGTCGGCCTTGGATTCATCCTCCTCAAGCTGGCACGAGCATAATTCGCACAATTTGTTTTTGCTTTTCTGATTGAGTACACTTAAGTATACCCTATTCATAAAGGAGTCCTCTATAATGACGTTAAAAAAGACTTTGACAATTGCAGGCTCAGATACATCTGGAGGCGCCGGTATACAAGCGGACCTTAAAACTTTCCAAGAACTCGGTACATATGGCATGACTGCATTAACAGTTGTCGTCACAATGGATCCGGACAAGTATTGGAGCCATAATGTCTACTCCCTTCCCATCGATGTCGTCAAAGCGCAGATCAAAACTGCCCTTTCTACTGGAATCGATGCCATTAAAACAGGCATGTTAAGTACCGAAGAAGTCATTCAAACTGCAGGTGAAGCCATTGCAGAATCAGAGCTTGCACACGTAGTCATTGACCCCGTTATGGTCTGTAAAGGGGAGGATGATGTCTTAAATCCTGGAACTGTCGACGCGATGATTGAATACTTGCTTCCGCGTGCTGAGATTGTGACACCAAACCTGTTTGAAGCTGGACAGCTGGCTGGCATGAAGACCCCCGGCACGATTGAGCAAATGAAAGCGACAGCTGAGAAGATCCATTCACTTGGTGCTCGTAATGTTGTCATTAAAGGCGGCAAACAGCTGCAGCACGATAAAGCAGCGGACTTGTTTTATGACGGAAAGACGCATCTTTTATTGGAATCCGAAAAAACGGATACCCACTATAACCATGGAGCTGGATGTACGTTCGCAGCTGCGATTACAGCAAACTTGGCAAATGGAAAAGAAATTAAGGATGCTGTAATTGAAGCAAAAGCGTTCGTTGCTGCTGCCATCGCAAACGGATGGAAGTTGAACGAGTATGTAGGACCCGTCATGCACGGCGCTCAAAGCCGTTTTGGCGGACCTGAAATTACAACAACTGAAGTTTAAGAACCAAAGGCACTGGAGGAGTTAATCCTTCCGTGCCTTTTTTCAGTTGAAACGGCATAATCGCAATTGCTTCGATTTCCGGATATAATTGAATGCAGAGTAAAAAAACAGCCAGAGGAGGAAGACATGTGGAACTTGTACAACAAGATCAGCTGCAACGCTTGATCGATTCCTTTGCGGGCAAAGATGTTTACATTCATTTGGAGACGACAAACGGCTCTTATGCTGCGCATTTTCAAGAAGGATTCTTTAACGCAGGTGCGTTCATCCGAAATATTGTCGTGAATTATGAACTTGGAAAAGTGGCGGGCGACTCCCCTCACCGCATCGGGTTGAAACTGCCTTCAGGGTGGATTTACGCACAAGGAATTACACACTATGAATTGGATGAACACGGACGTCTGCTAATGGCGGGTCTTGGTCCAGATGGTAAATTGGCCGTAGCCCTCGAAATCAGCGAAACTCCGTTTACGTATTAATAGAAGGAGGACCAATAGAGATGGAAAAAGAACGTCATGTATTAGTCATTTTCCCGCACCCGGATGATGAAGCCTTCGGTGTTTCGGGAACAATTTCAACTTATATCGAAATGGGCGTCCCTGTGACATACGCTTGTTTAACACTGGGTGAAATGGGACGGAATCTCGGGAATCCGCCATTTGCCAACCGCGAAACGCTGCCAATGATCCGCAAAAAAGAACTTCAAGCCTCTGCGGACGCGATGGGACTAACGGATTTACGCATGATGGGTCTTCGCGACAAGACTGTAGAGTTTGAGGATGATGAAAAAATGGTGAAGCTTGTTGCAGATTTGATTGAAGAATTGAATCCTTCATTGCTTATCTCCTTCTATCCAGGTTTATCCGTGCATCCAGATCATGATGCTACAGGTCGTGCAGTTGTGGAAGCGGTGCGCAGGATGACAGAATCCGAGCGTCCGAAACTGTACACGATTGCGTTCGACAATAACACTGTTGAGCAAATTGGGCATCCGGATGTCCATCATGATGTGTCTGGCGTGACAGAGAAAAAGCTCGGTGCAATGAATGCTCATGCATCCCAAACCGTTTGGATGATGGAAGATATGCAAAAACGTCTAGACGCGCAGGATCCTGATGCGTTAAAATGGTTAAAGACAGAACATTTCTACACATATTCCTTTAAGTAAGGAAACCGCTTTCAATGCGGCAGATCTCGGTTCACTAGTTTTCTAGCTAGTGAATCCGGGTATACATATAGGGCTTTGGAGAAAAATTCTAGTTTACTTTTTGGTATTCATTCATTAAAATGAATAAATATACATAGTATGCATTATTATTTACGAAGGAGCTCATCCATGAAAAAAGCGTCGTTATCCAACTGGTTATTGTTTTTAGTTCCATCTATTATCGGAGTCATCTTGTTCATGATTCCACTTAAGATCGGTGACGGCTGGAAAGTTCCGATTGCAGTCCTTGCAGATAAACTTTCTGGGTTTATAGAACCTGCGATGCCTTTCGCAGCAATGGTGCTTATTATCATTTCTGCAGTTGGATCCGTATTATTCTTATTTGTTTCGGCAGATCGAACAGCAAAACCCACTTTTGTGCAAACCTTATTTAAAGTGACACCATTTTGGACACTGACTCGTGTAGTCGGTGCGATTTTCGCAGTAATGGTAACATTCAAGCTCGGACCTGAAGCGATTTGGAGTGAAAACACGGGAGGTTTACTGCTCTCTCCTGATGGTTTGGTTTCATTCCTATTTACGATTTTCCTATTTGCAGGATTGTTCCTGCCGCTTCTTTTGAATTTTGGATTGCTTGAGTTTTTCGGAACAATGATGGTGAAAGTGATGCGCCCATTGTTCAAACTTCCTGGACGATCTTCCATTGACGCGTTGACGTCTTGGGTTGGAGACGGGACGATTGGTGTCCTGTTGACGAGTAAGCAATATGAAGATGGACATTATACGAAACGTGAAGCAGCTGTAATTGCTACAACGTTTTCGATTGTTTCCATTACCTTCTCTCTTGTTATTATTAGAACGGTTGGTCTTGAAGACTACTTCGTTCCGTTTTACGCAACAGTTGCAGTGGTTGGTCTTGTATTGGGACTTATTATGCCAAGAATTTATCCGCTTTCGAAGAAGCCGGATGAGTTCATAGATGGTACGCCTCAGACAGGAACAGAAGAAAGCCTGCCTGAAGGGTATAATGTCTTCTCTCATGGGATTGAAAACGCACTTGCAACTGCAGATAAAAACCGTTCACCCCGTAAAATCGCCGGCGCCGGATTCCGGAACGTTCTGGATATGTGGATTGGCGTAGCTCCAATCGTTATGGCGTTTGGTACCATAGCAACGATGCTTGCAGAGTATACGAGTCTATTTACGATTCTCGGGAAGCCATTTGTCCCATACTTGAACTTGCTTCATATCCCCGAAGCAGCGGAAGCCGGTTCGCTGATGGTTGTCGGGATTACAGATATGTTCTTGCCTGCTCTTCTTGCAGACGGTATGATTTCTGATCCGATTACCCTTTTCACAGTGGCGACCGTCTCTGTCGTTCAGCTTATCTACCTATCTGAAGTCGGCGGGTTGATACTCGGAACTAAGATTCCCGTCAACATCTGGGATTTGATTGTAATTTTCTTACTTCGTACAATCATCGCGCTACCAATCGTAGCAGGCGTTGCACACTTGTTGTTTTAAATGAAAATTGGAACTCCCCCCTGCGGCTGGTTGGCTGCAGGGGGGAGTTTTTTATTCTTTGGGAAGTGCTTGACTGGTCGCGAGATTGGATAGTGTGGGGATTATAGTTGTGATGCGCGGAAGTGGGCGGCTAGGTGGATTGTGTTT
>JARIBI010000136.1 GCA_029257435.1 Sporosarcina sp. | reverse complement strand
CAATATGTCCAGGGAAACTTAAAAAGCATTAACTCATAAAATAACAATACTAGTGATTGGAGGAAATCAAAATCGTCTTTCAAGTTTATCGAGCGATACACATCTTTGTAACAGGTTTCATCGTCATACTGTTTTCCGGCTTTCTAGCTGTAGGCGGGCTTGGGGAAAACTTTACTGACAGTATGTTTACTGCCCCGCTTTGGCTGCTCCCTATTCCAGTCTGGTTAATAGGTGCCGTTCTCTCCTTTGTGAAAAAGACCGTAAAAATCGGGCTAGTCGTCAGCGCTTTGCCTTTTTTATTTTTTATTGTTTCCATTGTTGAGGCAATTTACTCGTGAGTCATGAGGTCATCATCAGTTTCTTACAAGCTCTATAGAGAGCCAAAGCCGATCTTCCCATGTACAGCCTTACTCGGAAGATTGGTCTTCTTTGTTCATTTATTTCAGTACATTTTTTACATCACCAGCTATTCCAAGCTAACACCTTCGCATTCTATCAGACTTCTCCTTATAATTAGAATATGCTTTCAAAAGGGAGAGATTTGAATGACGCACACAAAAGAATACGTCCCGTCTTGGGATTTAGACTCCATTTTCGCTGGAGGCAGTCAATCCGAAAGCTTAGAAACGACCTTCTCAGGACTGACGAAAGACTTCTCACGAATGGATGAACAGATTGAACACTTTGCACCCAAGCGTGCTTCTGCAGCTGAATTAGTTGCAATCACCGATCAATTGTCGCCTGTGCAAAAACAGCTGCGCGATGTTTTCGCTTTTATCAGCTGCTTAAGTGCTCAAGATGTACATGATGCAGATGCGGCAGTCTGGGTTGCGAAACGCGGTGAATTGAGTGCAAAAATGGGAACAATTGGTACGAAGCTGGACCAGAAACTGAAAGAGATTGACGATGCAACCTGGGAACAGCTGATGCAGTCAGCTGAACTGAAGGAAATCGCATTCCCTCTCAGCGAAGCAAGACGTCGTGCCAAAGAATTGCTGCCACTGGATCAAGAGATTCTCATCAATGACTTAGCGGTGGAT
>JARIBI010000032.1 GCA_029257435.1 Sporosarcina sp. | reverse complement strand
CCCATCCCAGCAATGTCGATTGAACTCACATCCACGACACATTGAGAAGATTGTCCACGGACGGTTGTCCAACTCTCACAGAACAAGCGGCATATACTAGTAATGGACGGACTCGAACAACCTTACTCCCCCGGTATATCTAGCAAATCACACATCCACAACACGTTGAAAGAATTGTCCCACGGACGGTTGTCCAACTCTCGCAAAACAAGCGGCATATACTAGATGTGTCCGGACGCATCCCATTTAAAGGAGGTGAATAAACATGGAACACTCACAACGCGTAATGAACGAACTTCAAAGTGCTGCAGATGCAGTGGAACGTGGAGGTTACGACGTCGGTACTTTCGTTATCCTCTCTGCTCTCTACACTGAGATTGTCTTGGCTGGAATCTTGAAAGAAGAAAAGAGAAAGATGAAAGACTTCAACGACCTTCCATCTACTAACAAAGACGCTGACGACTATATCAACTTCGACGAAAAAGTCGCTGCTGTTTTGAAACATGCTTGCTGTCTTGAACAATCAATCGTAGCTAAAATCAACGCAGGAATTGTGCTTAAAGGATGTGCACCAGCACCAGCCCCATTTGAACCAGAAACAGGCTCTTGCTGCTCACGATAACCCCTAATCCCTCCTCACCAAAAACGCCTGTCCCTTCCCCCGGGACAGGCGTTTTCCTTATGTCACAAATACTTTACGAACCAGCCCGTCAACTCGTTCAAGCGCGTGATGCGCAAGTTTGGTTTTCCTGTGCGGGACAAGTTATGGTCCGATTCTGGGAACCGGACGAATTCGGTTTCCTTCTTCATGCTATTCAATGTAATGTACAGCTGCTCCGCCTGTTCAATCGGGCAGCGCAAGTCATTTTCGGAATGAAGAATAAGCAGCGGTGTTTTCACATTTTCAGCATATTTCAGCGGCGAATGCTTCCACAGCGTGTCGACATCCGTCATATCCGCTTTAATCTGCCAGTCACTGAAGTAATACCCGATATCCGATACTCCGAAGAAACTGATCCAGCTGGAAATGGAACGCTGGGTAACAGCTGCTTTGAATCGATCGGTGTGGCCAACAATCCAGTTCGTCATGAAGCCGCCATAGCTGCCGCCCGTCACGCCAAGCTTGTCCTGATCAATCCATTCGTGATGTTCAAGAACATCGTCAAGCGCATCCATAATGTCCTGATAATCGCCACCGCCATAATCGCCGCGTACCGCATCAACGAATGCTTGGCTGTAGCCATGACTGCCACGCGGGTTGATGTATAACACGCCCCACCCTTGCGCCGCCAGTACTTGCATTTCGTGGAAGAACGAATTTCCGTACATCGCATGAGGCCCGCCATGAATGTTCACGACAAGCGGAACCTTGGATCCTTCCTCATAGTTCGCAGGTTTCATGAGCCATCCGTGTACATCGAAACCGCCAGCGCCTTCCAGCTGCACCGTTTCCGGCTGTACAAGATTCTTATCTTTTACATAGTCTTCATTGAATGAAGTCAAAACTTGATGTTCACCTGTCGAAATATCTAGACGATACAATTCGCCTGGGTTCACTGGGTTACTAATCGCAGCAAGTGCGAACTGACCATTTTCAGCGATATCGTAATCGTAGACATGTTCTGACTCAGCGGAGGCTGGATACAAACTGCCTTCCAAATCTGCGAAGTACAATCGGACATCTCCCATCGTCGTCACTTGGAAATACAAATAATTACCTTCCGTCCAAACTGCTTCAGGCGGATTTGGACCCTGTTGATGATCCGCAACGACCGCATCTCCCACCGGTGCGTCAAGTGCTTCTGTCAAATTAATCGTCGTCTTGTTTTCACAATCATAGACGTATAATCCAGGGTGAGTCGCATTTTCAAACGTCCGGTCCGATCCGCCATAAGCGATATAGCGATCATCTAATGAGAACGCTGCACCGCCAAAATAGCCTTCTTCATCGACAAGCATTGTTTCTTCTTTCGTTTCGACATCAACTAGTACCAACGGCTGACGGAAGTCGAAATCTTTGTTCTCTGCCCGATTCACGCCCATTACTAATTTCTTCCCGCAATGCGACACCGCTTCTAACGAATGATGGAAAGGCTCCTCTGTGAATGCGGTAATTTCTCCGCTTTCAATTTGCAGACAGCCGATTTGCGAATGACGGTCATCTTTTACAAAACCTGCCCCGTCCGCTTTATATTTCATCGTCGTCACGCGAAGCGCTTCAGGCTGTTTCTTTTCATCTTTCACTTCTTTATCCGAAAACGTTTTCCCGTCTTCCAGAGTACTCGTCAGCCAGACTTTCGTTCCGCATGGAGCCCACAAAAAA
>JARIBI010000177.1 GCA_029257435.1 Sporosarcina sp. | reverse complement strand
TTAACGATTGTATCATTCGGAACAAGTTCACCGGAAGCGACTGTCAGTATTATCGCAGCATTCGGCGGAAACGCAGATGTTGCAGTGGGTAACGTAGTGGGTAGCAACATTTTTAATATTTCCGTTGTTGTCGGGTTGGCCGCATTCGTTTTTCCTTTGAAAGTTCAAAGTGAGACGATCAAGAAAGAAATTCCATTCACGCTGCTTGCTAGTATCGTCCTGTTTGTTTTGATGAGTGACCTCGCACTGCATGGTTTCGGCAGTAATTTGCTTACTCGCGGTGATGGCATTATTCTTTTGCTATTCCTTGCGATTTTTATGTATTACGTGATTGAAGTTGGCCTGAAAAGCCGGAAGAATGCTGCACCGAACCCAGAGTACTTGGACATCAGCTGGGGGAAGAATATTGTAATTACGTTAGCAGGGCTTGTTGCGATTATTTTCGGAGGGGATTTAGTCGTTGATAATGGGACAAAGATCGCGTATTCACTTGGCATGAGTGAAACGTTGGTCGGTCTTACGATTATCGCAATCGGTACGTCACTCCCCGAACTTGTAACGTCTATAGCAGCGGCGATGAAGAAAGAAAGTGAAATCGCACTAGGGAACATCGTAGGAAGCAATATTTTTAATATCCTGTTTGTTCTCGGAGCCACATCGACCATCACACCGATCGCGGTGGACAGTAAAATCTTTATCGATGTTGTCCTTATGATTGTACTGACGCTGGTGTTGTTACTTTTCGCAAGGACTGGATACAGGATTGGGAAGCGTGAGGGTTTGATGCTGGCTGTTTCTTATGTTGTGTATTTGGTTTATATTATTATGCGTAACTGATTGATAACGGTAGTGAACAAAAAATAGCGGTCTGGGAATTTCATCAATCCCCAGACCGCTATTTTGTACAATCTTTTTGAGTATAATTCAAAAAGATTCTTCAACTAATTTATTACTCCGTCAATTTCATAAATTCATTCACATCATTCACACACAGTTGAAGCGCTTTTTCCCAGAAGTCCGGCTTTGTCAAATCAACACCTAAGTGTTTCTGGGCAAGTTCTTCCACAGTCATACGGCCGGTATCTTGCAAAAGGGCGATATACTCGTTTTCGAATCCGCTTCCTTGCTCCAGCGCATGTGCGTAGATACCGAGGCTGAATAAGTAGCCGAATGTGTATGGGAAATTGTAGAAAGGTGTTCCCGTTTTGTGAAAGTGCAGTTTTGATGCCCAAAACATCGGATCGTATTCGTCAAGCGCGTCACAGTACGCTTCTTTTTGTGCGGTAACCATCAACTGATTAAGCTTTTCCACAGGGACCATGCCGTCTTTTCGTTCTTTGTAAAATTCTGTTTCGAAGAGGAAGCGGGCATGGATGTTCATGAAAAACGTAACGCCGCGGCGTACTTTGTCTTCCAGCAAAGCTACCTTTTCTTCTTTCGATGCGGCTTGTTTCACAGCAGCATCTGCGAGAATCATTTCAGCAAATGTTGAAGCGGTTTCTGCAACGTTCATAGCGTATCCTTGGTTTTTAATGTGCAGATCATTCATGACATGCTGGTGGAAACCGTGTCCAAGTTCGTGAGCGAGTGTAGCGATATTGGAAGCAGACCCCGAAAATGTCATGAAGATACGCGTCTGCTTGGTGTTTGGGAAACTGGTACAAAAGCCGCCGGGGCGTTTTCCGCCACGGTCTTCTGCTTCAATCCAGCGGTTTTCGAATGCTATTTTCGCAAAGTCGGACATTTTAGGGCTGAATTTCTGGAACTGCTCGATGATCCGGTCGGCGGCCTCAGTGTATGACACTGTCGTTACACTTTTTCCAAGAGGAGCACCGATGTCATAGATACTAAGTTTATCCAAATCAAGTAATTTCGCTTTTCTGTTCAGGAAGTCAACAAATGGTGTTTTGTTTTGCTCAATCGCTGTCCACATTGCATCGAGCGTTTCTTTTTGCATCCGGTTGTTTTCAAGCGGTTCTTGCAATACATCATCCCATCCGCGATGACGGTACATCTGCAGGCGGAATCCAGCCAAGTGGTTCAATGTCTGTCCGAATAACGCAGCGTTTTTCTGCCATTCTTGCTGGGTTTTATCGAACATCTTTTTACGGACGTTTCGGTCGGTGTTCGACATCTTGTTGGAAGCTTGCCCCATTGAATAGTGCTTCGTTTCTCCTTTTTCTTCTTCCGTAACAGTCATATTGCCCACGATCGTTTCGTACATCTGATTCCATGCGTGATAGCCATCCACCGCTAAGTCATTGATGAGAATCTCTTGATCCAGTGGCAGCAATTCTTTGGCACGACGTCTTGCTTCGCTGAGAGGGAATGCGATTTCCTTCAGTTCAGCTGACTGCATCAGCTGTTCCCAAGTTGCAGCGTCAATCTCTTTCAGCTTCTGATCCAGCTTCGTACCAATTGCTCCCATTTTTGCACTCAATTCACCGCGTTTCGCAACCCAGACTGCCGCATCTGCATCATGTACATCTTGAGCACTTAAGCAGCTGATAAAAGCGAAAACATCGCGCAGCTGTTTTTGCA
>JARIBI010000209.1 GCA_029257435.1 Sporosarcina sp. | reverse complement strand
GGTCGAGCAGGCTTTAGGGTCTTGGAAAAGAGAGTATTGTATCACTTGTAATTATTTTCAAAAAGTAATCATTGAAGACGTAATAGGTTAGAGGGATACTCCCCGTTTTCGCGTAAGAACCATAAATTTAGAATTTCGCTCATAACTCTCTGAATGTGATCATAAATCTGGATTTTCGCTCATAAATCCCGAAATGTGATCATAAATCTGGATTTCCGCTCATAAACCCTGAAATATGATCATAACTCGGCGAAACCCGATCATCCCCCCACCCCATTCCAACTATCCGTTTTATCCCCTCTTACCAATCAGCTTGGAAAACCTTTCAATAGAATTCTTCATAAGTCCAGTACTCTCTTCATAGAGTGGGAGGTGAAGAGACTTCATAGAAAGGATGATTCCTATTACGACTCAACCCAAAAAGCTGATTGCACTCTGTCTTTCATCTACTGAAGAAAAAAATGGCTATCCCTTACGGAGAGCGTTGAGGATTGCAGAAGAACTGTCTTCTGAAGCTACCATTGTTTTCATTACAGATGTCCCACTGCCTGATATTCCAACAGCGTATCGGACTATGGAGGCCGCTACTCATCGTACCCTTCTTCAAGTTGTATCCTTTTTGAAACCCGATCTTCTTATACGCGATACGGGCAGCACCGTGAAAGAAGAAGTGGAAGCGATTTGCAAACTCGTTCCATCTATCTTACATTTCGATGATTTCGGTGAAGGCGGACATGCCGCTGACTTCGTTATCCAAACATTATATGGAGAAAATGCTGTGGATGTTACGGATCAATTCAAAACAGGAATTCGAACATTCATGCCCGATCCACGCTGCGAAGAATTACGCGCAAAGCGGGATCAGCAAACATTCGGCGATCCTCCACGCCTGCTCATTGCATTCGGGGAAAAAGATCCAGGCAACTTGACATTCCGCGCGTTCCGTCATGTGATGAACCTGCAAATCCCGCTGAATGTTACGATTTTGCTCGGTAAATCCTATGAACACGATGCGAGCACACTGCAAATGATGGCATTGAGCCGAAGAAATACGACTGTTAAAAAAGCACCTCATGACTTTCTTGACCTAGCTGCTGAAGCGGACATTGTGCTCTGCGGGGGAGGCTACATGCCCTATGACGTGGCCAGCATCGGGGTACCGTGTATCGTACTTGCTCAAAGCAGTTTCGAATCCGAGCTTCAATTCCCAACTGACCGCGACGGGTTCTCTCATTTAGGACTTGGACGCAAAGTGAAGCAGTCCAACCTATTGAACGCAATCATGGAGCCCCTGCTGCACGACTCGCTGCGGAAGCGAGACATTGACCGTCAGCTTGCCTTGCCGCTTGGTGAAGAGGCAGATACTTTGTTTGAAACCGCTCGTTATTTACTGGATCATCCGAAGCGTGCAGTCCCCGGCAAACCACTTCGTGATGTGGTAAACTGAGGGAAACTGTACGGGGAGGACGACGGACATGACTAAATCACAAATCGAATCCGAAATCGCAGAACTTAAAATGGACTATATCAGTCTCCAAGGAGATATTGAAAAACTGGAGTCCACTGGCCATGGTGACTCTGTCCAAAAAGCCGAAGCACGCCTTGCTAAAATAGAAGACCGTCTCGCAGAACTTAACGAGCAGCTTGCTGCTTTTTGAATATATCTACCTGATGATGAACAATTGAACATGAATGAAATCTAAAATCCTCTCACCTATTGCAGGTGAGAGGATTTTTTGTCGTCTCTCGATCTTATATCCAATTAATAGGAAGTCAATTTCAACCACTCCTGCAGTGCATAAATAACACGCTGCGGGCGCGTAAAGGTATTTTGATATTCTTCCATATCGAGTGTAAACAGAGCATCTTTGTTCGTCCATAAACGTTCGAAATATGCATCCAGCTTTCTTGCAAGTTCGCTGTCTGTCGGCGCAATGACATACAAATCGTTCTCCAAATTATAGTTATCCAGTGTCCGCTCTGTTAAATTGGCAGATCCGTTTAGAATATGCACGTTGTCATCCCGTTCGATCATAACGAGCTTCGTGTGATACTGGCCAACGACAGTATTGTACCAGCGGACTTCGACTGCCCCATCGCTGTCTTCAACAAGTTTTTGTACGACAGGACGATTGGGTAATCCGGATTTCTGGTTTCCAAAAGAGTTCTCATTCGGATCTAAAATGAGTTTCACTTCGACACCGCGTTTCGCAGCTTCCGTTACTTCCTTCACAACACTTGGCTCAGCAATGAAAAACATTCCCATCCTTATGCGGTCACCGGATTGCGAGGCGATGAGTTCGTCCATCAGCACCTCTTTAATTTTACCTTCTGTTAGGTATTGAACAGCGTATTCCCCGTCTTCGGGTTCTTCCGTTTCAATACGCGGCAGCGTTTGTCCAGACTGCCCTGTCGTATAATTCAGTACGGCTTCTTCGGATTCCAACATATCGTTAATGATCGGCCCTGTTACTTTAAATGCAACGTTTCCATGGAAACCACTCGCGTCATGCGGGTTCGAAGACGTCACAAGTCCTGCTTTTTCCGTTGCAATCATTTTCCGATGATTCGACTTCACATTCAGTAGCTCCACATACGAAGCCAAACGAAACTTCGGTGCTTCAGACGCCATTGCGTTCGGTATCCATCCTTCCCCTCCAACGTCCCCCCAGCGGAATAATGTCCGGTACAATCCTGAGTAGAGCGGCATGGAGTCACGCAACGGATCCAAGTCGGTATACACCACTTCTACCCCTGCATCTTTCAGCTTTCCAAACCATTTCGATTCGTAAGAGTCATACCCGTTATTGATTGGATCCGTGATAAAGACAATTGGCATATCTGGATATTCACTCTTTTTCTCTACTAGCTTACTCGTGATGGTTTCAGCAATCTTCGGGAAGTCGAGGTCTTCATCTGAATAGTGATCCATTAAGAAAAAATCCAACACGATAAATTCATTAGCTTCATCAATCATTGAATATACTTCCTGGAAAATATTCTGCTCATGTTTCATATTTTCTTTTTTCTTATCTGTTGAGTATGTCAGATCAGTGAATACTTCCACATCATCTGTCCAGTGGACATCACCTTCATAACTAACGCCTTTTGGTAATGGCTTATATGTATGATACAAAATGACAGCGACATAGATGAGTACAAACACCCCCAGCACGAGCCATATGATCCGTTTCTGTTTTTTTGTAAAACGCTTGCGCTTCTGTTTATTCTTTCCCACGCCTTCTCCCCCCGCTCCGAGTTCATCACTGTAACATTCCCTATCTGCTATTGCGTCAAACTATTAGTAAAACAAAAAAACTTCTCCTAAACTAGGAGAAGTCCAAAATTGTTATTATCACGCAATCACGAGTTCGTTAACCGACTGATCTTGCGTTAATAGCTCTTTTAAATACTTTTTCGCACGGAACAGGCGCGACTTTACTGTACCGATAGAAACTTGCATCATTTCAGCAATTTCAATAAGCGAGTATTGATTGACATAGAAGTACTCGATTGTTGTCTTATAGATCGCGTCCAGCTCATTGATTTTACTTTGAACCGCAGCGCGGAGATCCTGTTTCTCGACGATTTCGCCCGGTAGCGGACTGCCGCTCGGCACTAAATCGAGCAATGGAACGTCCAGGGTATCTGGCTGATTCATGACATACTTACTGCGACGCACATCCTTACGATAACGATCTCTGAACGTATTCATGCAAATCGTCGTCAGCCATGCTTTCATGCGGTCTACGCCTTCCATCCGATCGCTCGTACGGACTACTTTAACCCAAACGTCTTGCATGAGATCTTCTGCTTCTTCTTTATTTCGTGTTAGTTTCAAACATAAGTGATATAAGTATCTGCCATATTCATCATGTAATTCATTTAGTGTTGGTTTCATCCGTTAACGCCTCCGTGTTCTAGCTGTTAGGTTTAGTATGCACTAGAACGCGCGGCTGAACTATCGGAGTTTCTTTCAGTTACCTTACAAACGTGTAAGGTTGCTGTATATTAAGATTCGTCCTCTATCAATTCTTCCGGGCGGCGTATGATTCTGAGGCGGACAATCCGGTTACGGTCCATCTCTTCGATTTCAAACAGTAAAGGACCGTATGTGAAACGTTCCCCGGTTTCCGGTACATGATCCAGCTCCTGGAAAGCAAAGCCGCCGATGGTTTCGTTTTCTGTCGGCAGGTCGATTCCGAGAAGTCTTACCGCTTCTTCGATTTCAAGACGTCCCTGACAAACGAGTGTGTCTTCGGTATGTTCATAGACCATTGCGTCTTCAGCTTCGTCGGTTTCATCTTCAATTTCCTGACCAATCATTTCTTCGATAATATCTTCATGCGTGACAATACCAAGCGTTCCGCCATACTCGTCCAGCACAATTGCCATATGCTTCTTGTGCGCAAGCATCATTTTAAATACTTTCTCAACACTCGCCGTCTGGACGACAAACAATGGATCGTGGTCAATCATATCCTCAAATGGTTCTTCCGGTGTAATGGACCATTCGATTAACCGTTTAGAGTAGAACACACCGATAATCTTATCGATGCTTTCTTCATAGATCGGATACCGTGTATAGAAATACTCGAGCACCGTCCCCCGAACCTCTTCATAGGTTGAATCGAGCGGCAGAGCAACAACGTCCGTCCGGTGGGTTCCCATGACGTCTGATACGTCTTTTTCCGGAAAGTCGAGGACTCCTTTTAACCGCAGTGATTCATCTTGCTGAAACGTTCCTTCAGTAGACGCGATATCGACCATCGAACGTAAATCTTCTTTAGTCAATGTCGCTTCCGTCACTGCACCTTTTGAAAGGATACGGATGAAAAGGTTCGTAAAGAGCGCTAACAAGTACGTAAGCGGTGTTAGTAATTTAACAATCACACGAATAACAGGTGCGACCGTATAGGCTAACTTATCTGCAAAAGTGGCGGCGATGGTTTTCGGCAGTACTTCACCGAAAATGATGAGCACCACTGTTAAAAGTCCAGTGAGCAGACCGACATTCAGCCCTTTATCAATGGCAATCATAGTTACGATGGTCGGCATCATGATGTTTGCGACGTTATTACCGATTAAGATTGCGGTAATCATTCGATCTGGTTTCGAAACGAGGGCGCGGAGCCGAATTGCTTTAGGGTCTCCTTGCTCTGCACGCATTTGGATTTTCATCCGGTTAACGGCAGTTAGTGCAGTTTCACTTCCTGATAAGAAAAATGACATCACCAAAAAGAAAGCAAGTGCGATGAACAAGAGCGATTCCTCCCGAGAAATTCGTGGATCGTTTCGATTTGCATATATAGACGTATGTCTAAGGGTTGAGGTTGCAAACCTAAGACGGCTACAATTTGAATCCGATTTTATAGCTGTTGAAATAGTATAGCATAAGTACCAGAGAGAAAAGGATTCAGAAGTCTCCTCTTTTTTGAATCCGCTCTAATTCTGATATACTAAAGGAATCAGCATCGTCTCAGAGATCCCTTTCCATTTGTATGGATTGCGCTGAATTCTGAAGGCGGATGATGGGACTTCGCAGGGTTTTTCCTGCTGCAGACTTGCATGTAACTAAACGAAAATGAAAAGGGGTAATTTTCATGGCAACGCTTGACCAAATGAATGAGTACTTCGAAAAGAATCGCGACACACATCTCAATCAGATGAAAGAATTTTTGAGTATTCCAAGCATCAGTGCGCTGTCTGAGCACAAAGCGGATATGAAAAAAGCAGCAGAATGGCTGTCTGCATCTTTCAAAGAAGCTGGACTTGAAAATATCTCCATCGAATCGACTGAAGGACATCCAGTCGTCTACGCAGACTGGCTTCATGCAGAAGGCCAGCCGACTATCCTGATTTACGGTCATTACGACGTGCAGCCCGTTGACCCGCTGCACTTATGGGAAAGCGCTCCCTTTGAGCCGGAAATCCGGGATGAAAAAATGTTCGCTCGCGGATCTACAGACGACAAAGGACAAGTGTTCATGCACGTAAAAGCAGTCGAAGCGCTTATGCAATTGGATGGTAAGCTTCCACTTAACGTCAAATTCATTATCGAAGGTGAAGAGGAAGTTGGAAGTCCGAACTTAGTGCCGTTCATTGAAGACCATAAGGACCAGCTAGCTGCGGATACACTAGTCATTTCAGATACTGCGCTTCATGCACCCGGTCAGCCTGCAATTTGTTATGCGCTTCGCGGATTGAGCGGCGTACAAATTGATGTGTACGGTGCGAAAAGCGACTTGCACTCCGGCGTTTACGGCGGCGGTCTTCAGAACCCGATTCATGCAGTTGCAGAAATCTTAGCATCTTTCCACGATCAAGAAGGAACGATTGCTGTAGACGGTTTCTATGATAACGTCCGCAATTTGAACGAAGAAGAGCGTCAAGCTTACAAAGACCTTAACTTCGATGAAGAAGCATTAAAACAGGAACTTGGAGTTACCGAGCTGTTCGGAGAACCTGGTTATTCGTTCCTTGAACGTACTTCTGCCCGTCCAACACTTGAAGTAAACGGCGTATTCGGCGGATTCAGCGGTGAAGGCATCAAGACTGTTTTACCTGCAGAAGCCGGCGCAAAAATCACGTGCCGTCTAGTTCCAGATCAAGATCCAGCCGAGATCGTTGAAAAGTTGAAAGCACACGTCGAAAAGCACAAGCCTGAAGGCGTAAAAGTAACGGTCACACCGTTCGACCAAGGACGACCATTCATCACCCCATTTGATCATCCAGCACTTAAAGCTGCCAGTGATTCTTATGAAAAAGTATACAACGTGCCAACTGTGTATACGCGCGGGGGCGGATCGATTCCGATCGTTGCTGATTTCGATGAAATTTTAGGCTTACCGGTAGTCCTCATGGGCTTCGGGCTGGAAACAGAAAACCTGCACGGACCGAACGAACACTTAACACTTGAGAACTTCGACAAAGGATTGCGCGTACTTGGCGACTATTACCAAGCACTTTCTGCACTGTCTAAAGACGAGCTGAAAAAATAAGTCTTTGAATCCCTTTATTGCGATTGGTCGCGATAAGGGGATTCTTTGTTTAGATGCGGAAGACTTCTAAATATATCCCTCTCTAAGCAGGTGAAGGTTTGTGTTGAGGAAGATTAATACCTTGTCGGCAAGGGTATTAATAGGTTGATTCCCAATAAAAAAGCCTCTTCCGTATAAAGGGAAGAGACTGTCGATTATTCAGTTGGTTCAGCTTGCCAGTAAGTGACGATGTCTTCAACTGGCGTGCGCGGTTTCGTTTTTGGCAATTCATCAAAATGACCGAACTGGAGCATGCTAATGATTCGTTCGCCCGGCTGAACGCCCAGTACATTGCGAAACTTCGGGTCATCTATGAATCCAGGTGTTTTCCAGCATGTGCCGATGCCTTTATCCCAAGCGAGCAATTGAATGTTTTGAATCATCGTACTAGCTGCAGCAAAGTCTTCCAGACGCTGCTTTTGACGAGCATCTTCCGGGACGATGACAAACATCGCTGCGCTTGCACTTGTAAATTTACTCATTTGTTTTTCCAGCGTTTCATCCGATAACTCTTTCCATTTCGGTACACCGAACTCACGCAAGACTTCTAAAAATTGCTCGTAGTTATCTTCCGCGGCAAGAACGAAACGCCAAGGATTACGATTTCCGTGATTGGGTGCCCAAATTGCATCTTCTAAGATATCGTCAATTTCGCTTTGTTCTACAGGCTGTCCATTAAAGCTTTTGATGGAACGGCGCGAAATAATTGCATCTCTTACTGATAGTGCTTGTTCATCCATTTTTGTATCCCCTTTTGTCATTGTTAAATTTCAGTATACATCATTTCGATGTCTAATTTCTAATTTCATAAGTAAGTATGCTGTTACGAAAACTCGTCGTTTATCCGAAAGAAAATGTATTTTGCGTTTGGCCGATATGCATAGGAATCCTTGTAATCCCAGCTTCTTCTTTGCACGTCATACGTATGGGCATTGACGAGCGGTGACGCACCGTCTTTAGCCGTCACAATTGTTGAATGGTCAAAGCGGCCATCACCTTGAAAGTCATATAAAATGACGTCTCCAAGGTTCAGCTCTTCAGCTGATTGAACTTGATGGGCAGTTAATCCTTTCTTGGAACCTCCCAAGTACCAACGCAAGGAATGCGCTACAGACCAACTGAAACTCCAGCTCGAATTTGTAATCCACCATCCGCGATCACGCACCGGGCTTCCGTGCATAGGTGCTCCGCCTGCACGCAAGCATTGCGAGATGAAATTCGTACAATCGACATCGAATGAAGGATATTGTGGATTTCGCCCATCCCACCATTTGTCCGCATACCAAACTGCGGCTTCGCGGTCATACATCGATTCGCCTCCTCACCCTATTCTATGTGAGAAGCCAGAGTTTCATCCTTAAAAATATACATAAAAACGCCCGCTGAGCGGACGCTGCTAATATGGAGCATACCGGATTCGAACCGGTGACCCCTTCGCTGCCAGCGAAGTATTCTCCCGCTGAACTAATGCCCCGTGATTTCACGGATTTTCAATTGGAAAATGGCGTTGCTGAATAACGCTAATTCAGTCCCAATCTGATACAATTAAAAGTATAGCAACAACTACGATAGATGACAATGTTTAGGAGGACGGCTCATGCAACATGCAGAACGCGAACTGACTTCGCCGGTATTGCTTTGTGACAGCAAAGGATTACTGAATCCTGAAGCGATTGGCTATGCTCCAAAGCCGATCATCCAAAGTAATTTAAAGGGACAGTTCCCCAACAAGAAAAAGTGGAATACGTGGACCGTTTACGGAGAAGAAGTCTTATTCACAGCCACCATTGCTCACTTTGACATCGGTGCTGTCTGTCTGGTCTATTTCCTCGACTATGAAACGGAGCGCTTTTTCGAGAAGCGGATTTCCCTGCCCTTTGCACGTCATGTAAAAATGCCTGAAGATGTGCTCACGGATATTAAATTTGCGGATAATCGTCTTTCAATACATGCGACCTATTCCACTGATGAGACGCATTTACTTGTCTCCATCGCTGAGTTTGATAATGAAACCTTGCATGCAGATCTTCACATCAGCCATCCTGCAGAAGATCAATCATTGAATGTAGTCGTTCCGAAAAACAGGAATACGTTCCAACTTACCGCAAAGCACCATACATTACCCACTTCCGGATTTTTGAAAATTGGTGAAAAACGGTACGAATTTAATCCGGATTACAGCTTCACGGTATTGAATTATACTCGGGGTGTCTGGCCAAAGATGACGAAATGGAACTGGGCAATGGCTTCTCAGCGTTCTAGAGGCCGCCGAATCGGATTAAACTTCGGAGGTTCTTGGACAGACGGCACTGGGATGACAGAAAATGCTGTGTTCGTCGATGGCGTAATGACGAAAATTCATGAAGATGTGATCTTCACTTTTAATCCTGAACGTATGATAGAGCCTTGGACAATCCATACTAAGTTCACAGATTGCGTAGATTTGTCATTCACACCTTTTTTCGAACGGGAAGCGAATGCACATCGCCGGGGATTAAAAGCAGACTTCACTCAGCTATTCGGCTACTTCAACGGGAAAGTACAGTTGGAGTCTGGAGAATGGCTGTCGGTTCGCAGCCTTTTAGGATCCTGTGAGGCGTTTCAAGCGAAGTGGTAATCGTTCACTGACCTCTACCGTTTAAATTCATTCGAAAAAAGGTACAGTAGTATCAAGCAATCGAATTATTCAGAGAGGACGTGAGACGATGAATAAGCTAGCAGCGATGGGTTCCGTTGTGTTTGCGAGCGTTCTATTTGTCAGTGGATGCGGAAATATGGGTAAAGATGCAAACAAAGACAACCGTGAAGATGCAGATATTATAACAAATGAACAAAAAGAAGGAGGCGACCGGGACACGGGTGATGGATTTGGTTTCACCAAATTCGATTTGGAGATTGACGTCGACAACCAAGACGCAGTCGAGGCCGAGTATGAGGTCGAAAAAGACTTCGAGCCGGAATTCCAAAATAAGTTGACCAACATCGACTTAAAAGACGAGGATGCCATGGCCGAGCTCGACAAGATGTTCTCGACCATTAACCTTCAACATGATATGTCCGGTGAGGAAGCACGAGAGAAGATCTTAGAATACTTCCAGATCGACCTATATTCGAAATTCAAGCTCGATGTCGAGTTTGATGATGGCACCAAGATGAATTATGAGGATAAACAATAAGTAGTTAATGGAAAGCCACTGCTCTGGTGGCTTTTTTGTTTTGCGGGTTTTTGGTAGGGCTAGGGGTGAAGGGGATTTGATGCGGGAATGAGTGGTTTTAGATGCGGAATGAGCGGGTTCGTCGCCGAAACGAGCGGGTTCTGAGACGGAATGAGCGGGTTCAGTGACGGAACGGGCGGGTTTGGGGTTATTATAAAAAACGTACACACAACCGCTCATTATTGTTATATTCTAACTACTAATGAAAAGGACGTGTATGAAGTGGCTAAACACCAATCTCCTGCATTCAAGTTATATATTTGCCGCCT
>JARIBI010000199.1 GCA_029257435.1 Sporosarcina sp. | reverse complement strand
CAAAAAGACCTTCAGCAGGATTTAAGTTGCCCCATGTATAGCGGATTATAAAAGGAAAACAAAAGGCGGCCTCAACAAGTCATGGATCATGACGTTGCTGGGCTCGCCTTTTTGTGCTGCAGTGTGGTGCATGTTCACACGTTCTCTTTTAAAAACTGGCATCTGTCTGTTTAAATCTCGTGTCAATCAGCGCTCGATGATCATTTTCAATCCACTCCGTGTACATTTCATACAAAGGTCGAATTTGCTCAATATCAGATGCGATAATGTCGCAGCCCCGTTCGCTGAACAAATGATAGATGATGTTGCGGGTTTTGTTCAGATAATAGAGTTGAAATCTGCTGTCAGGCTCTTTCATCAACCCAGTAATCGGTAATCTCTCCTGTTCAAAACATTTGGTTTCGAGCATGAGGTCATAGCGTAAATCACTTTTCCGACACGGTTGAAGAAAACGATGAGTGATCATTTCATCCCCATCTGCACTTCGCGGTTCTGTGATCAGTTCATGTCTTATCTGATCCAGCACTTCTTGAGTTTTGACAAACGTCCGATACGTCGTCAGCGGTCTCTTTTCAAAGAAATCATAATTTTTCTTTGTAAACACATCCGCCACAATCAGCAAATCATCCTCATCCCGGAACACTTCATCAAATAGAGTAACCGATCGGTGAATGGCTTGCTTCAGTCCTCCCTTATCATCCAGGCGGGCTCCAGGTTCTGAAAGTTCAAACCTCAACCCCTTATCCCATGAAGGAAACAAAGGTGATTGCAAAATTTCTTTTTTGAAGTGCTGTTCCAAGTATGTTTCTAGACTTAATATACGATTTACCCTCTTTCACTAGCTTTGTTACAGGTCTGCAAATTCAAACGAGTATCACCAGTTTATAAATTTGAAGCTTTTATCATTCATGAATCCTTATGTGTATAAGTTGTGATGATCAAGCATCTAAACCGACATTTACCCGTTTTTCAATGAATCGAATCCTATTTTGCTAGTGTTTTTGAGAAATATTTTAACATCATAGTTTATTCCAGTGAATAATTGGAACCTATGTAAGTCGCTATGAAGCAACGGAGGAAATAACTGTGAGGGTTAGTAGTAAATGAGATGAACGAAGTAATCTAAATTAGCAGCCGCTGAGCAATCTTTGGAATGCAGAGCAGCTGTTATAAGACTTATTTTAACGTCCCGGATTTCTGGCCTAACGGGAAACGCGTGTCATTTTTCGAAAAGAGATTCTTTTCAATGTGGAAGGAGTCAATCTGAGACGAAAGAAGATGCCGAAATAAAGCTTTTTTCCAGCAAGTCTTCCCATCTCTTCATAGCACATCTCCGTTTACACATGTTGGTAAAACAATCCATGCTCTGTGCAATAGGACAGCAGCATGCCATGTTTTCGATTTGCAATTCTTGCCTGCAGCGCCCATTCCGGGTACTGCTTGATCACTAGAACTTGGTCTCCTGTCGCAAATGCTAAGAAAGAAATATAATGATCTTTGTCCATTGGATGATCACTCGAAATATACAGTTCACCATCCACGATTTCCGTGTTTAGCAAATGGTCATCTGAGGCCTTCTTCGCTGTTAACGGTTCGAGTTTTCTGCCGCAGCAAGAGACGGATGCGTTTCCAGTGTTCAATGAGATATTGCCGCATGAGTCACAAACAAAGTAATTTGATTTTTTCATATTGCCTCCTACAAAATCGTTAGCGTTTAGGTCGCCATCCAGAATTTCTTCGATATTCGCACCAAGAAGGATCGACAACTCAGTCAATAACGAGACATCCGGACACCCTGCCCCTCGCTCCCATTTTGAAATGGTCCGATCCGACAGATGCAGGCGATCCGCAAGTTCTTTCTGCGTCCACCCTTTTTCCTTCCGTAATGTTAAAATGACTTGTCCCACTTTCTCATAATCCAAGGCATGTCCTCCCCTTCCTGATAAGTTCATCTTACGCTCTGGTTTGTTTGACCCGCAACCAACGCTCCGTAGAGTCCGCTAACTTTGGGATCTCACTGCTTCAGCTTGCTTTTACACAACTGCATAGGAACAAGGAGGCATCTTGGTTTACGAAAAGTTGACTGCCTTCATAAAACGTATGCCTCGAGATTGATGAGAACCCTGCTTGGGTCAACTTGTCATGCAGTTCTTCAGGTGTAAACCCATTGTGTACCTTTGGATGGCTAACCAACTCATTTTTGTCAAAATCGACGATGAGTAATGTGCCGCCATCCGATAAAATGGTATGCAGCTGTTTCAATATCTTTTCAGTGTCCGGAATATGGATAAGCACAAGTGACAGCAGCACAACATCCGCCTGAAGATCGGGCAATTCCTCCATGAAATCGGCATGTCGAACAGTTGCATTCGCAATTCCTCGCCGCTCGATTTTCGCTTCTGCCACTTCTAACATTTGTTTGGATGAATCCATCAGTTCCACCGACTCGGCTAAATCCGTCAGCTCCAGGCCGACCAGCCCCGTTCCACTTCCATAATCGATTAGCGTCTTCGGTTGAATTCCCTTCAGCTCCACACGTACTTCCTTCACAATCACTTCCGCCAATTCTTTACGAAAGGCCGTATCATATTTCTTCGCAAGCTCTTCAAAAACATTCGTTTCCATAGGTGTCCTCCTCAGCTTTCTTCAATCCCGACTCTTTAAGTAACTTAACAACTGCCGGTTCATCCATGCACACTCATAACAAATCACATAAAAAGAGAAATACTGTCTCTAGGTATACAAATATTAACACACACATTCACACCATTAGTACTGAAATTGTTTTCACAATATGAAAACCCTCTCTATTAACAGAGAGGGTACGTCTGGACGGCTTCATTAACTGAGATCCTTCACTTTCTCAACATCTAAGCTAACTGAATGCTGACACTTTCCTTTTAGTTCTTATTGATTTCTTCAATTGTACGTTGGGCGTCTTGTACATCATCAACAAAAAATACTTCAACCTTTGAGTTTAGTTCTTTTTGAAACTTCAAAG
>JARIBI010000238.1 GCA_029257435.1 Sporosarcina sp. | reverse complement strand
TAGAAAATAGTCTGTGACAGGCATTGAAATCTCCTTTAGTCCAGTATACCTCTCATGGTATCGTAAAACGCCAGTGAACTCCACAAAATGCCCTTATAGTTCCTAAAGAAAAAGGCCCGCATGGCTGCGGGCCTTTTTGTGTAATCGGTGCTCCCTGGTCCCAAGATGTTTGTTACAGGGAAAAACCGGCAATAGATATAAAAGTGGCTACTTAGAATGATACATAACGTAATGGGTTCACAGCACTTGGTCCAGTGGCAGAGAAGTTGCCTACGTGAATTTCAAAGTGCAAGTGAGGCCCTGTTGAATTCCCTGTATTCCCTGATTTACCGATAAATTGACCTTTTCCTACGTGTTGTCCTGTGCTCACACCGATATTCGATAAGTGTGCGTAAACAGACGTAAAGATTTGTCCGTTGACTGAGTGGGTAACCATGATGGCGTTACCGAATCCGCCCATTGGTCCTGCATGGGACACAACACCTTCAGCTGCAGAAACGATTGTACTTCCAACCGGAACCCCGATATCTTGTCCGCGGTGCTGTTTCTGTGTATGGAAGATCGGGTGCATTCTCCATCCAAATGATGATGTAAGCGGTCCTCTTGCTGGACTGGTCCATGTACCGCTCGCAACAGGTGGCGCAGCTGTTTCATGGCTACTTGATGATGATGATGATGATGAACTTGATGAATTACTTGATGAATTACTTGCTGCTTGTTGAGCGCGACGTTTAGCAGCTGCTTCCGCATCACGTTTCCGCTGCAATTCTGCTTGACGTGCAACTTCTGCCAAACGATCTTGCTCTGCACTAATCTTGTTCACAAGGTCTGCAGATAGTTCATGAGTTTCATCGAATTCGCTTTCCAAGTCTTCTTTTTCAGTTGAAAGTTTGGCTTGTTCAGCTTCTAATTGATCAACTAGCTTGTCCTTCTCAACTTTTTGCGCTTCGAACTTTGTCTTCAAGTCCGTCAGTTTGTTTTTGCGTTCTTCTTGCTGAGCAAGTTTCGTTTCTACCATTTCCTTCTCTTTTTCCAGCTGGTTCATATCGTCTTCTTGCTGCTTCATGATTTTACGGTCAGCATCCATCAATGTGGAAACTGCTGAAAATCGG
Source organism: Sporosarcina sp. (assembly GCA_029257435.1). Lineage (GTDB taxonomy): Bacteria > Bacillota > Bacilli > Bacillales_A > Planococcaceae > Sporosarcina. Next base: position 2,510 of record JARIBI010000238.1, on the reverse strand, counting down.
TCAATGAAATCCGAAAAACTGTTCGCGCCAAGAAGCACGTCCAGGTAGCTGACGTCTCCGCCCTTCACCTGCATCGTACGAACTCGTTCTCTTAACACTTCATCACGTTCTTTAATCCGCTTTTCTAATGTTTTAATCGAAGCCTGAAGTTCCGTGATTTCAGAAGTTGTCTGGGTGATCTTTTCCTTAACGTCGCGGATCTTTTCGTTATTCGCTTCGATTTCACCATTCAACTTCGTAATTTGTTCTATAATGGATTGTTTCTTAGTTTGCTTTTTATTAATCTCGTTGGATTTGTTTTGAATTCCCTTGTTCAACTCATTTTGCTTTTGTTGAAGCACCTTTTGTTCATCTTGCATATCTTTCAATGAGCTTGCGGATGCTACTGTTCCAGATAATGTTGTCGAAAGTAACAACACTCCCATTGTAGATAGCAAGATTCCTTTATTCTTTCTCACAGTCCCAGTTCCCCTTTCAATACTATGAATCGGCTAGTTAGACTTTCAAGAATTTACGTACAGACATCATACTGCCCCATACGCCGATGAACACGCCCATGAACAGCAACAGTCCATCTACTTGTATAATGAACGGTACAGGATGGAGCAATTGGAACATCTCATTCACTAATTTAGGCTGCCAGTATGCATAAATTTGCTGATAGGCAATGGCGATTGCAGCCATTGGAAGAATCGATCCGAGGATCCCCAGCCAAGCACCTTCTAAAATAAACGGAATTCTGACAAAGTTATTTGTCGCGCCGACCAGTTTCATAATTTCAATCTCTCGACCACGTGCAATGATCGTCAAACGAATTGTGTTGGAGATCAGGAACATTGCCGTAAACAGCAGCGCCACGATTAAAATCAATCCGACATTCCGGCTGATTTTTACGACGTTGAACATTTTCTCGACTTTTCCTGCTCCGTAGACAACATCAGCTGTGTGCTCGTATGTATCGATCTTTTTTGCAATTGTAGCCGTATTGTGAGGATCCGCAGCTTTTACATATAGCGCGTTTCCTAGCGGATTACTTTGTTTATAGAGTGAGAGTTCCTTACCGTACGATTTAATGATTTTGTCCAGTTCGTCTTCTCTCGACGCAAATTCAACACTTGCGACTCCATCAATCTTTCGAACTTTGTCCTGTAACTCTTTCACGGCCGCATCACTTGCTGCAGCGTCCGCAACCACTTTAATTTCTACGTCGTTCTCGATATTATCTGCCATCTTGTTCAAGTTCATCATCATAACAATGAAACTGCCGACAAGCAGAAGCGTTACCGCAACGGCGCTGATGGAGGCGAACGTCATCCAGCCATTTCGTCCAAGGCTCTTAAAACTCTCCCGGAAGTGACGGCCTAGCGTTCTACCCTTCATAACTGTATTCCCCTTCGTATTCATCTCTTGTGATCATTCCGCCTTCTACTAACAAAACACGATGACGGATTTTGTTCACAATATCTTTGTTGTGTGTCGCCATAACAATGGTCGTCCCACGGTTGTTAATTTTTTCGAAGATGTTCATGATGCCTAACGACGTATCCGGATCGAGGTTTCCTGTCGGTTCGTCTGCAATCACCATTTTAGGTTCATTGACAATCGAACGAGCAATCGACACTCGTTGCTGTTCTCCGCCTGATAACTCGTTAGGAAACATTCTCGCTTTTTGGGACAAGCCGACAAGCGCTAAAACATCAGTTACTTTTTTACGAATATCAGCGGGTGCTTCTTCAATCACTTCAAGCGCAAATGCCACATTCTCATAAACATTCAATCTCGGAAGCAACTTAAAGTCTTGGAAGACGACACCAATCTGCCTTCGCAAGTATGGGATTTCCTTGTTTTTTAACGTACTCAGGTCTGTTCCGTCGATGAAGATCTGTCCGCTGGTTGGAGCTTCCTCTCGATACATCATTTTGATGAATGTCGATTTACCTGCGCCACTCGGCCCCACGACGTAAACAAACTCACCGCGGTCAATGTCGACATTTATACCATTCGCGGCAACGACACCGTTCGAATACTTTTTGTACACATTCTTCATTTTAATCATTTTTTGTAACCACCTGATCGAAAACTTTTCTTCAGCTTTTTAAGTATAACAGATATAAACCTACACTGTATTACAGGAATATTTCATTTCCTCCATAATGTTCACCGCGTTTCAACAATTCTGTAATGTTCAATCCTATTTTTTACAGTTTAATAGAAAGTTGATGTCGAATGCGGATGTATATGAATGGACAAAAAAACAGAGACCGCCGAAGCGTCTCTGTTCATTGTGTTACAAATTAATCTGAAGTTTGTAAAACAGCTTATTTCTTTTCAGAAAGCCATTTTGCAACAGCGTCAAGCTCTTCGCCTTTGATAAGGCCAGCTGGCATTCCGCCGGATTTACCGTTTTCGATGATGTCGTGGATTTCGTCTTCAGACAGCTCTCCGCCGATGTTAGCAAGTGCAGGACCTGCTCCGCCTTCCAAGTTGCCGCCGTGACAAGTTGCACAGTT
>JARIBI010000105.1 GCA_029257435.1 Sporosarcina sp. | reverse complement strand
ACTTGATTAAATTAATATAATTAAAAGTGCAATCAAAGTAGCTGCAAATGAAATTTGATGAAGATAACGATGATTTTAAATGCATAACAACTAAAGGCATGTCCATTTAATGAACTTTGAAACGAACTACCCGTGATTATGAAAGAAGGAATGAGTATGTCCATGCAATCAGCGCCAATAGAAGGAACTAGAATCCTAAGCGCCCAGCCCCTATATGCCAGTCAGATTGTCAAGTTCTATAATAAGGTCGGCGGGGAGACGGATTACTTGTCTTTCGGTCAAGATGAATACCCTCAGTCCGCTGAAGAAATGGCTGACACCATAGAAAGTATGAAAGATTCACATGGAACCTGCATGCTTCTAATGATGGATGGAGAAGAAATCGTTGGAATTGGTACGATTGATTCCAGTTCAAAAAGCAGGTTTCGTCATGTGGGAACTTTAGGGATTGTGATAAGTCAATCGCATGTAGGAAAAGGACTTGGCCGCGTGCTCATGAATGCACTGATTGACTGGTCCAAAGATAATGGACAAACGAAAAAAGTTTCGCTTGTCACACGTGCTGATAATGAACGTGCCATCGCACTTTACGTGAGTTTAGGATTTGAGCGGGAAGGGCTTTTCCGCAAGGACTCTTACGACGGCGGAAGCTATTATGACAGCCTAAGTATGGCGTTATTCTTATGAAACGAAAAAGACTCTCACATTCAATTGATGTGGGAGTCTTTTTACATGAAGTTAGGCATCTGCCGATTGTTTTTTCGGATCGCGGATGGCAAACGACAACAGCAATCCAAATGCTGCGATGAAGCCTGCTACTAAGAAGGCGATATTGACACCGTGAATAGCGCCGGCAACTGAATTACTGCTTGCTGCAGTGATGGTGATTGTAACGAGCACGGCGGTTCCGACAGCTCCAGAAATTTGGCGGAAGGTGTTATTCATCGCCGTTCCATGAGAAATCAGGTGATTTGGCAGCTGGTTCAGACCGAGCGTTGTTGAAGGCATCATGACCATCGCTATTCCGACCATACGAATGGCATTCAGAACTGCCAAATACGTAAATGTCGTGTCTTGCGACAAATTCGCAAAGAAGAATGTGGTGACGGTTAAAATCGTGAATCCAATGCGCAGCAGCCATTTGGCTCCATACTTATCGAACAATGTCCCGGTTAATGGATTCATGCAGCCCATTACAATCGCACCTGGCAGTAGCATAAGCCCTGAATGCAATGCGTTGAACCCAAGTAAGTTCTGCATGAAGAGCGGCAGTATGACAGTTGTTGCAATCATCGATGCGAATACAATCATTCCGAGTCCTGTCGCAAGTGAGAAGATGCTGTATTTAAATACACGGAATTCAAGAATGGGTTCATCCAGTTTTAACTGTCTGGTAATGAACAGGTAAAGAGAAATTGCGCCGACTGCGAGTGAAATAAGTGTGTTAGGGCTTAGCCAGCCTAAGTTGCCTGCAACACTAAAACCGTATAAAAGGCCGCCAAATCCTAATGTGGAAAGAACGATTGACAGGTAATCCACTGTTGGATTTGTTTGTTTTGTTACGTTTTTCAAAAAGAAGTATGCAGCGATGATAATCACAAGAGCGATAGGAAATACTACGTAAAATACGCTGCGCCATGGGTAGTGATCGACGAGATAGCCGGACAAACTTGGACCAATGGCGGGAGCGAATGCAATTACGAGGCCAAATACCCCCATTGCTTTCCCGCGTTGTGAAACTGGAAAGACAAGGAACATGATGGTCTGTAAAAGCGGCATCATAATTCCAGCGCCCGCGCCCTGTAACACCCGCGCCACTAACAAGAAGGAAAAGTTAGGAGAGAGGGCGCCAATAAGTGTCCCTGCGGCAAATGTCCCCATAGCCGTCAGAAACAAACTTCGAGTAGAAAATTTCCCGATTAAAAAAGCTGTTATCGGAATCATGATCCCGTTCACGAGCATGAAAATCGACTGCAGCCACTGAACAGTACTTTCATTAATTTTGAGATCTCTCATAATCGGGGGGAGTGCAGTTGCTAGAAGCGTCTGGTTCAAGATTGTAATGAAAGCACCAGACAATAACACAGCAAGCAGCGGGATATGCTTTTTAACATTGAATGTCTGGGATTCACCCAGTGTTTGCGAATTGACCATTAACACTCATCACCTCAATTTGGATTAGCAAATCCTAAAGCACATTTTAAAATGAAATCCGAACCTGACATTCTTTATATACTAAAGGTTATTCACATGATCCTCAATTTTACTGTTTGACGAATCAGATTATTATTGAAGGATTGCCTTATGAATTGAAAGTCATACTTAAACCATACCTTTCTATGACTATGTCAAACGTTCTTTACACAAAAAAACAGTGTCAGGAAAATTTGTTCAGTATCTCGTTTCAAGCACAACTCTATTTACTAATGTCAACGTTCACAAAAAGTCCAAAACATGACTTCTGACCCTAAAATAGTTAAAGAGAATAGGTCATTGTGTGCTATAATTATGAACATAAAGATAATTTGGAGGAATTCATATGTTTAAAAGTAAAAGCAGACCAGTAGAAATAGATCATTTTCAAGAAGAGTTAACGGCCTTAAAAGAAAGCCAAGCTGTAAAAGAAGAGCAAGATCAGGTCCGTTTACTGGAGTTAAAAGACGAGCTGGCTGCTGCTGTAATGCAGCATGAAAAAGTAAATGGACAGCATGATGTCCTAGGTGACGCGGTTGGCCGAATCGAAGATCGATTTGAAAACATTGACCAGCTAAGTACTCAAACGACACAAAAGTCAGATGAACTATATGATAAAGGGCGTTCTTTGGAAGATCAATCGAATGTGATGGTCACTGAAGCTACTGAAGGTACCAAGGAAGTCAATGCTACCGCAGAAGTCATCAAAACTCTGGGGGAACAAATCCAGGCCACCGAGAAAAACATGACCAACTTAAGTGAGCGTTCGGATGAAATTCAATCGATTGTAGGCGTTATCGATGGAATCGCGACACAAACGAATTTACTGGCTTTGAATGCATCCATCGAAGCAGCTAGAGCCGGGGAATCTGGTAAAGGATTCGCGGTTGTTGCACAGGAAGTCCGTAATCTGGCAGAAAGTACAGCAAAGAGTACAGCGAGCATCCAAACGCTCACTTCATCATTGCGTGAAGAGATTAAAGAAGCATTGGATTCCACAAGAACAAGTGCTGAACTTGTAGATAAAGGTATTCAAGTCAGTCTCGAAACAGCTGAGAAAATCGAACGGATTTTAACTACAATCGAAAAGAGCCAAGGCGATATTGGTTCGATTCAGAAAATGATTAAAGAGCAAAAACAATTATCTGCTGAAGTGAAAAGCGAATTGCTGGATGCTAAAACACTCTTCTCACAAGCACATGGACTCATCATTGACCATATTGAAGATGCCAAGGAAGTCGACAAGCGTCTTGAAAACGGTATTCGTCAATTGTCTGCAAAATAATCATGTAATCGATGACACGATCCTATCAACGGATCGTGTCTTTTTTCGTTGTGAACGTTTTTCATCTCTAATGGAAAGGTCCTATTCATCCTATCCATGCTTTGAAACTATTTCACAGATAGATTACTCCGTTCAGCGAAAGGGGAGAATAATTGGACACTGTGTGAAGGGAAGTTTTTCAAAATGGAAAAAGTATTTGTTTTAGGCGGGACCGGGTTGCTTAGGCTTGAAACCATCACAGTGTTGCTTCGTAAAAATTATGAGGTTTCTACAATTTCACGCAACGAGTAAGTGATGGTGGATGTAATGCCGGAACGAGTGAAAGACCGGAGACATTAATAAAATGGTCGATGAACAAATATATGAAGTATGACGAATCTTTTAAATGATTGCGTTGAGCTTAGGTCAAACTGAAACGACAATCGTGACAGTGCCAGTAAACCAATTGCAACCCTCTGCACCGGAAATGGATAAAAGGGTAACAGCAAAAGGAAAAGAACATGCAATTCATTTAGGAAAACAAATTGAAATGCAAAATCGGGAAGACTTTATTGACCCCAATGAAACGTTGCCGATTATAAAGTATCAAGAAGATGATGTGCGTGCTGAAATTAGAAAAACATTGACTCTTTGTGCAGAAGAAGTACAATGACATTTTTTAGCGCTCACCCCGTCTGAACAAATAGGTTAAGATAAACCGAAAAAGTTCTAGCACATTCATTGTATTCTGTTTAAGGTCTGTTAGAATCGGTGGTATTACTTGTATGACTCTTTGACTAGCGAGCAAATCATAGGAGGGTGATTATGAATATTGCAGTGGCTGTGGATGGCTCGGAGAGTGCATTACGTGCGACTCAACACGCACTGATGCTGGTTCAGTATTTGCCGGAGACGCATTTGGAAATTATTTTTGTAACCGATTTTAGTAAGGTAGAAGACGAACGGCTTTTATCGCAAAGTCCTAAAAATCTTGCTGCGTATCAAAAGAAAAATATCCAGCCTGTTGTGAAATTAGCACGTGAAGCCGGGGTAGAACCGAAAGTTACGTTGTTGAAGGGGCAGACGGGCCCTGCAATTATCAAATATGTGAATGCAAGTGAAGTTGATCACCTAATACTCGGGAGCCGGGGGCTGACGGCGTTTAAAGGGCTTGTATTTGGGAGTGTCAGTGAGAAAGTAGTTAAGCGCATGAGTTGTCCCGTGACACTTGTGAAGTAAAGGGGACTCCATGGTCATCCTTGTATAGTTCCCTTAAAGATTCGCAGTCTGCTGAACTTATCGGATGCGGATTTTTTCCTATCCGATTGATAAACTATTATAAGGTTAAACAAATTGGGAATGAATGAATCGTTGAATTTGGAGTATAGTTCGTCACATTTTGGAAGATTAAAAACTGGAGGGAATACAGTGAATCCAACAAAAGATGTTTCCAACGACGGTTCTGGAAATAGGCTTGGGACGCTGAACACGAGATAGCTGGTTTCATCAAAAGAACAAAGTAACCTTAAAAGCCTGTGCAAAAACCAAAAGAATTGGTCTTTGCACAGGCTTTTCACTTAAATAGATGCTTCGTAAATCGATTGAACCGCTTTTCCGAGAGCACCGTTGAACTCATCGTCTGATTGGTTTGCATTCAAGTCCTGGCTGAGAGCTCTAGAGAAGCTGGCGATCAGACCTTCATTCTCTTTCAGCTTTTCATTGGCAATATCAGTCGAGTACCCGCCAGAAAGTGCGACAACTCGTACCACTCTAGGGTGCTTAATCAGTTCCCTGTATAAGTTTGCCTCGGTAGGAATCGTCAGTTTCAACATGACATTTTCATCAACTTTCAACTGATCCAAATGGTTAAGAAGTTCCGTTTTCAATAATGCTTCACAAGCTGGTTTATTTGCGCTGTTGATGTCCACTTCCGGTTCGATAATCGGCACAAGACCGGCAGCGATAATTTGCTTCCCGACTTCAAATTGCTGATCGACAACTGCTTTAATGCCTTCTTCATTTGGTTCTTTAATGACAGAACGCATTTTTGTTCCGAAAATATGACGCTCGTTTGCACGTTTTAACGTGTCATCCAAATCAGTAATAGGCTTCATGAGCTGGACTCCATTTGCTTCATCTGCAAGACCTTTATCAATTTTAAGGAAAGGAGCAATTCCTTTCTTTTCAGCTAAATAATCAGCAGTGTACATGCCGTCAATTTCACGATCCATCGTTTGTTCGAAAAGAATCGCTCCTAGAATGTGCTGTGCGTCAAAAGCGGGGGAGGTGATGATTCTTGTCCGCATATCATGCACCAGTGTAAACATTTCATCTTCGTTTGAATACGCATCTTCATTCACACCGTATGCTGCAAGTGCTTTGGGAGTACTGCCGCCGCTTTGGTCTAGCGCTGCAATAAACCCTTTCCCGTTTTTCACCTTGTCAAATTGTTTTTCATTCATTCCACTCACTCCTCATTCATAGTGTGTAACTTCCTGAAAAAATCATAAAGATGGACTGACAATGTCAGTCGTATTATCTAATACTCTATCATGAATTGTGCCATTTGCGCTAATAAAGCAAACGGGTCCAGATGGAAAAACGACTTTGCCAGCAGTACAAACCAGTTAGGTCCACTTATAGAAAAATAGCGAAAGGATCGGCATGGGATATCCATGAAGTTCCTGGAATGCTGTGATTGCTAGCTGTAAATTAATGACTAGTTTTGTTAAGACACGTCAATACTCTGTTTGAAATCATAATTCACTATTTTTTTATGGATGCATATTTGTGAATGTCTGTATTTGCGGAATTGTAATTAAATTGAATGCTTAACAAGTACAAAAAACCATAGAATTGGGGAGGTCTTAACATGGCGAAAAATAATTCAAGCGATGATGCGAATGCAGAAAAACAAAAGCAACAAGATATGAGTCGCCGGAAGTTCCTGAAGAATTCGGGTTTAGTGGCGGGTGGATTAGTCGGAGGTTCCATATTCGGAGGTTTGCTGACGAATAGTTTTGATTCTAAAAAAGTACAAAAGATTGAGCAAAGTAAGGATGCACAAATTGACGTACATGAAGCGCTACAATTCTTTAATCGGCATCAGGATTTTATGGTATTGATGGCTGCAACGGAACAAATCTATCCTGAGGACGAGCATGGACCAGGGGCTATTAAATTAGATGTCCCTTATTATATTGACAAACAATTGGCTGGCCGTTGGGGAATCAACGGAAGAGATTACAGACATGGTCCATATACAGCCGTTTTAGATGCAACTGATAAATCTGCAGGCCCTGCTGGAGAACAATCCATTTTGGATCGGGGCGACATTTTCCTTTCAGGACTGAGGAAGATGGATGATGAAAGCCAAAAACGGTTTAAGACGACATTTGACAAAGCTGAGGCAGAGCAGCAAATAGAAATTTTACAGGATTTTGAAAACGATAAAGTGGAAATGACCGGACTAGTCGCATCTGAATTTATGGCATTGCTGATCCAATCCACATTGGAAGGGGCATACTCCGATCCGGTTTATGGCGGAAACAAAAATATGGAAGGCTGGAAAATGAAAGAGTTTCCTGGTGCGCAAGCTTCTTACGCAGGCTATATCGAACAAGATGAGTTCAAGAAATTGGAACCTGTCAGTTTAAGGGACTATCAAGGACACTAAACTAAAAATTGGGAGGAGGAACTGCATTGGTTAAAACGTTGCCTAAAGTAGATGCGGTTATTGTAGGGTCAGGATGGGCGGGAGGGATTGCTGCGGCTGAACTTACTAAAGCGGGACATAGAGTAGTGATACTCGAACGGGGCCGTGAAAAAAAACATGAAGACTTTTTCGGAACTAAAGATGAGCTGAGATATTCTAAACGTTATGACTTGATGCAAGATCTTAATAAGGAAACCATTACTTCCAGGAATTCTATGGACAAGACAGCACTTCCCGTTAGAAACAATTCCAAGGCAAGATTGGGAAATAATACGGGAGGAGCGGGTGTCCACTGGAATGGGATGTCGTTCCGCTGGCTGCCGTATGATTTCGAAATTTACAGTAAGACAGTAGAACGATATGGTAAAGATAAAATACCTAAAGGATCTACCATGCAGGACTGGGGCATTACGTATGACGAGTTAGAACCCTACTATGACAAGTATGAAAAAACAGCAGGAATTTCAGGGGAGGAAAATCCGATTGGACCGCCGCGATCCGATAAATATCCGAACCCCCCTATGAAAGAGACACCGACGATTAAGCTGTTCAAAAAAGCGACAACTGATTTAGGCTATCATCCATATCATATGCCATCCGCAAATCTCTCCCAGAATTATGAAAATCCGGATGGGGAAAAATTAAATGGCTGTGTTTACTGTGCTTTTTGTGAAGAATATGGCTGCGATTTTGGAGCAAAAGCCGATCCAATCGGAACCGTTCTTAAGACTGCAGGGAGAACAGGAAACTTGGAACTTAGGAATAACTCGAACGTCACGCAAGTAACTCATGATGGAAAACGTGCGAGAGGACTGGTTTATACCGATACGATGACTGGTGAACAATTTGAGCAGCCTGCTGATATTGTCGTGCTTGCGGGATTTGTATTCACAAATACCAAATTGCTGCTAGTTTCAAAAATCGGGAAACCTTATAATCCGAAAACAGGACAAGGCATCATTGGAAAAAACTTTACCGGCCATTTTAATAACTTATCGACATATATTGGTGCGCGCGGTTTCTTCGAGGACAAGAAATTTAATAATTTTATGGGCACTGGAGCATTGGGTGCTACGATTGACGATTTTAGCGGGGATAACGAAGATCATACTGATTTGAAATTCCTACATGGATACGAAGTTCACTATGGCCAGCTCGGAACTCGCCCCATTGCGAATAACCAAGTGCCAGAAGGAACGCCTGCCTGGGGGAAAGAGTTCAAAAAACAATCGCTGAAATATGCAAATCGTAATTTATTCATCACCGCCCAAAGCGGGTTCCTGCCGAACAAAGATACGTATATGGATTTGGATCCCACATACAAAGATGCGTTGGGAAATCCGCTTCTGCGGGTAACAGTTACTTATGATCAGCAGGATCGTGAACGAGCAAAAGCCGGTGTCGCTCGATGTGCAGAAATTATGAAAGAAATGGGCGCAGATACGATGAACGTCGATGTAGTAAAGGATGATATCGAGTTCGATCATAAGTTTTATACAGATCATTTCTTTGGCGGTGCCATTATGGGGGATGGTCCTGACAACTCCGCGGTCAATACGTATTCACAAATGTGGGATATGGAAAACCTGTTTGTTGTGGGAGGTTCATCATTCCCTCATAACAGTAACTACAACCCGACTGGAACAATTGGGGCGTTCGCCTATCTGGCAGCAGAAGGAATGAATGAGTATCTGAAATCAGGCGGCTTGCTTACACAAGCAGAACTTAAGAAAAATGCATAAGAGTGCTGCGAGCACGGCGAAATAAGAAGTCGAATGATTGACGATTTAAATGATTCAAATCTAAAACACTTTCGAAGTGATACACTTAATGTATCTGCAATCGAAAGTGTTTTTCTATGGGAGGCATTATAAACAAAGAAGATTTCACGATATACAGGCAATCTTGAGGTTACTATATGAGAGACAAAAAAGACTATTATATCAATGAGATTGTGGGATTTGCGTATAATTAATAGTGAAATGGTATAGTGGTAGTGATGGCAAAGTAAAGGAGCGGTTTTATGAATTCTCATGAATTGTTTAAAATGATTAATCAATGTGTGGAAGAAATGGATTTTATAACTGCTAGAAAGTATATGGAAGATAATTTAGAGGTCGTAAAAGCGCATAAGCACCATCTTCAGCGGAATTCACAAGATCTATTGGAATTTGTTTTGAATTCGGATGGAAGAGGATTGACGCAAACAGAAATAAAAGTAATCCAAGCGATTAATGATTATGCGATTCACTTTAACATTCGATCCTTTAAACTGATGGTAAAGGATCATGCAGGACTAGTCAGCAGGGAAGATACACTTACATATTTGAATCAGGACGCCAGGGCGCTGTTAGAGAGCATGCATATTATTCCGAGCTCAGAGTGAGATATCAGCCATTTCAATAGACTGTTAGGCCCGTTAATGTCACTATCAAAAAACAGAGTACTGCTCCGAAAGTGGATGTGAACTTAATCAGCAGGCCGCAAGACAATGGAGCAAAAGTGCTTGGTAAGATGGATTTTTTAATCCAACTAACGAAAGAAAAGTGAGTAAGCCCGCAATTTCTCCTTCAACGAATGAAACAAATTCCTAAGAAACCTGTAAATAATGGTATAGGAATTAGTTGGGAGGTAGTTAGCATTCTATCTAATGGCAGCCGGGATGGCCATTTTCATGTTACTGCAGGCACCGACAATTGAAAACTTTATTATTCCCCTAGTTTTGGCTGTTACTGCATTTGGGGCCTCACGTTTACATAGATTCATTGCACGGAAGTTAATTATGGACGAGATCGACAGTTGGGAAGATCGTTAAAACGAATTCTGCGGACCGAGAATGAGATTTCAATGAAGAAATCATTCGATTTTGTTATGAAACTGGCGCTGTGATTGAAATAAACCTATACAGTGGAGTAATAGAAATTTAGAAGTCAGCATTCAAAAGCCGTATTCCAAAGTTGTGAACTTGGAATACGGCTTTTAAAGTGAATTAGTTAAGTGATGAAATCGCTTCTTTTACAGGAGTGTCGCCTGCAATTACTTGGAACTCCTTACCGATTGTTGAGTTGTCTTCTAAACACGCGAGCAGGACTTGAGCGATGTCATCCCGAGGTACTTTGTTTGCTTCGACTTTCTCAGCAGCTTTGATTTTACCAGTTGCGTCATCGTTCGTTAACATCCCTGGGTGAACGATTGTATAATCTAAATCCGTTCTGCGGAGCCAGTCGTCTGCATAATGTTTCGCTGCAACGTAAGGAGCGAATGAAGAATCCGCTTCTTGGATTGCTTCACGAGTCGTATCATACGAACTAATCAATACGAAACGCTTTACGTTCGCTTGTTTTGCAGCTTCGATTGACTTCACTGCGCCATCCAAGTCAATGAGCATCGTTTTGTCCGGTCCCGTGTTCGGTCCGGATCCGGCTGCAAATACAATCGCATCCGCGCCTTCAGCAGCTTCTGCAATTTTCTTCGTGTCGTCTTCTAAATCCACTAAAACTGTTTCGGCTCCTATGTCTTCAAAATAAGAAGCCTGTTCTTGTTTCCGGATCATTGCTTTGGCTGTTAATGAATCACTCTTCTGAATTAACGAAACCAGTTCTTTACCGATTTGTCCGTTTGCTCCAATAACTAGTACTTTCACACTATCCAACCTCTCTATAGATCACGTTTTAAGATCTTCCGCAGTTCACTATCAGCTGGGAAGAAATTATATCTATATAATCCATACCCGGGAATATAGTCCAACTAACCTTTTTTCCCTAACAGAGGGATAGGGAACAGCTACTAAATCGTATATAGCAGCATTTCTTACAGGATATGCAGACCATCAAAAATCCCCTTCGATGCCCGCGAGCAAAAGAAGAGGATTGCAGTATACGATTATCGAGTCGCTGGAACTTCATTCACATGATATCGCCCTTTAGGAATAGTGAAAGGTGATCCTGAGATTGGGTCTTTAATGACCATACAATCCAGTCCGAAGATATCTAAAATGGTATCTGCCGTGATGACATCTTCGGGATCACCTTCATAAAGCAGTTTGCCGGACTTAAGTGCAAAAATATAATCTGCATAGCGCGCGGACAAATTAATGTCGTGGAGAACCATGACAATCGTCGTCCCATGCTTCCGATTAAGGTCTGTCAGCAAATCGAGAATTTCGACCTGATACGTGATATCTAAGAAAGTAGTAGGTTCATCAAGAAACAAGATATCCGTTTGCTGTGCAAGTGCCATGGCAATCCAGACACGCTGTCTTTGTCCGCCTGAAAGCTCATCAATGTTGGAGTTTGCAAGTTCGGTAATGTCCATGATTTCCATTGCTTCTGCAACAGCTTCATAGTCCTTTGTTGTCCACCCGCTAAGCAGGGATTGGTGAGGATAACGGCCGCGGCCGACTAAATCTGCAACTGTTATGCCTTCCGGGACAATGGGGGACTGCGGCAGCATCCCGAGAACACGTGCCAATTGCTTCGATGGCATCTTGCTAATGGGTTCGTCATCCAATAATACTGCACCTTCAGAAGGCTTGATAAGTCTTGCCATGGTTTTCAGAAGAGTAGACTTCCCGCAAGCGTTGGAGCCGATGATAACACTGATTTTGTTGCTTGGGATCTCCAAGCTGATTCCGTGAAGAATGGTTTTATGGTCATAGCCTGCATGAAGCTGGTCCGCTTGGAAACGGTGTATGGGTTTCATCATAATTCCCCCTTTCGATTCATGCGGATTAGCAGGTAAATCAGATAAGGAGCACCTAAAATCCCTGTGATGATGCCTGCTGGATATCGTACTGTAAACGCAAACTGGCCAATTAGATCTGCCGCTAGTACTAAGTTCATCCCGACCAGTCCGCCGGGAATGACACTTGAAAATCCGGCGCCAACCAGTCGTTTTGCAATAGGTCCCGATAGGAATGCAACAAATGCAATGGGTCCCGTCATCGCTGTGGCGATTGAAATCATGATGACTGAACTGAGGATGAGCAGCACACGAGTCATGTCCGTTCTGACGCCTAGAGAAGTCGCAGCCTGTTCGCCCAATTCCAAGATGTTCAATTGCTTGCTGAGCATCAGCACAACGGGTGTCAAAATAAGAACCGAGATGAAAAGAGGAGGCAGCTGGTCCATTTTAGATCCGTTCAGACTTCCGCTTAACCAGCGGAATGCAGCTGGCAAATCCTGCTCTGCTCCGATTAGCAGCAGGTACGAAATCATCGCATCGAGCATCGCTTGAATCCCGATACCAACCAGAATCAGCCGGCCGATTGAAAATGATTTCCCTCTAGATAAAAGATAGATAATCAGAACTGTGACAAGACCGGCCGCTACTGACACAGCAGAAACGATCGCACCGCTTGTATGCAGAATCACAATACAGAAAACTGCTGCCGCACTGGACCCTGATGTAATCCCAATCACATTCGGGTTTGCAAGAGGATTGCGCAGCATTGTCTGGAAAACGGTACCCCCAAGTCCGAAAGCAAAGCCTGCGAATAGACCTGCAAGCATACGAGGCAAACGGATTGTCGATACAGCGAACGAAGCCCCCGTAATCTGCTCACCTGACAACGCGCGTAGTATTACTTCAACCGGATAAATCGTATTTCCAAGCATCAGCATCGCTCCGCACAGCAGAATTGCCAAAACGGCAAGGCTGGCTGTAACGAGACGGAAGCGAAGCTGTCTTTTCTTTCTTCCTGTTTGTATGAACTTCAAAGATTCACTTTTCATAATGACCGCACTTTCGATTTCATAGCTAATAGAATTAGAAGTGGAGCGCCGATGAACGCTGTTATTACACCGACCTCCAACTCACCTGGACTCCCAAGCAGCCGGCCAGCAACGTCTGAAAAGGTGAGGATAATGGCACCGGCTAAGGCGGACATCGGAATAACGAATCGAAGATCCGGTCCCAGTATGAGCCGCATGACGTGAGTTGCAAGCAGTCCGATGAAACCGATGGGTCCTGCCAGTGCTGTCGCGGCTCCGCACAGCAAAACTGCACCAACAGCCGCAATCACTCGGAGGAATCCGGTTCGTACACCGAGGCTGGTCGCAACGTCATCACCAAGTGCCAGGGCATTCAGTGCCGGACCTGAAATGATGGCAAGAAACAAACCGACAATCAAAAAAGGAGCGAAAGTGGAAACTGCGCTCCATGAACCGGACCCGACACTTCCGACCTGCCAAAAGCGGAATTGGTCCATGACGTTAGATCTCGGAATCAGGATAGCTAAAACGAGCGAAGACAGGGCCGCGCTGGTGGCGGCTCCTGCCAGGACTAACTTTATAGGGGTGGCTCCGCTTCTTCCTAGTGAACCGATACCGAAAACAAACGCCGCCGTTATGGCAGCACCAGCAAGCGCAAGCCAGATGTATTGGCTTGCAGTGCTGATGTGCAGAAATGCAATTCCGCATACTACGAATAGGGAAGCGCCCGTATTGACGCCCAGTATACTCGGGTCAGCAATAGGGTTTCGAGTGACAGATTGCATGAGAGCACCGGATACGCCTAAGGCTGCGCCGCAGAATAAACTGAACACGGTCCTTGATACTCGTTTCCGGACAACATCCGCTCCGTAAGAGTGAACTTCAGGATGGAACAAACCATCCATGATTTCCTGAAGGCCGACTGATCTTGATCCGTAGGCAAGGGAGGCGATAGAGCTTAACGCAATCAGAACAAGGCTGCCTGCCAATACGACCCAAAAGTATTTAGGGAAGTGGAAATTGAGCGGCTTTTGCTTTGCAATGACTGGATTAGTCATTGACCTTATCCGCAGCGTCCCCTAATAATTTCACATACTCATCTAGAGTGTACGAGATGGAAAGGGGATTCGGATTACCAGATGCTGCAAGTGGCGTATTATCTCCGATGAATACGACAGAACCGCGTTCAATCGCAGGAATCTTACCAAACAACGGATCCGCTTTTACAGCTTTGTAAAGCTCATCACTGCCATAACCGACGATGATATCGGCATCATTCAAAAGGTCTGCGTTCTCTGCACTGAATTCAAATGAGTAGCTCGCAGGATCAGTGATTTCATCTGTGATGCTCTTAGGATACTCCATGCCAAGTTCGTTCAGGAACGCACCGCGGGGATCTGCTGTTGTGTAGAGATGAAGTTTTGACATATCCTGTGCAGAGAAATTGACCCAGGCGACTTTCTTGCCTTCTAGCTGAGGAGACTGTTCCGCTGCTTTTTTAACTTTCTCTTCCGTGTCTTTAATCAACTGTTCTCCTTCAGCTTTCATGCCCATTGCTTCAGAATTCATGAGGACTTGTTCACGCCAAGTTGTCGCCCATGGTTTGTCCGGGTAAGCAACGACAGGAGCGATTTCACTAAGTGTATCGTAGTCTTCCTGTGTAATTCCTGAGTATGCTGCCAGAATGACATCCGGCTTAGAGTCAGAAATGGCTTCGAAATCAAGACCATCCGTGTCCTGATAGATATTCGGATCAGGTTCACCTAGTTCTTGCACTTTCTCAGCAGTCCATGGCAGCATGCCGCTGTCATCTTGGACACCGTAATTGGCAGCAGAGAAACCTACAGGCACAACACCTAACGCAAGAGCAACATCATGATTTGCCCATTGTACTGTAGCTACTCGTTCCGGTTTGCTTTCAATAACCGTTTCTCCGAAAGCGTGCTTGATAGTGATTGGATATTCTCCTTTTTCTGAAGCAGATGAATCTGTTGAATTTGTATCTAAATCCGATGATGCATTTTCATCGGATTTAGAATCTGTAGATTTTTCTCCAGAACATGCTGCCAGCATAAGCATTACTAGAGCTGTAATGAGTAAAGCAGTGATTGGGAGTTTACGTTTTGAATGCATGATTGTACCTTCCTTTTCTGATCTAATATTTGGGTTTGCATGATAGTCATGTAGAACCAATGGCGTATTAAACTAAATGATAATGATTATCATTCTCTTAAATTTAAAATAGTTTCAAGGTATTGTCAATGAAAAATTGAAAGCGTTTTAAATAGTCCTCTATACATAGTCAGCCAATTGTATAAATTCATGGGGCGTACTAATTCGTTTCCAGATTATAGAGTGGTATAGTTGTCACAATGAACAGACTTCAAAAAAGGGGAGAACACACATGAAAATTGAAATTTGGTCGGATTTTGTATGCCCATTCTGCTACATCGGAAAACAAAAGTTGGAACTGGCGCTGGATGAAATCAAAGGGAAGGACCGCATAGACATCGAGTTTAAAAGTTTCCAATTGGATCCAAACTCTCCGAAATATAGCGGGCAGGACTTCTATGAAAGTATGGGGGCTAAGTTTGGCGGTGCTGAAAAAGCGAAACAGATGATGGTTTCGATCACTGAACAAGCAAAAGAAGTTGGACTCGAATTCAATTTTGATACGATGAAACCGACGAATACGTTTGATGCACATCGCATGACGAAGTTTGCCAAAGTGCATGGTAAAGACGCTGTATTAGCTGAGAAATTGCTCTATGCTAATTTCACACAATCCAAAGACGTTGGTAACGAAGTAATCCTAGTTGAGCTTGCAGTAGAAGCAGGGTTAGCTAAGGAAGAAGCACTTGCTGTTGCCAGTAACCCGGAAGCTTATGCAGATGAAGTACGGGCAGACATTGAAGAAGCAAAACAGCTGGGTGTCACAGGCGTTCCCTTCTTCGTGTTCAATCGGAAATATGCAATCTCAGGTGCACAGCCGCCGGAAGCATTTTTACAAGCATTGGAGAAAATTTTGGAAGAAGAAAAGCCAGTATCAGCATTTGAAAACTTGTCACCTGCTAATGGGATAGATGGGACGTGTGCAGATGGTAGTTGTGCGGTTCCTGAGGATAAGAAGTAACTTGGTAGGAAACCGTCTTCTTTACTAGTGGTTGGCGGTTTAGTTTAAAAGGGGATGTAAAATGGATATGAATATGGAACAGGAACATCGACAAGCAATAGGATTACATGATTTACGGATAAAAGAACTTCGAAGTAAACTGTCGCTTTCTGAACAAATGGAACTGGAAGAGCTATTAACTGAACAAAATGAAAAGCAGCCTGGATTTGAACAGATGCAAATGCACAGTGAAGTCATCCTTTACGCCATCCGGAATTACACATGGAACGATCGTACCCCGGAACCTACATTTCTTCAAAAGTTAGTAAAAGCAAAACCCGCACCCAAGTCCTATAAACTCACCTTTCCGGGATTACCGGACGCAGATGAAAAAGGCTTTATGTATTCACTTATGCTAGACTTCCGTCAAGTCATGGAAGACGTCGGACTGGGAGCGGAATGGCCCAAGATGCTGCCGTCAGAGTGGGGAGTGTACTATGGAGAACCGATGGACGATGGCGAGAAGCAATGGTTTGACACGCTTCCTGAACCAGCCTGGTGTCACACGAAGCTGATAGAAGCAAAAGGATTGGAAGAAAAAGTGGCTCAGCATGGAGAGCAGATGATTCAGCTGTGCGATTGGTTAAAAGAATTCTGGGGGAACGGCTATCAGATTTACGCCGACTTGGCGGATGTTTTCGACTACTATGGGGAAGGCATCTAATCGCAGACGAAAAACCGTTCAGGATAGGTGGCTATCCAAAGCATTGGATGTATCACTTGTGCTATAGTGGGGCAGTAAATACAAAAGCGAGAAGGCGAATAAATGATAGAAGTAAAAACATCAGAAATTAGTGATGGCGAATTCAACAGAGGCGTTTTTGCCACATGTGATATTGAAAAAGGCCAGTTGCTCCATGCGGCACCAGTCATTTCTTATCCGAATGATCAGCACGAGCATATTGAGAAAACGATTCTTGGCGATTACGCATTTGAATATGGAGTGAACCACTCCGCAATCCTCTTAGGATATGGCATGCTGTTCAACCATTCCTATGAGCCGAATGCGTGGTATGACATCAACTTTGATAACCAGACATTTGACTTCTTTGCTCATAAAGCAATTGCAGCCGGAGAAGAAATCTTCATAAACTACAATGGTGAAGTGGATGATCAGGAGCAATTGTGGTTTAACAAAGACTATGCACCGACGGAAGATTAAGCACTGAATGAATAGATAAAGAAAGCCACTTACACACAGTATGTAAGTGGTTTTTTTGCGTATCTTCAATTTGAAAAAATATCCCCTAATGATTTCCAAATAGTGTATGATAATCATAGAGTAAATTGATTGAATTGTATTATAGTTAAAAAGGTGAAAAGTGAACAAAGAGGAAGAGGGGTGAACGAGATCGACGAGTATGGATCTTTTGATTTTTTATCTGCAGCAGCAACCGTTTTAGCTTGGGGTGTAATTGCTGCCCTAGCCTGCATACTATATAGGAGGAATCATGACCAGCAGGTTGGCTGGAAAGCTGTTCTGATTTTAGTAATTGGCTTGTTTTCGTTTTCGTTCACGTGGACGGTGGCGAATACAGCGATTCAAATTGCTGTTTTACCGCTGGGTGTATGGATTTTATATTTCATTCTTAAACGAAAAGAAGGGCGATGGGAGAGATATCGTAAATACGCATGGCTAGGGTTCATGGCAAATTATATTTTCTTACTCAGTGTACTCGCGGCAAGTTCGATTGGACATTTTGTTTATCCGGCAGATCATGCGGGGACGTTTGTATCGGATGTGAAAGAAGCATCGATCTTATCTATTCATCCAACTGGAAATGCGGATGCTGCACTGAATGTAAAGGTGTTGAATTCAGAAATTCAAACACTGAAGCAATCACAAATTTTCGATGATTCTTGGTATGAGGAAACGTTTTACCAAGAAAAAGCGAAATATGAACGTTTTCCATACGTGTTACTGGATGCCAAACCGAAATGGGGAAGTGGCGTCCGTGCGGCGATTTTTGTAGAAAAGGACGGGAGAGGGCTGCTCATCCAAACTCCGTTTGAATCTCTGTATTTCCGTTCCACTCAATCATTTGTCGTGGGAGGTGACGAAAAATGAGCAGACATCACTTAGCTTGGATATGGGGTTCTTTAGCGAGTGTCCTCCTTTTAGTCTTCATGTGGTGGAATTATTCTCCGCCTGCTCAATTTCCGGATGAGCGCCAGCTTCTGCGGGAAATGAATGACGCGCTGGACCAATATGGGACTAGTGACCAAGTCGCTGAAATTCAAAAGGTAATCCATGCAGATCGCCGTCACGTTGCAGTTCCTTATATTTCGGAGAATGGCAATTATGGGATGAGTTCTTGGACTTGGAGAAAGCGGAAATGGGAGTTAACCAGTTTGGAATCAAATGGGGAACCCAGACTCTGGATGATTGACAGAAACGATCCGACTTCTTATTTTTTAACATGGAATATTGCGCCTGAAATGGCTGCTGAGAAATTGAATGCGTATATCATCCGACGGAGAGATTATGGAATGGCAGACGGGAAGAACTATTACAGCCCGCGAGTTCAAATGTCCAGGGAAATCGTGTTAGCTGAAGAATCATTCGGTGCTACGCCCCTTCCTCCAACTTGGCTGGAAGTGATGCATTCCGCTATGCGCTTAGAGGAGACAGAAACATTTTCTTGGTTCGATGGTTATTCGACAGCTGCTATGCAATTCGAATTCGGGTGGGAGGCAGTGGACGGAAATGGCAAATCGGTCTCACAAGAAATCTTGTTCAAGAGTTCTCAATATTCTTACGGATCAAGTGATTATCAGTTCATGATGGTGATTGATGAACGTGAATTGGAGTAGGTGTACAGAAATGATTTCTCAGGAGGAAATTATGAATACTGAAATAGTTTCAGAACTCTGTATGAACTATAATTTACAGCCGGAAAGAATAGAGATTTTACGTTCCGGTGAAAGACAGTTGGCGAAAGTGACAGCTGAGTCGACTATTGGTTGAAAGGTGAACGTGCGGCCGTTTTATATTGGTATTTTAAGTGGAACTAAGACTAAAAAAGAATGGAGGCACGGTGATGGACAGAAGAATTCGTAATGGCGCACTGTATGGTTTAATGATTTCCTTATCCCTCGGGCTTTTTTTTGCTAATTACAAACATCTTACGTTAGAAGATGGAGTTGAAATGAAAGAATACTTGCCCGTTTATGAATATGTGATTTCGGTGTTGCGCTATGGCGCGATGGGGACTTTGATTGGAATGTTCATTGGCTGGAGAATGAATAAAGCAAAGTATGAAGGACCTAAAACGTATTACGGGGAAGTGTTTCTCGGAGTAATCTTTCTTACTTTAGGAATGACGGCGTTGTCTTATTTGCTGGGGGGATGAAAAATTGAGTAAAAAACTATGGATACCTATAGTGAGCGTACTTGTCCTGATTGCCGGATTCTATACCTTTCTTAAGCTATATCCGCCATTAGAGACAGGAACAATTGCTTCAAATTCAGATCAGACATTGTACCTGGTAGGAGTCGGGAACCGTGGGCTGAGTACAATTCAACTTGTAAATGTAACTGTGAATGCGGACGAGGCGGTACCAACTGAAGCGAAAGTTCAAACCTGTGATGCGTTAACGGGATTCACACTTACTGACGATTATAGAACCGAAGAACTGAATGGTTGTGGAGTTCGCGATTTAAAAGATGTTGTGATTAAAAAAAGGACGTCTCCTGCTAAAACGCTTGCAAAACACGATGAGGGGACAGTTACGAAAGAGGATTTAATTTACGGGGTGACCGTGAAGGATGATTTGCCGATTCACGCCGTGAATATTGAGTACAGATATTTTGGAATTACGTTACGTAAAGTTGTTGAGGTGGACTGATCGGTGAGTAATCGTTTTCCTGGATTATAAACAAAGGGAGATGCTTATGGAAAGTGCTCGGGTGAAGAAAGCAAGTCTGCAATCAATTATTGGAATGGATTTGAAAACGATTTTAGTTAAGCAGCTCACGGTTTATCAAAAAGGAGAGGGATGGGGATATCTCTGCTCAGAACCAGTTCTGCATTTTCAACACCTGACAGATTTCGGGCAACCGTTATATTGGGTTCTATCATGGGCAGAAACTGAAGAAGGCGATGATCAATTGCTGATTGACGAGACGCATGATGCTGACTCACTTTCTCAATTCCAAAAAGTTGAAGGGTTTGGTGAATCGGCAATCGTGAGTTCTTCAAATCATCTGGAAAATTCTTGTGTTCAACGTATGTTTGTGCATGGTTACAAAGATGAAGCAAAAGAATTTTTGACATCAATCGTTATTGAATTGGAGAACGTATATGTGACGCTTACCAGCGGTCCGGTTTTCAGGGTGCATGTGACGAACACGTTTCCAGAAAACATGGATAGGGAACTTTTTAGAGCAGGGGAATAAATACAGTGAGGGATTTGTGAGAGCGGTTGAACTGGTGATTGTGTAGGTTGATCATGGCTCGGGGGGCGTTTTGATTGGGCAAATTGAGCTGTTCAGCGTGCGACGGGAGCGATTTATAGGTGATTATTAGGAGCTTATGAGCGGATATTGGGATTTATGAGCGTATACGCGGGGTTATGAGCGGAATCCGAGATTTATGAGCGTATACGCGGGGTTATGAGCGGAATCCGAGATTTATGAGCAAAATCCAATATTGAGCCGCGGAAACTCAGCTAACACACTCATTTGCACGCATGTTAGGAGTTTTATCAATGAAGGAAATTGCATTATACGCATTTTGTCTGTTCTTTGCTGCTGCGGGAGTTGGCCACTTTTTACTGGATTCATTTTTCATTATGGCTATGCCCGAATGGGTGTCATTCCGTCCGGCAATTGTATACATTTCAGGGATCATGGAAATCTTGCTGGCACTTGGGTTGTTCCTAAAACAAACACGGGAACGAGCGGGCGTGTTAATCGCTATCTTTTTAGTGCTTGTGCTTCCGGTTAACATCTACATGGCGCTGACCCCTGAGAATTTTGATTTGTCACCAGCAGCGTTATGGATTCGTTTGCCATTGCAACTTGTGCTCATTTGGTGGGTACTTAAAGTTCGGAAATAGTAACATCACATTTAACATGCAAAAAACACTCAAATGCCCTGACAATTTGAGTGTTTTTTGCATGTACTAGAAATATAATGTTAAGAATACTATACACGATGTTAAGAATAGTGTACATTTGAGTGAAGAGGTGTCGTGATGCTTAAAAATCGGTTAAAGGAGCTGCGAGCGCGCTACAGCTTCACACAAATAGAATTGGCAAAGCAAGTCGGTGTAACCAGACAGACGATTGGATTCATCGAAAAAGGTGAGTTTTCACCCTCCGTTACACTGTCACTGAAGCTGGCGAAGGCGCTCAACTGTGATATTAATGAAATTTTTTGGCTGGAAGGGGAGGAAGAACATGAAGAATGATATGCGAATTACCTATCCGCTTTGGCAGATGGCTGGCATTTTTATTATTATGGGGTTCGTAATAATCGTTGGCTATGCGGCTACAGTGAATACTTTTTCAGATGGTGGGTTTGGATTTGAGTTTAGCATTAGTGGGAATTCAGGCATTTTGCTGAATGTAATGTTGGTGATAGTCGTCCTTTATTTGATTCTGTTTTATTACAACATCAAGAAACACAATGAAAGAATGCCTAAACATAAGATTTCAATGACCACCTATAAGCCACAAGAGTATT
>JARIBI010000114.1 GCA_029257435.1 Sporosarcina sp. | reverse complement strand
CACTTAAAACGGGGTGCAATGGCACATCAGAAATCTGGAAGTTCGCCCGTTACTATGACAATCCCCAATTTTGGACAGATCCCGGCGTCAGCGATACCACGTTTGTGGAAGAAGACGGCTGTGTAGTGGAAGTCGTCAAAACCAAACCCGTTCCGGACCAATTTGAAATGTACAATCTTGCGCACGACCCGCTTGAAACGAAAAACTTAGCGGATCCCGGATGCTGTTCCCCCGAGACCGAAGCCATTCAACGGACACTCATGAATATGCTGGAAGGGCAGCATTTTCAGAAGCGGTTAACGCCCAAAAAAGACTGAGATGACGATGATGCATAGAATGGTTTTATTTATGAAAAAATCCTCTGCCTCGATGTATACGAGTCAGAGGATTTTCTATATCTGGAGTCAAAAAGACTGACCTTTATGGATGACTAACTAATTTACTTGAAACTATCTTTGAAATTCTTCGTATATATACCAAACCTTTCAATAGGAGGCTGTTTATTAATGAAGATAAAATCCGCGCTACTCGTCTTTTTTGCCTGCATCGTATTCACGGGGTGCTCCAACAAACCTGAACCCGCAGCTGAAAAAGTCACGACCGTCGCTCATGAAGACAACCAAAAATCCGGGGATGCCCCTATAAGTCCAGCAACTACTCCTGAAGAACTGGCGAAGCTTCCCGCAGGTACATTAACAAAAGACTTTACAGTGGAACAGGAAACCGCCATGTGGAGCAAACGAGAAGTTCCCACTGAAATCCGGGAAACTTTCCTAACAGAAATGACATCCATAACCGAAACTGCTAAAGATCCCGAAGAATTGCATCGTGCACTGATCCACTTCATAGGAGGCGCACAGTACAAAGAACTCGTTCCGCCACTTATCGATTTTTCACCCTCTTTCAAGGAACCGATTTTACCTGAGCCCCGGGAAATTGAAGGGGATTCTGAACAAACATCGATTCCAACTAACGGTGTCATCTTACTGGACGCGAGCTCCAGCATGCTTCTCCAAGCAGATGGCAAACTGAAAATGGATACTGCGAAAAGTGCCGTGAAGGGATTCGCTTCCATGATGGGAAAAGAAAGTGATCTTTCCCTTTATGTATACGGACACGCGGGCACTCAAAACAAATCAGACAAAGCATTATCATGCGGCACAATTGATGAAATCTATCCTCTGGCTGCCTATGATGAGCAAAAGTTCGATGAAGCAGTCGATCAAGTCAAAGCAAGCGGTTGGACTCCTTTAGCCGGCGCCATCAAACAAGCCCGTCTCGATCACGAAGCAACAGATGGCGATATCACCTTATACATCGTTAGTGACGGAGCCGAAACGTGCGATGGAGATCCAATTGCAGAAGCGGAAAGCTTTACAAAGCTTGCGCAAGATCGTCATGTCAATGTTATCGGATTTCAAGTAGACCAGACCGCAGAAAATGAATTAAAAAAAGTTGCTGAAGCAGGAAACGGTACGTATATGGCCGCGGATACATTGGAAGAAATGACCTCCAGCATCGCGAAAGTCTGGCTGCCTTCCGACCTCGATCTAGCTACGCTCGTCTTTCAAAAACCCGTTGGATGGCCAGAAGCCATGGCCTATGAAACCGTCCGACGCTCAAGCGATAAGATCACGTTCGCCATTAATACGGAAAGCGACCGCTTCGCTGGCGCTGCCGCTTTACTTGAAGAGGAAGGGCTTATCGATGACCAAACAGCACAAGACCTGCTCAAGATTATCGAAAATACGCGAACAGAATACCATGAGATGATGAAAGTAACCGAAGATAAAAAACGGGCGATGATCAAAACCGAAGTAGATCGCATCACTGCATTAGTGGATGCGTATAAGGTACGGATGGAAGACTTGAAGAAAGATCAGGGGAAATGAGAAATCGCCAGACAGTGGATGTTGTCTGGCGATTTTTTATGTTGTAATGCCTAAATTCATGTACACTGCAGAGGACTTCATGTACAGAATCTCTGGGAGCGTCACTTTTAAGCTTACTTTTTCTAGAATCCCTATTAAAAGAAATGTTATTCTATTAATAACTTAATACTTTCAGTCTCTTTTATAAGAGTGATTCCTAGAAACTACTAGCGGTAACAAGCCCTTATAGATATTCGCGAGAGGAGGATGCTCTGTGAAATCATCAGACCAAAATATTAGCATATGTGATGAGTGCAAGAGACTTCAAAAAGAAAATGAGTATTTAAGAAAACTCATTCAGCATCACCTTCCGGGTATTGCATTTAATCCCGAAATAACACATGTAAAAAATGAATCTTCAGTCT
>JARIBI010000159.1 GCA_029257435.1 Sporosarcina sp. | reverse complement strand
AGACTGAAGATTCATTTTTTACATGTGTTATTTCGGGATTAAATGCAATACCCGGAAGGTGATGCTGAATGAGTTTTCTTAAATACTCATTTTCTTTTTGAAGTCTCTTGCACTCATCACATATGCTTATACTTTGGTCTGATGATTTCACAGAGCATCCTCCTCTCGCGAATATCTATAAGGGCTTGTTACCGCTAGTAGTTTCTAGGAATCACTCTTATAAAAGAGACTGAAAGTTTTAGGTTATTAATAGAATAACATTTCTTTTAATAGGGATTCTAGAAAAAGTAAGCTTAAAAGTGACGCTCCCAGAGATTCTGTACATGAAGTCCTCTGTAGTGTACATGAATTTAGGCATTACAACATAAAGAATCGCCAGACAACATCCACTGTCTGGCGATTTCTCATTTCCCCTGTTCTTTCTTCAAGTCTTCCATCCGTATCTTATACGCATCCACTAATGCAGTGATGCGATCTACTTCGGTTTTGATCATCGCCCGTTTTTTATCTTCGGTTACTTTCATCATGTCATGGTATTCTGTTCGCGTATTTTCGATAATCTCGAGCAAATCTTGAGCTGTTTGTTCATCGATCAGCTCTTCTTCTTCAAGTAAAGCGGCAGCGCCAGCGAAGCGGTCGTTTTCCGTGTTAATGGCGAATGTGATTTTATCGCTTGAGCGTCGGACGGTTTCATAGGCCATGGCTTCAGGCCATCCAATCGGTGTTTGATAGACCAATGTAGCGAGATCGAGGTCGGAAGGAAGCCAGACTTTCGCGATGCTGGAAGTCATTTCTTCCAATGTATCCGCGGCCATATATGTCCCGTTTCCTGCTTCGGCGACCTTTTTTAATTGGTCTTCTGCGGTCTGATCTACTTGAAATCCGATAACATTGACATGACGATCTTGCGCAAGCTCAGCGAAACTTTCCGCTTCTGCAATTGGATCTCCATCGCACGTTTCAGCTCCATCACTAACGATGTATAAGGTGATATCGGCATCTGTATCTTCATGATCGGTATGAGCTTGTTTGATGGCGCCGGCTAAAGGGGTCCAACCGCTTGCTTTGACTTGATCGACTGCTTCGTCGAATTTTTTCTCATCATAGACAGCAAGAGGATAGATTTCATCAATCGTGCTGCACGATAACGCTTTGTCTGATTTGTTTTGAGTACCCGCGTGTCCGTATACATAAAGGGAAAGATCACTTTCTTTTCCCATCATGGAAGCGAATCCCTTCACGGCGCTTTTCGCAGTTTCCATTTTCAGTTTGCCATCTGCTTGTAGAAGCATGCTGGAGCTGGCGTCCAGTAAGATGACACCGTTAGTTGGAATCGGTGTTTGTTCAGAATCCCCTTGAATTTCCTGGGGCTCGGGTAAAATCGGTTCCTTGAATGAGGGTGAAAAGTCGATAAGTGGTGGAACGATTTCTTTGTACTGTGCGCCTCCGATGAAGTGGATCAGTGCACGATGCAATTTTTGGGGATCTTTAGCCGTTTTGTTATGGATGTCATTTCTGTTAAGAAGGTTTCCCGGATTTCAGTAGGAACTTCTCGTTTGCTCCACATGGTGGTTTCCTGTTCAACTGTAAAGTCTTTTGTTAATGTACCTGCAGGGAGCTGCGCCAGTTCTTCAGGAGTAGTTGCTGGACTTATAGGGGCATCCCCGGATTTTTGGTTGTCTTCATGAGCGACGGTCTTGACTTTTTCAGCTGCGGGTTCAGGTTTGTTGGAGCACCCCGTGAACACGATACAGGCAAAAAAGACGAGTAGCGCAGATTTTATCTTCATTAA
Organism: Sporosarcina sp.; assembly: GCA_029257435.1. GTDB lineage: Bacteria > Bacillota > Bacilli > Bacillales_A > Planococcaceae > Sporosarcina. Next base: position 12,908 of record JARIBI010000159.1, on the reverse strand, counting down.
TAAACAGCCTCCTATTGAAAGGTTTGGTACATATACGAAGCATTTCAAAGATAGTTTCAAGTAAATCTGTTAGTCATCCATAAAGTACAGTCTTTTTGACTCCAGATATAGAAAATCCTCTGCCTCGTATACATCGAGGTAGAGGATTTTTTCATAAATAAAACCATTCTATGCATCATCGTCATCTCAGAATTTTTTTGGCGTTAACCGCTTCTGTAAATGCTGCCCTTCCAGCATATTCAACAGCGTCCGTTGAATGGCTTCGGTTTCAGGGGAACAGCATCCAGGATCCGCTAAGTTTTTCGTTTCAAGCGGGTCGTGCGCAAGATTGTACATTTCAAATTGGTCCGGAACGGGTTTGGTTTTGACGACTTCCACTACACAGCCGTCTTCTTCCACAAACGTAGTATCGCTGACGCCGGGATCTGTCCAAAATTGGGGATTGTCATAGTAACGGGCGAACTTCCAGATTTCTGATGTGCCATTGCACCCCGTTTTAAGTGAAGCGACGATTGCTTCAATGGAGCTTGGCTCGACGACGGCTTCATAAGGCTTTCCAGTAATGAGGTTCGTTTGATGAAGTCCTTTGAACACGTTGTCATCGGTCATGAAATACAAAGGTTCATCTGCACGGAAGAAAGTATGATTTCCTTCCAGCAGGGGTGTTAAATCCCTTCCAACGAACGGCCGGGGTTCCGTATGATCGATGGCTAACTTCTGGCGGATTTCGGCTGCGTCAATCCCGGCCAATCCCAGCAATGTTGGTAAAATGTCGACATGACTGGTGAGAGAAGTTGTCTGTTTTGCATGGGGGAAGAGGTCGGGGCTGTGGATGACGAAAGGAACGTGGATGGATTCTTCGTACATCGAATACCACTTTTGGTATAGTCCGCCTTGTGCGCCAAGCTGTTCACCGTGGTCGGATGTGAACACGATGATTGTATCCTCTGAAAAGCTTGATTGTTGCAGCGCTATAAGCACTTTCATCATTTCATCGTCAACTTTTTTCTGTAAGCTGTAATACAGCTGGCGGTAGAAATTGTTGTTAATGATCGGCTGTAATCCTCTTGGGTAAGTGAGTCGGTAGCTGTCTTGAACGGATGGTTTGGCTGACAGCGAATCATGAGTTGTCGGGGCAGGAGGGATGTGTGGAAGTGATGGATCCACTTCGAAATTAAAAGAGGGAAGGAGTGCAGAAAATATGCCGTAAAGCGCAATGTCATGCGGGTTCACGAATGAGCATTGGATGAACCATGGCGCATGATTATCTTTGCACCTGGCTGCATGATCCAAGGCTTCGATCAATTCAACGGTCTCCGCTGCATACACTTCGTCACGACCGCTCGTTCCAAATCCTGCGGACGACGCTGAATTTCTAGGGTCGGTTCCATGCGGGTCCGGTCCAATCCAATCGGAAAATCCGAACGCCCCTAAGCGGTCTCCTTCTCGATAAATTCTTTCATTATTTTTATCAGGTGCGCCTGTAATTGTGTTGTAACTCGGCAACGCATTTTTCGTGCCGGGAATTAGGATATCCGGTTCGGAAGCATGCCATTTACCTTTCCAAAATGTGTCATACCCCGCAGCCCGAAAGTAATCGCCTGCTGTCGGGACGGTATTGGGGTCCAGCCAAAACTGGTCGGCATCGTACGAACCTTTCGCGGCACCCGGCGTTTGGGATACGCCATGCAAGGACGGATAATGTCCGGTATATAACGTTGTTCGACTTGGTGCGCAAGCAGTGCTTCCGATGTAATGATTCAAAAACGTCATCCCGTTTTTCATTAACAGCTGTTGCGCAAGCAGCTGTTCACGTCGCCACTTTTGAAGTTCTTTTGTCTCGTATACTGGCGGGAAACGGTCTTGATCGACCATAAGAAATAAGATATTCGGTTGCTTTTTACCGCAACCGCAGTCGCAATTTGCAGGATGATCTTTCATGAGGTTCACCTTCCTAATTTGTAGGTACCCTCTAGTGTATGACGGACGAGTTCGAACGGGCGTGTGATTCGCATAGGGATGGAAGGTGAACTCAGGTGGACGGGAATCAGAATTGGAACAATCTCAGTATTTCTCCGATGGCAGTATCTGCAATGAACGCAGCAAGAAGTATGGACGCAACCGTAGTGACAGCAATATAAAAGAGAATCCCATAAAAACTATCGATGGATGCAGGTTCGTTGAACAGGATTTTACTGATTGTAATTAAAGGGATCAGGAGGAATGCGATGAAAATAGCAATTGAAAGAAGAATGGCGGATAGAGTATAGGAGTGAACGAATGTGAGCAGCAGACTTATAGCGGAAAGTGCAATGGGGATGGCGTAGAATCCACCTAGTTTTCGAGTAAGTTCCGAGATGGATTGCTGGATTGAAAATAGTTTGGCAGTACTTGTGGCCGCGATGAGATTCACGGCGACAACTAGTAGGAAGAAGATACTTAAGTAGAGAACGACTTGGAAGAAAGATGGACTCAGAGTGATGAGGCTTTCCGGGAATGCCGCATAGAAAGCAGCGGACGTAAGAAGAACGAAAAGCAGGATGCTGAGAATGCTGTTTTGCAATGAACCGCTAGTCGATTGAAAGTGGCCAGAGGGGGAGTTGAGTTGTTGAATTAGGAAGTGGGTGAAATTCTTGGCATCTGTTTTCAACTTTTCAAGAGAGTCATTTGAGGACGCGGTCGATACTTCCACAGCAGTTGTTCGTTTGCGGACCGCGGAAAACGAGTTTCCGCATACCGCACAAAAGTTTCCGTCAAGTTGCGAGTGGTTGCAAACTGGACAAGTTTGAATGAGGGTCACTCCTTTTTTAGTGGTGGGCGTTGACTGGTACATGGCGTATGGGGAGGAAAGTTCGACTTTGTAGATGGTATGTATGAGGGCGAGGGAATAGAAAGGAAATGTGTGGGGGTGTGGATTATTAGAGAGGGGTAGCCCGTGGGTGGTGGGGGGAATCGGCCATGTGGGAAGTGGAATCCGCCGCGTGGCGTGGGGAATCGGCCAGATGCAGAGAGGAATCGGCCACATAGAGGCAACAATCGGCCAAATGGGGCAATGAATCCGCCAACGCACACAATTCAAGTGCGTGAAGGGATTAATTGGTGGCGCTGCGCTTGTTTTAGGGAGGGCTAGTACGCTGGGAGAAAGTGATAGTGCATTGTCTGACACTTAAGATGAGTTGATCATCATTGCGGATAGATTGTCCGACACGTATAGAGGCTTCTCCATCACATCGGAGGAGTTCTCCGACACCCAGCGAAGTTTCTCGATAATGGGGCACAATTCATCCTCAAATGGACATAAGAACCCCCTATTCCGTATGACGAAATAGGGGAGGTTTATTCTAACATCAGTACTAATTTCCCGCGCGCGTGTCGCGTTTGAGTTTTCTGTAGGGCCTCGAGTCCTTGCTCAAATGGATAGGTTTGTTCGATGACGAGCTGGTATGTACCGTCTGCGATTTGTTGAATGAGCGCTTTGATTTCATTTTGGACATCTGCCTTGTGGGGCACGAATGCAGCTGTGATGCCGCGTTCGGGTTCGATACGGTCGCCGGAAATGGTGATGACGGTTCCGCCGTCTTTTACGACGTGCATACTTTCAGTTCCTGTGCCTGGCTGGATGGCGATCGCTGCATCGACACCGACGGGCATCCATTGGCGAATTTCGTCTGCCCAGTTCGGATCACGATAATCCACAGTTTTATCAGCCCCAAGCGTTTTCATGTAGTCATGGTTTTTAGGAGAAGCGGATCCCGCAACTTTCCAGCCCCTTGCTTTGGCAAACTGAATTGCGAATGTCCCGATTGCCCCGGAAGCGCCGGCGATGAATACCGAATCGCCCTCTTTCAAATGAAGTGCAGTGAGCGCACGCAAAACGGTGTTCCCGGCAACTGGCACGGCAGCGGCTTTTGCAAAATCCATATTTTCGGGAATTGGCAAGATGAGAGAATCTTGCTGGACCGCTGCGTATTCAGCCCACGTGCCTCCTTTAGGATGCATCATACTGACGAATGCGATACGATCCCCTTTTTGATAGCGCGTCACCTCGCTTCCGATTTCTTCGACAACCCCTGCTGCTTCAATTCCGATTGGGTATGGATAGCTGATCTCTTGAGGAAGAAAATACGAGTCATGAATTCCGACGCCGACAGCTTTTACGCGAACGAGCAATTCATCCTCATTGATGGAAGGAACCTTCACTTCTTCAAGCGCAATATCATCTGGTGCAGCACTGCGTTTAACAAATGCTTTCATGCAGGATGCAACTCCTTTTAAGATTTTAGTAAATTCAGTATATCATAACGTTATTGCCAGAGTAGTAATGAAGATTCTAGCGTTTTGATTAAATTGCTTTCAAAATTTGAGCGCCATAGGAGGAATTTGTAAGTACACGTATAAAGTCGTGACCATTAAAAGTAGTTGGAAGGGGGAGCCAAAAGAGGATGAGGAGTAAGTGATAAATGAGCAAGCTATGCAAGGATGGCGACTGCATTCCATCATTCCGTTTTCTTCGACTACAGGGGGAACTACTGATTTAAAGCTAATTTTTGAAAAGGAAGCCAAACTTTAATCGACATCTGAATACTTTAAGCTTATCTGGGGAATGACAGATACGATTTTATTGAATTTTGAATAACATTTTTATGTTAACGCTTTAGTAGGATAAAATATTTCTTCCTTTTAACTGAATTATCAAGTATACTGCATATCATAGATTTTATTATGCAGACCATTTAGAGTCTTCATTACTATCAGTTTAATCAGATACTATACATGGATAATGAATCGGAGAATGGACGACTCAACTTCCAATAGGCGAAGGGGGAAAAGTGATTATGCACGATGGGAATACGGCGATGGGGTTATGGAAAGATTGGCGATTACACGCAATTGTACTGGCCATTGTTATTGTTACAGAATTAATCGGAACGTTCAGTATTAAGGTAGGCCCAGGGGTTGTGCTGCTGCTGCCAATGTTATATGCATTAATTATAGGAATTATCTTGTATTTTACGCCGGCTGTGAAAGAACGGCAGTCACTGAATGCAGAACCGATCATTGTGCTGGGTGTTTCGTTATTGCTTGCGAAAATCGGCGTAATTATCGGACCATCGCTGCCGGAAGTCATTGCTGCGGGACCCGCACTTTTGCTTCAGGAGCTCGGGAATCTCGGGACGATTTTGATTGCGCTGCCGGTTGCGATTTGGCTTGGCATGAAGCGTGAAGCAATCGGGATGACACACTCGATTGGACGAGAGCCAAACGTGGGCTTGATTATGGATAAATACGGAATGGGGTCGGCGGAAGGTCGCGGTGTCATGGCGATGTACATATTCGGTACGGTATTCGGTGCTGTGTTTTTGGGATTGCTCTCAGGATTACTCGCTACGATTACTCCGCTCAGCCCGCTATCGTTTGCGCTGGCTTCAGGAGTGGGAAGCGGAAGTATGATGGCGGCAGCAAGCGGTTCGTTGATCGCCGCATTTCCTGATCTTGAAACTCAGATCATTGCGTTCTCAGGAGCGAGTAACTTGCTCTCCTTATCGACCGGTCTTTGGGTCAGTATCTTTATAGGACTGCCGCTCACCGAAAAAATGTATGGGTGGATGACTCGGAAGAAGGAGGGGTATTGATGCTGAAGAATATTCAAGAATGGATTTTGTTATTGGTCATTGTAGGCGTCAGCGGTCTAGTCGGAAACTGGGTAGGCTATGACATCTTCCCGCTAACTGCGCTCCCAGGGATGGCAGTTTTAATTTGCATTTGCTTGGCGGGTTTCATTTTGAAAGAGATCATCCCTTTGAATTTCCCGAGTATCGCCTACATTTCGATCATTGGAGTGGTCGTGTCGATGCCGTGGTTTCCAGGGGCAGATAAAGTTGTAGAATGGACGACTCGAGTTCAGCTGCTTGCGCTGACGACGCCAATTCTAGCGTATGCGGGGATTGCAATCGGACGTTCATGGTCCGATTTCGTCAAGCTCGGCTGGCGTACGTTGATTGTCGCGAGTCTTGTCATGATCGGAACATTCCTCGGCTCGGCGGTCGTTGCGGAGATGATACTACGATTCCAAGGGATTATTTAATAGAATGAAAGGAGGCCCAGTCGCGTTTGTGCGGCTGGGTCTCTTTTGTGTGTTGGGGGAGCTGAATCGGCCAAATGCGGACTTGAATCGGCTGTTTGGCGGTGTGAATCGGCCAGATGCGCAGAGGAATCGGCCAAATCCAGCAAACAATCGGCCACATGGAAGAATGAATCAGCCACGGGACACAATTTAGAAAGATTAAGGGATTAAATGGTAGCGCTGCGCTTGAATTTGCGGCTATTTCAGGTCCTATTGGGAAACCGGCCAGATGAAGCCCTGAATCGGACATTTGGCGGGGGAAATCGGCCATATACGCAGAGGAATCGGCCAAATCCAGCAAACAATCGGCCACATGGAAGAATGAATCAGCCACGGGACACAATTCATCTAAGTAAAGGGATTAATTGGTAGCGCTGCGCTTAAAGGTGTAGGCTATATCATCTGGCAAGGCCAAAACAGCCAGTCACTACCAAACTAAGATTACTCAAAACGGCCTATACTGAAAAGTAGTATATTACTAAATTGGTAGTGACTATGTACCTCAACAAGGATATAATTATTGATTGTAATGAATCTTATGTATGCGTGTATATTGTACTGTTATTACTAGATAAAAGGAGATTACCATTATTATGAAAAGAATTAAATTTAAGAGCATTAAATTGCGCCTTTACTGGTCGTTTGGTATTGTTATGCTGCTCGTATTGGGACTGGGATTTTTCACGCTGAATTCGATACAGCGAGTGAATGAGAAAACGAAGGATATTATTGAGTATGATACGAAATTAGCCGTCGCGGATTTACGACTGGCGAATACGATGGCTGGACGTATGTCTGCGGTTCGAGCTTATATGTTGTTTGGTGACGAGCAATATATTGAAGAATTCAATATGCTGACAGACTATGCTAATAATCTTTATGGTGAAATAGATAAAATTGGCGGAAATTTAGGTGATTTAGTCGAACGTACCGCCAATTGGAGTGATCGCCTCTCAACGGATGTTTTAGATATGTATGATTCCAACCGAAAAGAACGCGCGATTAAAAACTTGGAAGGGTTGTCGGTTGAAGGCACGGAATTGATTGCTGAATACCATAAAGTTGCAAATACCCGTGAAAAACAAACCATGGCAAATGGTGAAGAAATTATTTATAGCGGAAGAGTAACACTGAGATGGGTATTGGCGGTGTCAATTCTGACATTGATTGTAAGTGGGACCGCTTCTGCTGCGACAACAGCGGCCATTACTAAACCGATTACGCAAATTAGAAACCGCATGAAATTAATTGCCGAAGGGGATTTAAGTCAGGAACCCCTTGAAATCCTTTCTGAAGATGAAGCCGGGCAGCTTGCGGTTGCGATGAATGAAATGAGCGACAATACGCGGGATATGCTGAATCGCATCAATGATGTGTCGTCTTCTGTTTCTGCACATAGTGAAGAATTGACGCAGTCCTCGACTGAAGTGAATCAAGCTTCTGCGCAAATCGCAGTGACGATGCAGGAATTGACATCCGGTATCGAAAGTGAAGCCAATACGGCTACTGATCTGGCGATGGCGATGGAACGGTTTGTGGAACGCGTCGAAAGTGCAAATGAACGGGGAGAAGCGATTCAAAAAGCTTCTGAGAACGTCATGGAACAGACGGTAACTGGATCGGTTCTAATGGAAACATCTACAGAACAAATGCAGCGCATCGATGCGATTGTCCAAGAAGCGGTAACGAAAATCAAAGGGTTGGATAGTCAATCTCAAGAAATTTCGAAACTCGTCGTTGTCATTAAAGACATTGCAGATCAGACGAATTTACTGGCGTTGAACGCGGCAATTGAAGCAGCACGCGCGGGAGAACACGGTAAAGGATTCGCGGTTGTCGCAGAAGAAGTACGGAAACTGGCGGAACAAGTCGCTGTTTCTGTGACGGATATCACTGGCATTGTCGGGACGATTCAGCAGGAGTCCAGCAGTGTAGCGGGATCTCTTGAGTCGGGATATGAAGAAGTTGAAAAAGGAACTGCTCAATTATTGACGACACAAGAGACATTTACTGAAATCAGTAACGCTGTGAATAAAATGTCAGAGGATATCGGCCTTATTTCAGAGAACCTTTCTGAAATTGCAGCAGGCAGTGAAGAAATGAGTGAGTCTGTAGAAGAAATCGCGGCCATTTCCGAGCAATCGGCCGCTGGCGTACAAGAAACTTCCGCTGCATCCCAGCAGACCAGCAGCTCGATGGAAGAAGTGGCGGGTAGTTCATCACAACTTGCTCAGCTTGCTGAGAATTTGAATGGATTGGTACGACAGTTTAAGTTGTAAGGGAACTAATTTAAAAAATGGCTCACTCGCTGAAATATTGCGAGTGGGCTTTTTGTATGTAATGGATATATACGATATGGAGGGGTTCTCGATCAGTTAAGTGGAGTTGTCCGACAGTGGGGGGGTTGTTCATCAGAGAAGAGAGTTTCTTCATCACATAAAGAAGTTTCTCGATAACGGGACACAATTAAGCTATGAAAGTGCGTCACTTGCAATCAGCTATGCTAAAAACGACATCTTCACTTGGAAGATGTCGTTTTTGTTAGTCCTCTTCCAGTCTGGGAACGAGGTCGAATATTTTTTGGTCTTCGAATGCATCGATAAGCCGGTCGAGCCAGTCGTAGTATTCGCGGATGTATAGCAGTTTTTCAATATCTGACTCGACTACTGAAAGAAGTTCATCAGTGATGTCGTCAGCTTTTCTTAGTTCCTTTAGTTCAGCTAGTGATTTCCGAATTGCAGCCGTATGCAGCGACACAGCCCTTCTCCATTTGACGGTGAACATATCGACGAAAATCTGATACCAGTCGTCTTTTACTTCATACAAGTCTTTTCGGACACCACGCTCCCACACACGTTCAACGAGTTTAGCTTCTGAAAGTGAGCGGATCGATGTACTCATACTCGTTTTACTCATACCGAGTTCTGCGGACATGTCATCTAATGTAAGCGGGCGGTTTTCAAAAAACATCATACCGAATTGTCTTCCTGCAGAAGGCGGAAGTCCGTAAAGATGGATGTTTTGTGCAATTGATTCGGTAATTCGCTTACGAGACTTTTCTAGTTTTTCGTACGCATCCATCGTGGATGAGCCTCCTTGTGATGAAGAAATTTCATCATTCTTTGAACACTTCAGTATAGCTTAGAACATTGGAAAAAGAAAATCAATCATTACGTACAGAAAAAACTGTACGTACGATATATAAAGTGAATCATTTGTATTACAAACGGATTACAGCTATACTATGAAACATCGCAATTAGTGAATCGGAGGGTTCGTATGGAAGAGGCAATTAGAAATAAGAAGATTGAAGTGAGAAACGCGTCGAAAATCTTCGGAAAATCGAGCAAGCGCGCAGCTCAACTTCTTAAAGAAGGAAAAACGAAGAAAGAGATATTGAAAGAAACAGGTGCGACCGTTGGTGTTAATAACGCCGCGTTCGATGTACTCGATGGTGAAATATTTGTCATCATGGGCTTGTCGGGAAGCGGAAAATCTACGCTCGTGCGCTTGCTGAACCGTTTGATAGATCCGACATCTGGTCAGATTTTATTAGACGGAGAAGATATTGTGAAGATGAACAAAGAGCAGCTTCGCAATGTTCGCCGGAAGAAGATTGGAATGGTGTTCCAGAACTTTGCATTGTTCCCGCATCGGACGATTTTGGAGAATACGGAGTATGGGCTTGAGATTCAAGGATCTGCAAAAGAAGAACGCAAGAATCAAGCGATTGAATCGTTGCGTCTTGTTGGACTGGCGGGCTATGAATCTCAATATCCGGGCCAGCTGAGTGGCGGCATGCAGCAGCGGGTCGGGCTGGCGCGAGCACTTGCAAACAATCCTGACATTTTACTGATGGATGAGGCGTTCAGTGCACTCGATCCATTAATTCGTAAAGATATGCAGGATGAATTGCTTCAGCTGCATGAAGATATGGGCAAGACAATCATCTTCATCACCCATGACTTGGATGAAGCGCTCCGGATTGGCGATCGAATCGCACTCATGAAAGATGGGGAAATTGTACAAATCGGTACTCCCGAAGAGATTCTAATGAATCCATCTAATGACTATGTCGAGCGTTTCGTCGAAGACGTGGACCTGTCAAAAGTACTGACAGCGAACCACATTATGAAGCATGCAGATACGGTTCAGATTGACAGAGGACCGCGTGTTGCGCTTCGTCTAATGGAAAGTCTGCGAATTTCATCGATTTATGTAGTAGATAAAGGCGGCCGGTTAATGGGTGCGCTGACTGCTCAAGATGCAGTGACTGCAGCAGAAAAGAATTTGAAAATCGAGGATGTTTTGATCAAAGATGTCATTACAACATCAGGCGAAAGTGTTCTGACGGAACTCTTTGATATCGTTTCGACGGCAACGATTCCTGTTGCAGTGGTCGACGAAAAGAACCGTTTGAAAGGAATTATCATCCGCGGTGCCATGATTGGTGCGCTTGCTGGTGACAATCAGTTCATCAACGAGAATGGTGAAATTTCAGAGGACGAACAGGTTGAAGCGGAGGTGACGGCACATGAATGAGTTATTACCACGCTTACCGTTTGCAGATTGGATTGATACCGGTGTTGACTGGCTGGTAGATATAGCAGGACCGTTGTTCGATGGAATTGCGACAGGACTTGAAGCCACAGTCGAAACGTTTGTCGACATCATGGACTTCCCGCCGTCGATTTTATTAGCTGTCATTTTTGCATTACTCGCTTGGTGGTTCTCGACGAAGAAAATCGCGTTGTTTACGCTGATCGGCTTTCTCTTCATTGACTACTTAGGGTATTGGTATCCGATGCTTCAAATGCTTGCGCTCGTTCTGACTTCGGTCGCAATCGCCATAATTATCGGAGTTCCGATTGGGATTTGGATGTCGCAGCAGTTGATGGCGCGCAGGATTATCACACCGATTCTGGATTTAATGCAGACGATGCCGGCGTTCGTGTACTTGATCCCGGCAATCTTCTTCTTCAATATCGGTGTCGTACCAGGACTTGTCGCATCGATAATCTTTGCGATGCCGCCGACAATCCGGTTGACGATGCTCGGCATTGAGCAAGTTCCGAAAGACTTGATTGAAGCAACAGAAGCATTTGGTTCAACAACGTGGCAGCGCTTAATAAAAGTGCAGATCCCGCTTGCGAAGCCGAATATCATGGCGGGTGTGAACCAAAGCATCATGCTTTCACTGTCTATGGTTGTTATTGCGTCAATGGTTGGTGCACCAGGACTTGGAACGAAAGTGTATCAAGCTGTTACGCAACTGAAAACCGGTGTAGGTGTTGAAACGGGTGTTGCAATTGTACTCGTTGCCATCATTCTGGACCGTATAACGCAACACGCAGGACGATCTAAACAAGGGGGAAAAGAATCATGAATTGGACGAAAAAGTTGGCAGGAATTAGCGCAGTTTCACTTTTAGCATTGGGCCTTGCAGCATGCGGGGATGATGATAAGGACAATGCTTCAGGAGGTTCGGATAAAACCGCTGGCGAGCTGGTGGATTATAAGATCACAGGGATTGACCCAGGAGCTGGCATCATGGAAGCAACAGATCGCGCTATTAGCGATTATGGGCTCGACAAGTGGGAATTGACGACGGGGTCGGGCGCTGCGATGACAGCTTCTTTGAAGAAAGCGATTGACAAAGAGGAACCGATTATTATCACGGGATGGACTCCCCACTGGATGTTTACGAAATATGACCTGAAATATTTGGACGATCCTAAAGGCTCTTACGGCGGTGAGGAAGAAATCCATACAATCGGTCGCCTAGGATTGGAAAAAGACTTCCCAGAAGCACACCAAATTCTTCAAAACTTCAAGTGGGATGAAGAAGATATGGGTGAAGTAATGATTGCGGTTATTGATGGGGAAGATCCCGAGATTGCTGCAGAAAACTGGATTAAAGACAACAAAGACAAAGTAGCAGAATGGACAGAAGGTGTCGACAAAGTCGATGGAGAAGAGTTCAACTTAGCTTATGTCGCATGGGATAGTGAGATTGCAAGCACAAACGTGATGGCAAAAGTATTAGAAGAACAGGGATATAAAGTGAAAATGTCTCAAGTTGAAGCGGGACCAATGTGGACGGCGGTTGCAGACGGAAGTGCGGATGCATTGCTCGCAGGCTGGTTGCCGGTCACACACAAAACATATGCTGAAAAATATGATGGCAAGTTCGAAGATTTGGGTACAAGCATGACAGGAGTGAAGATTGGATTAACGGTTCCAGAATATATGGATATTGATTCGATTGAGGATTTGAAGAAGTAATAGAAGTTTTGGGGGATCCCCGCTGGCTGATGTGATTGGCTAGCGGGGATTTTTGTGTTTGGAGAGGGGCGGGAGGGCGTGAATCGGCCAAGTCTTGTGGGATATCGGCCGCATAGCCGGAGGAATCGGCCATATGAGGGAATAAATCAGCCAATGCACACAATTCCGCGTGGTTAAGGGATTATTTGGTAGCGCTTCGCTTGTTTTCAGCAGCGACTTCCTGCTGCCAGAGGAAATCGGCCAAGTCTCGGGTGAAATCGGTCACATAGCCGGAGGAATCGGCCATATGGCGCTAAGAATCGGCCACATACGACGAACAATCGGCCATATGTGGAAGTGAATCAGCCAATGCACACAATTCCGCATGGTTAAGAGTCAAGTCCAAACTCTTGTGTAAATTCCTTATGGCATGTTCATCCACCTCTAGGTTGGTGTGTTAGTTACTGTTAGGGAAAGGGGGTACCCCCTTTCCCTAACAGTAACTAGTCTTACTTCTTAT
>JARIBI010000070.1 GCA_029257435.1 Sporosarcina sp. | reverse complement strand
AGAACTTCGGGATGATGCTCGACGTCGGTCAGATGATGATACGATGCTTTAATACAAAAACCGCCAAATCAATTGATTCTGGCGGTTTTTGCATAATTTACGCCCTTTGACGCAAATAGCAGGCAAGTTGCAGCTGAAGGGCATCATCCGTATTTTTCAAAGAAAGGTCCAGCGTTTCTTCAATTCTTTTCAATCGCTGGTACAACGTATTGATGTGTATGTGAAGCTTATTAGCGGCTTCTCCTGCTGAGCGATTACTTGCAAAGAACGTAAGAAGCGTCTGCTCCAGTGTTCCGTCTGTGCGATCCGCATCTCGAAGCGGATCAAATATATCGGTTATAAATTTATTTACTTCTTCTGTATTGCGGCTCGTAAACAATCGGCTAATGCCAATATCGGTATAGCGAACTAGATGATGATTTCGCTGCCCTGCAAGTGGATTGGTCAATGCGATTTCTGCTTCTCGATACGATTGTTCGATTTGCCCCGGCTTTTGAACCAGTGAACCAATGCCGCCATGAAGCGCGTACTCCGAATCTGCCTTTGACCGGCTGACCACTAACTCCTCCAGCTTCTTCTCAAAAAACGACAACTCCGATATTCCTGTCACTCCCGCGACCACAATCACTTTGTTTTGCCAACCGAATATCGTTTGTATGAATCCGCTAGCTGATGAACGCAGTTCCGCAATCAATCTGAATACGTGTGCTTCTAGCTGCTGGGGATCCGAGCATCCGGTTACTTGAACCATCGCGACCGCAAATCCTTCCATATTCCGAATGCCAAGCGCTTCCACTTTCTCTTTCAAGACGTCAGGATTCGCTGCATGCAGTAATTCCTCAAACCGATCCCGCTGGGTTTTATAGTAAAATGCTAATACATTTTGCTTTTGAACCCGCTCCAGTGCAAGCAGCACACTTCCTTGTTCAATTGCTAACTCGCCAATCCGCTCTAGCTTTTTCGAAGATGCAGAAATAAGACAGCCGAGAACAACAGATCCCGATCGAATCGGGTACAAAACGACATCCCCCGTCCCTGTAAGAATAATGGTTTTTGAAATTCCTTCTAGTTGAATCTTCTCAAGCAGGTCTTTGTAGGATATTCCTTGCGGCAGTTTAGCAGTTGCAGGAATCATTTCGTTAATCAACAAATCCGCAAACACCAAGGGCTGTCCCGCCATTTTGCTTAACTCATCAATCATTTTTTCCGTCCCCATATTTCGCACCGATAACTCGGTAAGTGTTGCGTGAATGGCATCCCGCTGCACTAATTTCTCATTCAATTCCCGTATGCTGGCGAACTGTTTAGCATTGCGGATTGCGATTCCAACCTGTGTCGTAAAGATTTGCAACAGCCACAAATCCCGTTCAGTCAGGAGTTGTTCTGAATTGATCTGCCCTAAATACATGACACATTCAATACGCTCGTCCACCACAATTGGATAGGCAATGACAGATCTAATATTCGTTATATCCTCGACTCTTCTCCCCCAGCGTTTCCTGTTTTTCAGAGAGATCCGTTTGATTTTTTCGTATTCCAAGTCTTTTGGATCTGTAATTAAAACAGGGTTTCCCCTTTCAAATGCATAGCCAACTGGGCCTTCTCCTAAATCAAATTCCATCTGTTGAATTTCTTCGAACCGATATCCTTCCGATGCTTTGCAGATAATTTTCTTTCTGGATTCATCGAACAGCCAAAGCGTTCCGTAATCGGCATTTGTTATGACGTCGAGCGTATGCGTCAAAATATTTGAAAATACGTCCTCCAAATCCAGTGAAGCCGTCGTGTAGCGAATGCTGTCGACAATTCGCGCTAGCTTAGCACGTCCGGTTTCTTGTGCATACTCTGAATAGCCTTTATGCAAAAAGTCGAAGATCATCTCCAATTCGATTTCATTCAAGTCGGAATCACCTTCTACTAGTAAGACGACACGATATTCTTGTGAGTATGTAAATTGAACAACACTTCTTCCTTCATCTTGTACGATTTCAATCGGTCTCTTATTTGTCCTTTTCGTTTTCGGTGGCATCATGTCGCCCGTGTTGACGAGTGGATAGAATTGCTGAAGCTCGTCCTTCACAATCCAAACCGAATAAGGAGCAGTGATTCCGATCCGTTCTAATAACGCTTCAATGGGTAATGACATTGCTGTCCCTCTTCTCTATATGGAACAATCTCTAATTATCTATTACTAACTATAGAGATTTCTACATTGTACTGTCAACTAAGTTAACATACTATTTTAAGTAGGCAGAATTTTAATGCGAAAACACTTGGAGGTGCCTCATGGATTTAGATAAAAGCATGATTGGAATCGCCAGCAAACCTTATATTGCTGAAATCGACCGGGAGCGTGTGACTCTCTTTGCGCAAGCAATCGGGGATGAGAATCCCCTTTATTTTGATGAAACCTATGCGAATGATACGGCTTATAAAGGCGTAACCGTGCCACCGACATTTTTGGTTGCGCTTGGCAGCAGCGTTGAGTTACCGCTAAAGCTGGATTTCAAACGGATGCTGCACGGTGAACAGGAATTCATCTATCACCATCCTGTCCGAATTGGAGATCGTCTTGAATGCACGATGGCTGTGACTGACGTGTACGATCGCGTTGGGAAAAGCGGAACGATGCAGTTTCTTGTGCTCGATACAGAAATGAAAAAAGAAGATGGCGTTCTAGCTGCAGTCGCGCGGAACACGATTATCTATAGACCCGCAAAAAAGGGGGCCAACTGAATGAAAGCGATTGCAAAAATTCCTTTTTCAGAGCTACATGCGGAGATGCAACTTCCACCGCTTACGAAACCACCCGTAACACGAGAACAGCTTATCCAGTATGCGCAAGCCTCCGGTGATTTGAATCCTCTTCATACAGACGATGCGTTTGCGAAAAGCATTGGCATGGATGGCGTCATTGCCCACGGCATGCTCATTATGGGATTCCTTGGACAATACGTACAAGAGCTCGCCGGAACAGAAGCCATCGTCAGCAACTTCTCTATGCGATTCGGTGCTATGACAAAACCTGGGGATGCCATTACGTGTAGCGGGTTTGTGAAACAACTTACTGAAACCGATGGCGAGCGCATAGCTGTCCTTGAATTGATTGCAGAAAAAGCTCCAGGTGAAAAGGTTGGAACTGGAGCTGCAACACTTACTTGTAAAATCGAGAACGACTGACTAGGAGGTAGCACAGATGTCAACTTATTCAAATCAATGCGCAATCGTCGGTGTCGGCGAAAATCAGCGCTCCCGAAAATCAGGGACAACTCCCCTTCATATGGCGCTCACTGCGGCTCGTAATGCACTCTTTGACGCAGGGTTAGAAGCAAAAGATCTTGATGGAATTATGAATTATTCCACAGGCGGAGATTCATGTCCATCACACGAACTCGCTACGTACCTAGGGTGTCACCCGAAGTATGTTAAAGACATAAGCGGCGGCGGCAGCAGTACCGAACTGCTAATTGCAGACGCGGTTGCATTAATTGAAGCAGGCATGTTAGAAACCGTCCTGATTTATCGCTCGATGAATGGAAGTTCGGGTGACAAAGTCGGACGCGGATATGATCCGAATATGCTTCAGGAAATGCTTCCAGGCGGCAGTTTCATCATGCCGTATGGTTCCGCTAGTCCTACCCAGTGGTTCGGGATGTTCGCGAATCGTCATATGCACGAAACAGGAATTACGAAAGAGCACTTGGGACATGTTTGTATCAGCTTCTACGAGCATGCACAACGCAATCCGAATGCGTTCTTGAATGGAAAACCACTCGATATGGAAACGTATCTTGCAACACCGGACATCAGTATGCCATTCAATATTCATGACTGCTGCGTGGAGTTGGATGAAGCAAATGCAATCATTGTAACTTCTGCATCGAACGCAAAAAATTGTAAGTCTAAGCCGGTTTTCATTGCCGGCATGGCTCCGCGGACAACACATTCACATGTCCATTACTGGACGCAAGTGGACGAAGTTGCGGCGGATCACGCAGCAGCGGATCTGTACAAGTCCGCTGGCGTGAAACCGGAAGATATCCAAGTGGCTTCGATCTACGACTGCTTCAGCTGGGTCGTGATGCGCCAGCTTGAAGCGTATGGGTTTGCGAAACGCGATGAAGTCGGTGATTTCGTTGCAGCCGGCAATTTAAAAATGGGGGGAAGTCTTCCTTCCAATACTGCGGGCGGCATGCTCTCTGAAGGCTATACGCATGGCATGAACAACGTACTAGAGCTTGTGCGTCAATTGCGGCATGACTATAAAGGTACAGATCGTCAAGTGAAGGATTGTGAGCTCGGAATTTCTACGGGCTGGGCAGGTCCTGATATAGCAGGTGCGATGATTTTACGAAATTAAAGGAGGCGTCTTGATGACTAAACAGACTGCATATGAAAAGCCGATTCCATTGAAAACTTTGGATAATCATGAGTATTGGGATGCCGCTGATCAGCACCAATTGAAGTTGCAAAAGTGCTCGGCGTGCAGCACGTTCATTCACCCCCCTGGTCCGGCTTGTCCGGCTTGCGGCAGTCCGGATACGGAGTGGGAGCTGCTGGGCTCAGATATTACGGCGACGGTGTATTCGTATATCGTGTCGTATCGACCGTTTTTGCCAGGATTCCAGCATGATTTGCCGACTGTGATCACAGTGGCTGCACTGGATGCTGCGCCTGATGTGAAGATTATGGCGAATATTATTGAGTGTGATCCGGCGGATGTGGAGATTGGGATGCCACTGAAGATGACGTGGGTGGATGTTACGGATGACCGCGCGTTGCCGCAGTGGGTGCTGGCTCGGGGGTAGTGGACGGGGTTGATTTACGCTGCAAGTGAACGCTTTCCGCTTCAATCAACAGAATCTGGAAACTCTACTATCTAACTCTAAAGAGATGAGAAAGGATGTGTCTCAATGGACTTTACATTTACGGAAAAAGAGGAGAAGTTTCGCGGGGAACTGCGTGGCTGGCTTGAGGTGAACTTGCCGAAAGGCTGGCTGCAAGGCGATCGAAAACTTCCTGAAGATCATGAACACTACTCAAAATTCCTACGCGATTGGCAGCGGACACTATACGAAGGCGGCTGGGCAGCGATTTCCTGGCCGAAAGAATACGGCGGTCGTGACGCAACGCTTATGGAAGAAATCATTTATCACCAGGAAATGGTTCGCGTTCAATCCCCTCCTCTCGTGAACTATATCGGGATCCATATGGTCGCACCGACACTGATGCAAATGGGAACGGATGCTCAGAAGGATGAATTCATCGAAAAAATCTTAACGGGCGAGCAAGTTTGGAGCCAGGGGTATTCAGAACCTGGTGCCGGCTCTGACCTGACGGCACTCCAAACAACCGCTGTGAAAAAGGATGGCAAATGGGTCATTAACGGACAAAAAGTTTGGACGAGTTTTGCCCATCTCGCAGACCGTTGTTTCCTTCTCACCAAAACCAGTCAATCGGAAAAGAAACACGAAGGCATTACCGTGTTCCTGCTCGATATGAACCAGGAAGGCGTGGAAACTCGCCCGATTGTTCAAATGGACGGTCATCAGGAATTCAATGAAGTCTATTTGACCGATGCCATTGCAACGGATGCTGACATCGTCGGTGAAGAAGGAAAAGGCTGGGCCGTCCTGATTGCGCTTATGCTGCATGAACGTTCCGGGATTGCGGCGCAGGTGTTTACACTTGAACAGCAGTTTGACAGTGTTATTGAAATGGCGAAAACAATCCGTGTGAATGGTACTCCTCTTATCGAAGATCCATTTGTAGAAGATGGGCTCGCCGACTTACACGCCCGTATTAAAGGAGCGAAGCTGAATTATTATCGAAACATTACCCATACACTCAAAAACGGCAAGCCGGGGGCTGAAAGTTCGTTGGATAAACTCCTGGTGAGCGAGTTGACGAAAGAAGTTTTCGACTTTGCGATGACAATTCAAGGTCCTGCAGGTGTACTAACCCATGACGACGCGTTGTTTGACGGAGAGATGCAGCGACAATATCTGGCATCATTCGGCGCAACAATCGGCGGCGGCACAAGTGAAGTGCAGCGCAACACGATTGGGGAACGCATTCTTGGACTGCCAAAAGACTTAGGACGATAACTGAACTGGAGAGGTGATTGATATGGATTTTGCATTAAGCGAAGAACAAGAGCTGTTTCGGACAGCGATTCGTAAATACATGAACAACCTTAACGGAACAGAAGCTGCTCGTACTGTCATTGACGGCAAACTCGACGTCGTAAAAAGCGCCGCTTCAGGACTTGCGGAAATGGGCGTCACAGCGATTCCTGTTTCGGAACAGTTTGATGGTCTCGGCTTTGGCGCACTCGACTTAGTTCCCGTGTTTGAAGAAACCGGACGCGTGCTGCTGCCGGGGTCTCAGCTTGAGACACTCGCCCTTGCTGTTCCTTTACTTGAGTCTTTCGGAACACCTGCACAGAAAGCGGCCCGGCTGCCGAATGTTGCGTCAGGCGCAAGTACGATGTCTGTTGCTTGGTACGAAAAAGGTACGAGCCTCTTCCCCAACTCTTTCTGCTGTGTTGCAGCGAAAACAGAGAACGGCTATGCGCTGACGGGTACGAAAACGCTGGTTCCTGTCATTGGCGATCCAGATGTTTTCATCACAGGAGCACAAACAGCTGAAGGGAAGTCCCTATTTCTCGTAAAAGCCAGCGACCTGTCATCAGTGCGGATGCTTTCTGTTGTGGATGAAACTCAGCGACTTGCTGAAGTGACGTTTGATGCGGCACCTGGTGAACTGCTGGGCGAACCTGGAAACGCCGCGGATATGTTGAAGCACGGACTTCTCCACTTCAACGCTGCGCTATGTTCGAGCATGGTTGGCGGAATGGATGAGCTGGTCAAAATGACAGCGGAATATGCAAAAATCCGTGTTCAGTTCAATCAGCCAATTGGACGTTTCCAAGCGATTAAGCACGGAATTGTTAACATGAAGCTTGATCTGGAGACAGCACGCTCTCTTTCCTATTATGCAGCGTGGGCTGTCGAAACAGATGCTGTGGATAAAGTTTCGGCTGTGCACAATGCTCGGTCGTTCATCTCAAAAGCATATATCAAGGCGGCTGGTGATTCGATTCAAATTCACGGCGGTATCGGGTTTACGGAAGAATTGGATGTGCAGCTGTTCTTGAAACGCGCTCGATATTACGAGAACTATTTCGGTTCAGTACGCGATTCACGTAAAACGACGGCACATTCTCTTGGCTGGCACTCGGTTGCTGCTAAGCGTGATGCTGTTCCTGTTTCTTGAGGATAACCTGTTGATAACTTGTGAGTAAATAATGCACAATTAGTGGATACTTTGTTGGTAACTTGTTAGTAACTTTTTATCATGTGTGGATAAAGGCGTATAAACAGATAGCTAGTGGGTTGGAGGATGTGCTGTTGGGGGTTATGATCGCTTCTCTGTGGTTTATGAGCGCATTCTATGAGTTATGATCACTTTTCGCGATTTATGAGCGCTTTTCATGGGTTATGGTTCTTACGGTGGTTTGGGGAGGCTTCATTTCGTCATTTTCTGGGTATAGTTTTAGAAAAAACGAAAGGGTGGCTCCCTATGGAATTGCTAACGAATTTAACACTTCCGTTCATAGAAAAAGA
>JARIBI010000194.1 GCA_029257435.1 Sporosarcina sp. | reverse complement strand
CTGCGGCTGGTTGGCTGCAGGGGGGAGTTTTTTATTCTTTGGGAAGTGCTTGACTGGTCGCGAGATTGGATAGTGTGGGGATTATAGTTGTGATGCGCGGAAGTGGGCGGCTAGGTGGATTGTGTTTTTGGGTTTATGAGCATTTTTTCTGGTTTATGAGCACTTTCCCTGGCTTATGATCACTTCTCCTGGTTTATGAGCGCTTTCCCTGGCTTATGATCACTTTCCCTAGTTTATGAGCGCTTTCCCTGGCTTATAATCACTTCTACTGGTTTATGAGCACTTCCACAAATTTATGAGCACTTTCCCTGGTTTATAAGCACTCTCCCAGGCTTATGATCGCTTCTCCTGGTTACAAGTGCTCTCCCCATATTTTAAAGCACACACTGCCTCTCCCCATCCTCATTCCACGCAAAAACCCCCTCGTCCTGGTTGTTACAGGCGCGTGGGGGTTTATTCTATCAAGCATTCACTTTTTCGCGGATCTTTTCTAGCATATCTGACACCATTGCGTCGAGACCGTAAGTGGCTTTGAAGCCCCACTCTGTTTCTGCGACCGAAATGTCGAGGGAGTTTGGCCAGCTGTCTGCGATGGATTGGCGTACTGGATCGACGTCATAGCTGATTTCGAAAGTTGGAATGTATTTTTGAATAGCGGCCGCCAGCTCAGATGGCTCGAAGCTCATTGCTGTTACGTTGAACGCGTTGCGATGCTTCAAGTTAGCTGCATCCGTTTCCATTAAGTCCACAATCGCTTGAAGCGCATCCGGCATGTACATCATGTCCATGTAGGTACCTTCTGCGATGAAGGATGTGTACTTGCCTTCTTCTACCGCTTTGTAGAAAATGTCGACCGCGTAATCAGTTGTCCCGCCGCCTGGCTGTGCAACGTATGAAATGAGCCCTGGGAATCGAACACCTCGCGTATCAACGCCAAATTTCTGATAATAATAGTCACAAAGCAATTCACCCGATACTTTGTTTACTCCGTACATAGTCGTCGGACGCTGCAAAGTATCTTGTGGCGTGTTGTCTTTCGGTGTAGATGGTCCGAATGAGCCGATTGAGCTTGGTGTGAAGAATTGAAGGTCCAGTTCACGTGCTGTCTCCAGCGCATTTACGAGTCCTCCCATATTCAGATTCCATGCGAGCATCGGGTTCTCTTCTGCCTTTGCGGAAAGTAATGCGGCCATGTGCATGAGCGTGTCTGCACCGAACTCTTGTGCAAGCTCTGTCATTTTCGCTCCATCTGTAACGTCCAGGATTGCGAATGGTCCATCCATTTCTGTTTGCGGTTCGCGAATGTCTGTTGCCAGCACATTTTCCGTGCCATATTCAGCACGCAGTTTGGTAATCAATTCTGATCCGATTTGACCGAGTGCTCCGGTTACCATAATTTTTTTCATCGTGTATTCCCCCTATGAATGTTTGTATTTTTGGAGAGGACATTTTTTATATAACATGTGAAATATCTAGTTTTATTAGCTGAAATTGATTATAAACTGTTCTGCTGGAAAATACAATTCCTTCAATAGTATTCTCTCTTGTTATCGGAATTGTATGTTATAATGAAGGTAATTGGAGGGTGTACAACTTGAAAGATAATCCTTTTCTCATCCGCGGTGCAGCCCGCTGGCTATTATTATTTGGCGGTGGAGTTCTCCTTACCGTAATCTTATTATTTGCGAATATACCCTTTTGGGCTGTGTTCGTTATTGTTATGGCTGTGTATATGGCAATTACACTTGGATGGCCGATTTATATCATTTATGGAACGAAAAATTTGGACAAAATCGATAAGTTCTTAACGAAGAATCGGTCCAATACATTATTCGCTTACGCTTATGCAATTGCTCATGAATCGGATGAAACGATTATCGAAACCATTGAAACCGTTTTACAAACTCATAAACAGCCTAAAGTCCAAGCAGTGTACGCCGCGAATCTTGCGGTTTGGCAACAAGATATGGAGGCGTTGCATCGCATTGCCATTCACTTGCCGACAGCCGATTATGTGAATTACTATACGGCCAGCGCATTGTTAATGGAAGGAAATCTAGAGCGCGCTCAAACCTTGCAAACTGCCTTAAAAAAGCAATGGATGAAACACGCCCTTCAAGCCAGTATCGCCAAGCAGTCCGGTGACCAAACTACTTACCGAAAAGAAGTGGAGCTCTCCACCTCTCACGCACGCGGCATTCAGCACTATGTATTGGTTTCTCTGTTCCAGCGTCAAGACCAAGTATCTCCCATTATTTAAAAGGAGGGATGGCCATGATTTATGAAGAAGAGACTTATGTAGAATTGCATGACGGCCGCAAAGGGCTGATTGTACTCGTTCGAGTTGACGAGCGTACGCAGTATGACATCGAACTTGCGAATGGGGAATTGACGACTGTGTACCATGAAGAGGTTGTGGGACCTGTCAAGACTGATACAATATAAAAGCAGCTCTGAAAGGGATTTTATCCTTTCGGAGCTGCTTTTCACTTCCTATGAGTAAGCTTTATCTTCCAGGGGTACTAGAATAACTAGTTACTTCAATTGCATCCAACCGTCTATAGAATGGATGGCAGATCCCGCAAAGCTCTTTGAGTCCGTCAATTCAGCTTCAATGGTCACAAGTTCTTGATTCATGTCGCTTTCTTTTTTACCGTAGAACGTTAAAAAGTCCCCTTCAGAAGAAGGCAGCGTTTCAATTCCAATTAGCACTTGTTTATTTACATTATCTGCATAGAGAAGTTCTTGCTTCGCAAGATCCAAAATACCGTTTGGCCCTTTCGCTTTGTTGCGATATGCCATGATTGTGACATGGTCCGCAGTATTGATTAGCCACTCGGAAAGTATTCCTTTTCCAAAGGCATTATCATACTGCCGCTCATCAAACCAAAATGGAATATCCAGGCCATAGATCATATCTAGACGAGACGCAATTTGTTTCCCCTCCAGCAACACAGTTTGGTAGGCTGCAACTGTACTTGCATAATCTGTTTCCCATGAATCACGCACATAAGGTTCCACGTCTAAATGAATGCCTGTAAAACGAGCTTCTTTTGCAACAGTTCCCTGGTACGTTTCCAACCATTTATAAAATGATGCCCGCTTTACTTTTCCTTTAGTATTAGAGAGCCAGCTGGATGAGCCATCAAGTGCATGGACGGATATCCCTTGTGCTGAGGCTTTACGGATGAAGGCTTCATAGTCTGAAGATGGAATATCGCGATTGATCTGCAAATACAACACCGATGTCTTTTTAGAAGTGAGAAAAGCAAGAATCTGATCCGGCTGCTGCTGAATCTGTTCCGTGTGCCAGAGCCATGTCGCTTTGATTTTATCAGGAACCATTGTTTTTGACGGAGTCACAAATAGGAAATTCGCAAAAACCAAGACGACAACAATAACTACAGCTAACCGGACTTTTTTTTTCATATAGCTCCCTCTCTTTCTGTTCAAATCATGAAAGTATTTCTTTGATTTCATTATAAAAGGAGGATTGGCTTCTTCCATCAACAAAAGGGACTAAGTTAGCAGATAGTTTTCTTGAAAGAAAGTTAAATTAGTTACTTTGCCATCACAATCAAATTAAAGGTTTTATTTTTTCGAGATATATAGTTAAATGATACTATAGAAAAGAGGATGCATATGAAACGTTTACTTATCGTGGTGCTAGTAATCACGATTGCCTTTCTCCCGCGGCTGATTTGGTCATTGAAGGAAAGCAAACCTTTGACCATTCAAGTAGTGGATAAAACCGCACCTAAAAAGGATTATCGAGAGCATAACGGCCTTTTCCAAGTGCTGGACTATGAAAAAGTTGTTACCCCTTCAGGCAGATTATACGACCTTGGAAAAGATTATTTCGGATTCGATCCTTACGACAAAGTGCCTGGCGCAAAATATCAATCAAAGACCGATCCAGACCTAATCTACATTACGGATACATATGGCGTTTTCGACGATGATTTGGAGGAAAAGCCAACTGGGAAAAAATCAGAGCTCATTGATGGCGGGATGGATCTTCTTGAATGGAATACCATCATGTCTAGCAAATCTGAGCATACGACGCTAATTGCGGAGTTCAACTCATTCGCTTCTCCTACGGAAGAATCCGTAAGTGATATTATGCAAAAGAATGTAGGCGTTCGATGGGATGGCTGGATTGGACGACATTTCCCTGACTTTGAAAACGATGAAATCCCACAATGGCTCATTCAAGGCTACGAAGAACAGAACGGAAAACCATGGACTTTTACAGGAGATGGACTCGTATTCGTGCATACTTCTGGTGAAATCATCGTCCTCGATGATGTATTGAGTGATGGCCAAGTGAAGTTCACACCTACTGAAATCGGATTAGATCAGTTCCCTTCCATTTCAAGTGCCCCGTACTTGTATTGGTTTGATATTGTAGAACCTCTTGAAGGAACGGAAATACTTGCACGCTATTCATTCGAATTAACAGAAAAAGGGGAATTGGTGATGATAGACGCTGGGATTCCAACAAATTTTCCCGCTGTCATTCATCATAAGCAAAACAAGACCTATTACTTTGCTGGTGACTATGCTGATTTTGAAAAGAGAGCTTTCACCAAATGGCAAGGATTCCCTATGATGTACAAATATTTTGCAACAGATCATTCCGAATTTTATTGGAAATCTTATTTCCCATTGCTGTCAAAAATCATATCGGACATTCACGAAGAGAGAAAAAGGTGAGACCTGTGGGCACTCAAACAAAAGATCGTTATTTCTTGAAATTATTAATTTGGTTTATCTTCCTAAGTACATTAGGGGTGGGAGGCGGAATCTTTTTCCTGTTATTTGCCGTCGTTCCGATTGAGCAGCACTTCACAGACCTGGGTTGGTCCCAATTCAAAATCGATTCTGTCATGAAATACTTCGTGATTGGATGGGTGGTTTTCGGGATGTCCGTATCTTTCCTGTACTTTTTCTTTGTATTGAAGAAAAACCATTGGAAGTCTGCCGGCATCGGCGTTGGATTTACAATCTTGCTCTTCACTGGCGGATTGTATTACTTTTTGAACACCGGGACAGGACTCGTCCAATCCTCTCAAGGCGAAGTCGTTGAAGGCGAACGTTTTACGTTCGGGCCCTATCCAGAAGAGGATTTATTGAAGAAACTACATGAAGAAGGCTATGACGGTATTATCACGTTGCTGAATCCTGCCCTGCCGATTGAAAAACCCTTGCTGGACAAGGAAACTAAATCTGCTGAAGAAGTCGGATTGACTGTACATTCGCTTCCTATGCTTCCTTGGGTCGGCGATAATTCGGGTTCTATTGAGAAAATCAAAAAATTAATCAGCCAGGATAATAAGCGCTATTATGTTCATTGTTACTTGGGCAGACACCGTGTAGACGTCGTGAAACAAGTGGTAAATGAAGAACTCGGTGAAACGATTGATGTACGATTCTTGCAGCCGACCACTCTTGAACGAGGCAGCCTGTTCCACTTTGCAGATAAAAACATACTAATGGGGCCGTATCCAACTGATGAGGAATGGTTCACACGCATTAAACGTGGTGGAACCGAACACATTATTTCACTTTTGAAAGAGGGTTCTGACAGCAAATGGATTGAAAAAGAACAACAAACTACCACAGATTCAGAGCTCACACTTACCCAGATTCCACTTCAGTCACCTGTGTCATCAGCAGAAATTCGAAAAGTGGTCGATTACGCTAGAACGCTCGACCAAAGAGTATACATTCATAACTTCAACGACCCAGTTCCAATTTTAATGTTACAAGCACTTATTAGTTGGGATAAAACACTTGAAGGTCCTGATGATTTCTCACTTTCATGCGGGAATCCACTTTGGATCGGCCGCAAAATGATGACTGGATGTACACCATCTGAACAAGATCGCAAACTGCTTTCATCAGCAGGGGTGGAAAAGTTTGTCGATGCTTCAGAAATTGATTCCGCTAATTTGTATACCTCGGTGAAACATGCTGTCGAATCTAAGAAGCTCACGTATTGGATTGGCAAGGATGCACTCCAGCAGCAACAAATTGCGAGAATCGCTGAAGGTCTGCTCTATGGTTCTCTTACTCGAGGTGTTGAATTCGTAGACAACAAACTAAAAACAGGTATCACTACGAAGCATGAACGTAATCTGCTAGTCGGCCCTATGTTGACCCCTGCCGAATACGAAACGTTTGCTCAAAAGAATGGGATTGCCAGAATCGTTTATTTGCATGCAGCAAGTCTTCAAACGAACGAAGATTCTTTTTTTGTTAAGGAAACTTCCGAGAAAGCTGGTATTCCTCTTTCTCAAATCGATTTGGAAGGCGACTATGCTGACCAGCTTTTACCACTCCTTGAAAACGAACAAGGTATGACTTATATCATGACTGATGCATCATTGATTCCACAAGTGAATGCGTATTTGAAAAAATATTAAAGGGGACAACTACGATGCCAGCACACGAAAAAACATTTGCACTGCTAGAAGGAAACTTGTTCAGTACGTTTTATCAATTGCAACTCTCTTCAAATCGGCGGTTCCATACTACGTTCACTCTTGTTTTCATCAGTGCTCCATCAAATGATTCCGAGCAATGGGAGTCATACTTAAAGAAACGTATCAGGGACACCGATATTGCATTCAAGTTTCCGGAACCTCATCCTTATCAAATATTACTGACGAATGCTAATGAAAGAGAAGCAGAATTTTTCGTCACGCGCGTTTTGGAAGGTTGGGAGGCTGAAGGGTACACTAGACAAGGTATTCTATCGAGTATTCTTGAAATTTCGTCAGGTCAGTCTCCTATTGAAGCCGTAATTGAAACAGGACGAAATGCGCTGCTAAGCATGGCGGGCTCAGAATTATCCGTACCGGTACCGATAACGGTTGACCATTCTTTTTCCAAACGTGAGCAGGTGTCTATCAAGGTAAGTATTTTAGAAGAAGATCACATGGTAACGCGTGTGTTATCCAATTTACTGGAGCGTTCAGTCATCGAGGGGGTAGCTATCGATCTTCGAGTATTCCATGATGGGGATTCCTTTCTGTCGTCAGACTGGTATCAGTCTCCGCATTCGCATATCGTTATTTTGAATGATATCCTCCCAAAGAAAAACGGTGTGGAAGTGCTTCAAGCGCTTCGGGCGATGCCAAATGAGCGCAAGTTCCATATTTTCATGATGACCAAGCGGATGACTGAAAATGAGATGATCTATGCGTATGAAAAAGGTGTAGATGAATACATTATTAAACCTTTTAATCCAAAGCTTTTTGAAGCCCAAGTGAAGAAAGTGTTAGGACGGTTATATACATGAGTCCAAATCTAGCAGGTACAGCACTTGGAATCTTCATATTACTGGTCGTGCTATTTTCTTTGGCCGGATTACTGATCGTCCAGCGTCTTCGGACAGAGCGCAAAAGATCTAAAGTCCAATTTGCAATTGAATCGAAACAGAAGGACTGGTTTGCTTATTTAATAGAAGGAACGATTTCAGCTGGAGGTCTAGCTCCATCTTCCCGCGTCGAAATCGAGGCCGCTGATGAAGTACTCTATCGATATCGAAGCAATTTCAACTCTGAGGACTTGCATTATAGGATTATCACCTATACAGAGCAGTACTTAGAAAAGTATTACCGAGAGCTTTTAATGAGCAAAACATGGAGTATCCGAATGAATGGATTGCAGCGAATTTCATTATTCAATTTGCAATTCATGACACCTGAAGTTCAAAAAATGGCTGCAACTGGTTCATCTTATTCCAAAGAGGAGATACTCCTCATTTATAAAATCCTAGCTAGCATGACGCCAACTAAATTCGTTCCTTATTTTACGAATCCTGCGGTACCACTTGGCGAGTTCGATTATCGCAGACTGTTAACATCACTTGATGTCGATCAGCTCATTCTGCTGGCACGTCAATTTGATCAACTGCCTGTCGTACTAAAACGTGTATTAGTCGATGTAACAGGATCTGGCTATTTTCTGCGTCTGCTGCCTCTACTCGAACATTGCTTGGACAGTGAGGATGCCGAATTACGGATTCGAGCATTAAAAGCAATAGCACTCATCGATACGTTCCCGAGCACTTCCAGCACCACAGTCTTCGTCCGTTCCCCCATATGGGAAGAGCGGCTCATGGTTGCAAAATTATATGCGAATGCACCGCTCGAAGAAGCACATGAAATATTGACCACTTTACTGACAGACCCTGTTTATCAAGTCAGAAAGCAAGCAGCTGCATCCTTGCAAGACATGAGAACCGGCAAATCCACGCTGCAAGAATTTATCCGGCATTCGGAGGATCCTTATGCGATAGACATGGCTGTTGAAATGATTGATAAGGAGTGAGCCCGTGCTTGCAAATCTAACATCTGCGCTATTTTCTTTTTACGGCTATCTCGTTCTGGTCTATATGATCATCGTGCTCGTTTCGTATACCTCAATGATGCTCATTGCCCTTTTCCGAATCCGAAAAGAGAAAAAGCTCGATAAGTATATGATTGATGAAGAAAACATTTCCTTCATTTACTCTCAACCGGTTTCAATTATTGTGCCGGCTTACAATGAGGAAGTCGGAATTATCAACAGTGTGCTCAGTTTGTTGACACTGCGCTATCCTCAATACGAAGTAATTGTAGTCAGCGACGGTTCTACTGATATGACTGAGTCGCTCGTCATCGAACATTTTCAAATGAAACCCATGCAAAAGACTATTCGGCAGATCTTAGATACTGAATTGATCACAGGAATCTGGCAGTCTGAAATCCATCCGAATCTCATGCTCGTAAAAAAGTTGAACGGAGGTAAAGCAGATGCTTTGAATGCAGGCATCAACGTATCAAGTTATCCGTACTTCTGTTCTATTGACGGCGACTCGATTCTGGATGAATCCTCACTGTTACGCGTTATGAAACCAATTGTAGAATCAAACAAAAAAGTGATTGCAACGGGCGGAAACGTTCGTGTTGCGAATGGGTCGGATGTGCAGCTAGGGCAATTGACACGTGTTCACTTACCTTCCGAGACAATTGTTGTCATGCAAATTGTAGAATATATGCGCGCCTTCTTAATGGGCAGGATTGCATTGAGCCGACATAATCTCGTCCTCATCATTTCGGGTGCATTCAGTGTGTTTTCAAAACAAGATGTTATTGACGTCGGAGGATACTCCCGAAATACAGTAGGAGAAGACATGGAGCTCGTCGTTCGATTGCATCATGAAAATCGGAAGAACCATGAAGATAAAGAAATTGTCTTCACCCCAGATCCCGTATGCTGGACCGAGGCTCCGTCGAACTTCGCAGGGTTACGCAGTCAGCGTAAACGATGGCATCAAGGATTGACTGAAAGCTTGTGGGCTCACAAATCGATGACGCTCAATCCAAAATACGGGGCGCTCGGTATGATTTCGTTTCCTTATTTCATATTCATCGAACTGTACGGACCCATTATCGAGCTAACAGGTTATTTGTACATGCTCCTCTCCGTTTTTATGGGCGATGCCTATATTCCATTCGCGTTGCTGCTTGCGATGCTCTTTATTTTATACGGTTCGGTTTTTTCGATGACTTCGGTATTGCTTGAAGCATGGAGTCAAAAATCATATCCTCGACTTCAAGACGTAACCCGATTATTCATTTTGTCATTATCTGAAGCATTCTGGTATCGTCCTATCACATTAGTTTGGCGAGTAGAAGGAATCATAGCGGCACTGATGGGCAACAAAAGCTGGGGTACGATTGAACGGAAAGGTTTAAGGACTGAAGGATCGCAAGACCAAAAATAATTCTTTTTAAAAAAGCTCCCAACGTTAGCGTATACCGCTACTGTTGGGAGCTTTCAAATGTTATTGAATAACGCCGAGTTCCTTGCCGACTTTTTCGTAAATCTTAAGTGCATCGTCCAGCATTTCTTTCGTGTGGGCAGCGGTTGGCATGTTGCGAACGCGGCCTGTCCCTTTTGGAACTGTTGGGAATACGATGGATTTTGCATAGACGCCTTCTTCAGCCAGACGTTTCGAGAATTGCTGTGTCAGTTTTTCTTCGCCGATGATACAAGGCGTAATTGGGGTTTCTGAGTTCCCGATATTGAAGCCGAGTTTCTTCAAGCCCGCTTTCAAATAGTCCCCGTTCTCCCATAGCTTGTCGTGCAGTTCAGTGGATGCACTGATTTTATCAAGCGCACCCATGATTGCTGCAACGTCGCCTGGCGGTACCGCTGTTGAGAACAAGAACGGACGTGAACGGACCTTTAACCAGTCAATCAGCTTTTGTGTTCCAGCTACGTAACCGCCGACAACTCCAACTGCTTTTGAAAGTGTTCCCATCTGCATATCAATCTCTTTTTCAAGTCCGAAATGCTTGACAGTTCCCTTCCCTTTACCAGTTACGCCTGAACCGTGAGCATCGTCCACGTATGTGATCAGGTCAAACTCTTTCGCAACTTTAACAGCACCCGGCAGGTTTGCGATATCTCCATCCATCGAGAATACGCCATCCGTGATGTACATGACTTTTCCATATAACCCGGACTCTGTCGCTTCTTTTGCTTTTGCACGCAAATCGTCCATGTCCTGGTGCTTGACTCGGATGATCTTAGCGCCAGAAAGACGGCAGCCGTCGATGATGGATGCGTGGTTTAATTCATCTGATAAAATCGCATCGTTTTTGTTCATGACTGCGGAAATTGCCGCCATGTTGCAGTTGAATCCAGATTGGAATGAAATTGCAGCTTCTGTTCCTTTGAACTCAGCCAGCTTTTTCTCAAGTTCGATGTGGATATCAAGTGTACCGTTGATGGTACGCACCGCTCCTGCACCGACACCGTATTTATTCACTGCTGCAATGTTCAATTTTTTCAAGTCTTCGTCTGTCGCAAGACCTAAATAGTTGTTCGATGATAAGTTAATGAGGTCGCTTCCTTTAATTTTAATGATTGGACCGTTCGGGCCTTCGACTGGCTCAATTTCGTTGTAAAGTCCCTGATCTCGAAGTTCTTGCAAGTTCTCGTCTAGAAATGCATTTAAAATATCAGACAAACTAATCTTCCTTTCAGACACGTGATGCTAACAGTGTAGCATATTTGTGCCTTTCCCCATAACTGAAGCGCGTTACGGAGCGATAAGTTCTGTCAGTTGTTCTGCTTTTTCGTGGAATGCTTTCAAATCGAGCGCACTGTCCATCCCTGCATCTATTTGACTCGTCAATCGAGCATAAGACTGCATGTATCCGGCAGCATTCGCAATCGCTTCTTTGTACCGCAGTCGGATTCCGTCAATTTCCTGTTCTGCTTTTTCACTCGGTGCACACATGGCAACCAGATCCAGAATTTCATCGCCTTCCCGTTCTGCATCATACACGTGAGGTTCCGTTGCGTCGAACAGACAAACAGACAGCTCCGGGAACTGGACGAGATCAATACTTCCCACGTCCAATCCACACCAGCCATATAGGACATCGATGCCACGCTTTTCCGCTTCTTTTCCGAGCGCTCTCATCATCGTGGACTTTCCTGTTCCAGGAAGGGCTTTGATTAAAATTCTGCGCTTCAGAGATTTGGTAATAGATGGAATAAAGTCATGCGCTCCTTTTGAAGATAACGACCCAATAATTCGATGTGAAACGGCAGCATTTTTGTGTAAATCCAGTGTGCCAAATAAATCAGTTGCAAGTGACTGAATCTTTGATTCGTGCGCTTTCCAGTCCATTCGGCGGATGTTGACGGTTTCCCATTCATCATGAATCGATTTTGCTTCAAAAAGCGCAGCGAGTGCTTTTTCCAAGTAGCTGGCGGCTTCTTCTAAGTGACCTGCGATTTGCGGGTTATTTGCACGTAATTTGTTTTCATCATAAACATCATAAAAGCTGACAACGCGATGTTTCCCGCCAAGGTCTGTTGGTTCCAGCGGTACTGGATAGGAGGCGGCGATATAAAAAAGTTCGGGTCCTTTGACATAAATGCCATCCGTTTTTTCGATATGCAGTGGACTTCTGAAACGGTCAACGTCATATCCTCGTTTCACATAGAAGATTGCCAGCTCATTCAAAATGTTAGACAGCGCAAAGGTAGGCGGTGATTTAATGAAGACAGTTGTTGCAGCTTGCTGGATGAGGTGCTGGTACTTGTGAGACACCCCTCCTCCTGTATAGGCCGTGCCCATCGATTCTGTTAAGTTACCATTCATCGTGACCATCCCTTTCTGAAGTTCTTCAGAATAGCTTATGAAGTGGCGACGAAAAAAAGCACAGCCCTGGTCGACTGTGCCTTTCATTATAAAAGAATTTCACTATTTTCCTGCTTCGCTACTTTCAGTAAAAGTCGCTGACATTGCGGCATTGCATAATGGACGAATTGTCCAATCAGTAATGCGATGAGCACGGTACCTATACCAACCGGTCCCCCGAGTGCCCAGCCAAGTAATGCAACAATGACTTCTATGGACGTCCTTACAATTTTTACACTGATATTGAATTTGTGCACGATCAGCAACATTAAGCTGTCCCTCGGACCTGCCCCCATATTGGGAGACACATACAGTCCGATGCCGTATGACATAATTACGACACCCAAGATGAAAAAGATTAATTGGGCTGCAATTGACGTGACGTCTGGCAGCAGCCAATTGAACAGATCAATAAATGTTCCGAGCAGCAGCATATTGAGCCATGTCCCGTATTTTGGCCACTTTTTTTGCGCAGCTGCAGTGATCAGTACGATGAGCAATCCTGTAATGATGCTCCACGATCCGATGGACAGTCCGATATTTTGATAGAGACCGACATGCAGGACATCCCATGGCCCAATGCCAAGCAGTTGTCCTTTAATTGTCATTGCTATTCCTAACGAGAGGATCATTTGTCCCACTATAAAAAAGACCCATCTCCATTTTTTTAACGTCATCATTTGCATTCTTCTCTCCGCGAGCCGCTGAATGAACCGGGCGGCGTATTCTCTATACGCAATTGTAGCATGTCTGGCGTGCAGGCGGGTGAGGGAATTTGAGATGGTTAGGTTGGGGACGCTGATTGGATTTTGGGTGGGGGTGTTGTGGGAGTTTTGTGCGTGTTCTTTGGGTTATGATCACTTTTTGTTGTTTATGAGCGCTTTTCTCTGCGTTATGGGGGTATTCATGATTTATGAGCGGCCATCTCTGCGTTATGATCACTTTCCACAGTTTATGAGCGTTCCCCATGCGTTATGATCACTTTTCACTAGTTATAAGCGGCCACCTCTCCGTTATGATCACTTTTCGCGATTTATGAGCGTTCCCCATGCGTTATGATCACTTTCCATGATTTATGAGCGTTCCCCATGCGTTATGATCACTTTTCATGATTTATGAGCGGCCATCCCTGCGTTATGATCACTTTCCACGATTTATGAGCGTTCCCCATGCGTTATGATCACTTTCCACGATTTATGAGCATTCCCCATGCGTTATGATCACTTTCCACGATTTATGAGCGTTCCCCAGACGTTATGATCACTACCCACGATTTATGAGCGTTCCCCAGACGTTATGATCACTACCCACGATTTATGAGCGGCCACCTCTCCGTTATGATCACTTTTCGCGATTTATGAGCGTTCCCCATGCGTTATGATCACTTTCCACGAGTTATGAGCGGCCCCTCTGCGGTTATGATCACTTTTCGCGAGTTATGAGCGTTCCCCATGCGTTATGATCACTTTTCACGAATTATGAGCGGCCCCTCTGCGGTTATGATCACGGTCCTATGATTTACGAGCACCTATCCCCAACCAACTGCCTGAAGAAAGTGCTTAATTGGTCACGTGATGGAGATGTATTAAAATTAGGCACCCATCCGCGGGCGCAGGTTTTATTTACACAAGTCCACAAATGGTGCATCCGTTACTTTCGCGTAATCGGAAGGCGCGAGTTTCATCTGGAACCCTGGTTTCCCCGCGCTGGCGTAGATGGCTGGTTTCGATCGGGCAGAGACATCCAGAAAAGTAGGAAGCGTCTTTTTCATCCCGATTGCCGAACATCCGCCTCGGATATACCCCGTCACGTCTGTCAGCTGTTTAAGCGGGAGCATCTCCAACTTTTTCTCTCTTGCTGCGCGTGCGGCCTTTTTCAAGTCAAGCTCACATAATACCGGAATGACAAACACATAATTGCGTGCAGCTCCCGCTGTCGTCACAAGCGTTTTATAGACATCAGCTTCGTTCCCGCCGTCTGCTACGGCATTTGCTTCCTCCGACAAGTCGCGCTCGAGCAGCTCATGGGGGATTCCTTCAGTCTCTAAAATACGAATCGCATTCGTTTTAATATGTTTATTCTTCTTCGCCATGATGGGTGCCTCCCTTTATTCAATGCAAAAACCCGCCAACATGAAGGCGGGTTATCCATACATATTATGCAATAAGTGAGTATGCCGGGCTTGCTGTCATGTATCCATGCTGTTTTGCACCGGTTTGTATCGCGTATGCTGCTGCAGCTTGATCGTACAGTTTCCGCATTGCGTCCGCCAGTGAAGAATTCGTTTCTGAGTTCGGCTGCTGCGGCTGCATCAAAGAACTTTCACGACTTGCTTCCGCTAGTTGCGCCGAACGCAAACGATCTTCCAACGCGAGCTGCGCTTCGGTTTCCGCAATTTTAGCTGATGCCACCGCAGCAAGCTGATGGTCCATTTCAGAGGGCTCTGGGTTAGAAAGCGCTTCACTTCGTACCTGACGCCAGCTCTGAATCGTTTCTTCCAATGTTTCTCCGAGCGGCAATACGACTTGCTTCAGCAGACCGGCATTCAGTTTTTTAAACTCATTAGGTTGTGCATCCGCCTGAGTATTCGTTAACCGCTGCGCCAATTCGTTCCGTTTCGCCTCGTTGCCGCCGGCATAATCCGCATGACGGGTATAAGCCACTTCTGCAGAACGCTTTCTTGCATTCTCATATCTTGTATTTTCCGTAACTGCCGGATTTGATGAAATTGAGACCATGAACTCACCCCGCCATAAATTAGTCTTTTAATTATATAGCTAATCCGCTCAGCTTACATGAGCCGAACGATTTCATTTTTTTACTTGTCAAATAGTTTCTTTAGCGCATCTGCCATTGCCGTATTTTCAGGTTCTTCTTTCTCTTGCTTCTTAAGATACTTTTGAACATCACGTTTGTCGGCCTTTTTACCTGTTGTTTGTGCTCTCCGCTTTTCAAACGAGGACAGCTTTTCACGATACCCGCATTTACAAACGAAGATTTTGCCATCGCCATGACCGCGAAGTTCCAACTTTTTCTTACAAGTAGGACAGCGTGCATTGGTAAGTGTTGATACCGTTTGACGATGACCGCATTCACGATCTTGGCAGACGAGCATCTTACCGCGTTTGCCATTCACTTCAAGCATCGGCTTCCCGCAGTCCGGACACATCTTCCCGGTGACGTTATCATGTTTAAATTTTGTTTCGTCCGCTTTAATATCGACGATTGTCTTCTTTGAAAAGTCAATCATCGTACGAATGAATTGATTTTTCTTCAGTTTTCCAGCTGCGATTTTAGATAAGTCGCTCTCCCATTCCGCAGTGAGTGCCGGTGATTTTAGATCTTCTGGGACGAGTTCCAGCAACTGGCGTCCTTTAGACGTAGTGTAAATATCATTCCCTTTTTTCTCGATGACAAACATACCGAATAACCGTTCAATGACATCTGCCCGTGTCGCAACTGTACCTAATCCGCCGGTTTCCCCGATTGTTTTGATCAATTCCTTTGATTCTCCCGCCATGAACTGCGCCGGATTTTCCATCGCAGCCAGCAGCGTTCCTTCATTGAACCGTGCAGGCGGCTTAGTTTTGCCTTCAGTTCGAGAAACTGCACGTATTTGAAGTGTTTCACCCTTTTTCATAGCAGGCAAAGCGTCTGTATCCGCTTCTTCTTCATCTGATGAATAAACAGCTTTCCAGCCTTCATCCGTCACGGTCCGGCCTTTCAATGCAAAGATTTCATTGCCAGCTTGTAATTCCGCACTCAATTGCTCATATTGGAACGGCGGATAGAACACAGCTAAGAATCTCTTAACGATAATGTCATAAAGACGTTGTTCCTTGTCCGAAAGCGAATGCAATGACGGACTTTCCTCTGTTGGAATAATCGCATGGTGATCGGATACTTTGCTGTCATTAATCACGCCTTTTTGAGGTTTGACGGGACCTTTACGCAGCAATGAATTGACGGCTTTACGATACGGCCCGATTTCAACCGCTTTCACACGATCTTTCAACGTACTCATCATATCTGCAGTTAAGTGCTTCGAATCCGTCCGCGGGTATGTCACAGCTTTATGCCGTTCGTACAAGTTTTGCAGTGTCGACAACGTCTCTTTGGCAGACCATGACCAGCGGCGGTGCGCTTCTTTTTGAAGTTCCGTCAAGTCGAATAAATGAGGGGCCGGCTGAGATTTAGGTGTCGATTTCAGGTCGATGATTTTGCCTTCTGTAACGCCTTCCAATGCATTCATCTTCGCATCAATGACGGTTTCATCGAATACTTGAGTTTGACCGCCCGCATCGCGCCAAGTAAAACGTCCGGCTTCAGTCAGTGCCTGCATACCCCAGTATGGTTTCGGCTGGAATTTCTGAATTGCCTGTTCGCGTTTCGCAATCATCGCTAGCGTCGGAGTCTGAACACGTCCTGTTGATAATTGAGCATTGTGTTTAACAGTGAGCGCGCGCGTAGCATTGATGCCTACGACCCAATCGGCTTCTGCACGAGCAGCCGCCGCTTCATATAAGTTATCGTAAGCTTTACCATCCTTTAGATTGGCAAATCCGTCTTTGATGGCCTTATCGGTTACAGATGAAATCCACAATCGTTTGATCGGCTTACGGTTTTTCGCAAGTTCCAATATCCAGCGTGCGACGAGCTCTCCTTCACGCCCTGCGTCAGTTGCGATGATGACATCTTTCACATCTCCGCGGCGCAATTGTGCTTTCACAGCGTTATATTGTTTTGTTGTTTGTTTAATCGGCGTCAGCTTAAAGGGTTCTGGAATGATTGGCAAATGCTCCATTTTCCATTCTTTGAATTCCTGGCCGTATCCTTCAGGATCTGCATGCGTCACTAAGTGGCCAAGGGCCCAAGTGACGATGTACCGGTCTCCTTCAAGAAATCCGTTTCCTTTTTTATGACAACCAAGCACACGCGCAATATCGCGTGCAACAGAAGGTTTTTCTGCAAGTACGAGTGATTTAGACATCATTCAATCCCCTTTCGTTCTTTCCATTATACGCAAGTTGCCCAGTTTCTTCAGTTCTGACCATATGAAAAACGTCCATCCCGCGGAAATTCCGCTCGGACGGACGTTCTGATTCATTATTGTGCGTCAAGCATGCCGTGGGTCAGTTCTTTACCCATTTCTGTATACTTCACGAATACACGCGCTAATTCCTTCAAGCGATCGTGTACATCTTCGTCTATGATTTTACTATTTTCATCAAAATGATCACGATGCGTATACACATAGTTCGGTGTTACGAGACATCGGAAATAGTCGAGTATCGGTTTCATCTGATTTTCTACGACGAGGTGGTGCTGATACGTACCGCCGTTTGCTACGATAGATACAGGTTTGTAGCGCATCGTTCGCGGGTGAAGCATATCAAACGCATTTTTCAGTACGCCTGGAATGGACCCCTGGAATACTGGCGTTGCAATAATATATCCGTCCGCTTCCTCAAACTTGCGGATTAGTTTTTTCATATCTTCATTATATTCTTCTGCTGGTCGCCCATCGACAAACTGGTGATCATACTCTGAGAAATTCAATCTCTCTATTTCAAAACCGCAGCCTGTTTCTTCTATATATTGCTGTACAGCTTCGAGCACAACACCCGTTTTGTTGCCGATAATGGTCCCGTCCACAAACAAAACTTTCAAAATGACCGTACCTCCCAGTAATATTCTCACTCTACATCCTATCAGAATGTAAGGAAATTTCCTTGCAATTAGCTTGATGGATTTCTTGCTGGTCCGCTTTGAATCGGCGGCGGCGCTTGGCCAGGGATAGGTGATTTTGTTTTCCCTTGATCCTCACTGAAGCGTTTTTCTATTTTCTCATGCTGAACTTCTTCCTCGCCCTTCTCCTCAGCAATCCGCTCTTTGGCCCGTTCTATCTGTTTAATCGGATGTGAAAGCGCGACAATTGTATCGCCGGCAACAGCCTGCAGTTCTTCTTTTGGCGTATAAAATTCAACGGTGCCATCCACCCGTAAAATATAGAGCAGCACGGATCGATCGTCTCGCTCACGCAAGTATTGTGTATAACTATACTGCTTAGTAAGCACGGTTTTCCTGAATACGTGGCCCGAATTCATGCGTTCTTCCAAATCATAGATCGATAGTGCCGGTGTGAATAGTGTACGGCCCCCCGTAACATTAAACGAGTCTACCCCTTCTCCAACATGGAAGGAAGTTTGGAATAAATTCTCCCGTCCTACGTCATACAGGAAATCTGCACAAATATGCGCATTGTATGTGTCCGCTTTCGTCATCGCAAGCATATATCGATACGGCGACAAATCTAGCGTATACTCGGTCTGCTCCGTCAAAATATCCCCGACGTGACTCGATAAGCCGAGTTTACGCGCATGAGATAACCCTGCCCAGGAAGTGTCCATCAGCAGCACGTCATTGCCTGTTTCCTGAATCGACCGTGCAAGTTCTGCCGCAAACTTGGTTCCCCCAACGAGCAGAACACCTGATTCATCCGTCGTCGTCAAATTCAATCGACGTGCAAATGGTCCAATTGTGAAGCCATGCAGCACAACCGTTGAGAGCACTAGCGCAAACGTGAGCGCAGTAAGCAATTCCGCATCTTTGTAGCCATTTTCCAGAAGAATCGATGCAAAGTACCCTGAAACGGTGAGGGCCACGATGCCGCGCGGTGCGATCCATCCAAGCAAATTCTTTTCCCGGTTCGATAAATCCGTGCCAACTGTAGACACCCATATGGATAACGGCCGGACGATGAACAACATCGCGAGCACGTACGTAATAATATGCCAGTCAAAAATTTCAATGAGGATATGTGGGTTTAATGATGCCGTGAGCATCACGAAGATCCCTGAAATGAGAAGAACAGAAATATTCTCTTTAAATTGACGGATATCATGGATGGACGTCAAATGCATATTGGCCATGACAATCCCCATCGCCGTGACTGCGAGCAATCCTGTTTCATGCATGAGTTCATCCGAAATGACGAACGCAAACAAAACGACAGCAAATAGCACGGGGGCTTTCAGGAATTCCGGTACGCTTCCCTTTTCAAACGCGTATCCCAGAATTCGTGCAGAGGCCCAACCGATGAATACGGCGAAAACAGACGCGGCAATGAATAATCCAAGCGCGGAAAGAGACGCCTGCCCATTAATAAACTTG
This sequence comes from Sporosarcina sp., assembly GCA_029257435.1. Taxonomy (GTDB): domain Bacteria; phylum Bacillota; class Bacilli; order Bacillales_A; family Planococcaceae; genus Sporosarcina. The sequence goes on along the minus strand of JARIBI010000194.1, from coordinate 1,082 downwards.
ATGAACTCAAAAGCAAATACGGCAAGCAGCGCGCCGAATGGATCGACAATAATCCCTTCCCATTTAAGAAGCGCTGCTGGTCGCGGCTTCAGTTTCGCCTGCCTGAGCATCGGCAGAATCACCGTTGGACCTGTGACGATGAACAACCCGCCAATAATGAACGCAACTGCCCAAGACAGCCCCGCCAAATAGTGTGCCGCAAGCGATCCTGCGATCCAAGCAATGAATGCACCAAACGTGACGATGCGCGTCAAAGGTTTACTAAACCCTTTAATTTCACGGAAATCGAGGTTCAGACTTCCTTCAAATAATATAATTGCAACCGCAAACGAGATAATCGGACTGAATAGCTCTCCCAACGTCTCTTTCGGGTTGATGAATCCGAATACAGGCCCGACAAGCAGACCTGCAATCGCCATAACGACGATCGCAGGAAGGCGATACCGCCAGGCCACCCATTGTGAAAGGATACCAATCAGCACAACGAGCATAAGGTCTGCAGCTATAGATCCGAACATTGGATGTCGCCACTCCTATCAGTTGAAATTTCGTATTAGTGTACCACATCTACTCTATGAAACCACTTTTTTGCGGTTTTGTAATGAATAATCCAGCTCGAACCCTATAAACCTTCTCCCTATGGATCAAACACACTCAACCACTCAACGAATCAATATGATTTGCTCATAAATCATGAAATGTGATCATAAAACTCAATAGTTGATCATACCCCCTACTCCAAGTGCCTATGCGGCAAAAATTTTAAAGAGTTAATTGGTCAAGTGCACTAAGTACGCATTTCCATTCTTACTCTTACATGGGCTTCTTCTTAATCATGAAATGTGATCCACTCCCATCCCGCGGATGCAATTCAACGCCACAGATTCTTTAATCTCGCGACCAATCCACAGAACGTATGGAAGTTGCTCATAAACATTCAAATCTGATCATAAATTTGGTTCTTACGGTGGTTTGGGGAGGCTTCATTTCGTCATTTTCTGGGTATAGTTTTAGAAAAAACGAAAGGGTGGCTCCCTATGGAATTGCTAACGAATTTAACACTTCCGTTCATAGAAAAAGAT
>JARIBI010000182.1 GCA_029257435.1 Sporosarcina sp. | reverse complement strand
CGTTATAAGGGTAGACCGTTAGCCAGTCCGCTCCGCCTAACACTGCAGAAAATGCGCTATTTCCTGCCCTTAGCAAGTTCACATAAGGATCTATTTTAGAAAATGATCGCAGTGAAGTTACTCCAATTAAAGGTACGGGAGTTAACTCATTTTCACCGTATGCACTGCTGAACAATTGCCATAAAGTACGGAACGCTCTAAATTTTGAGATTTCCATAAAGAAGTGGGTGTCTGCAGGAAATCTGAAAAAGACATTTTTCCTAAATTGATCAAAGGAAGTCGCTTGCGTTGCGAGATCCGTTGCTTCTGATAATGCGATTGCAAGCTCAGTGACACTATCTGCCCCATTCATATGAAGTGGTTCCAAATCGATACCGAGTGACCTGATTTTTTCATATCCTGAAGGTAAGTCAAATTCAGCAGTCAGCAATAGACCTGTCACTTTTTCGCGTTCTTCAGAGGAAATCATCTCAAATACTTCAAGCAAGCGATCTTGAGATTCAATGTGCATGAAGGCTATTGGATGGTTTTTCATTAATCTGGCAAGTGCATGTAAAGAAGCATCGTTCCATTCAATCGATGTTCTTCCATCAATATAGATCGCTTCATTTCCCTTTTCAAGACTTTCAGACATAGAAGCAATCCACTCAGAGCCTGTACTTCCAGCTGTCGGTTGCGCACTAATCCACTTCCGTTGACTAGGACGTATATTTTTATTTGGATCGACGGTTGCTGTATACAGCGGATTAAGTGTGATACCTTCTGCCGTCATTGTTTTAAGGGAGTCTACGGTCTTCCCTTTCAATGATCTCTCTGCTGCTTCTTCCCATTCGTTCCAATCTGGAAGTTCAAATCGCTGTTGCATCATGTTATGTATGTCAGAGCTGCTCATTTAAAATCCCTCCCTGTATAACTGTTACCTCATAGTGTACCTGAATTGGATCCTTTTTGAAAAGACAACCCCCACGTCCATTTCTTAATATGGCCGAGGGGGTTGGTGCGTCTAACTCAGTAGACAGATGTTGTTTCTGGTGTAACGTTTTCTAGTATTTCCTTGACACGTGCTAGGAAATGACCTGCTACGAGGCCGTCTAATACACGGTGGTCTAATGACAGACAAAGGTTAACCATATCCCGAACGCCGATCATGCCATTGTCCATAACAACTGGACGTTTGACAATCGATTCCACTTGGAGGATTGCTGCCTGCGGGTGATTAATGATCCCCATTGACTGAACAGAACCGAATGATCCTGTGTTATTTACAGTAAACGTACCGCCTTGCATTTCCTGTGATTTCAGT
>JARIBI010000174.1 GCA_029257435.1 Sporosarcina sp. | reverse complement strand
AAATACAAATTGTCATAGCGCTCGCTTTGTTTAGGGTGCTTAAATCCTTTGTTCATCTTCTTATCCGAAAGAGTTCCGTAAATGGCTCCCCGATCTGATCCATAGATTCTTCTGATGTCTTCAGGTGTCCAAATATCCTGTGTCACGATATTCTTGCGTAAATCCGTCAACCCCATTTTTTCCAGTTTAACTAACACCCGTTGTGCGAACTTTTCATAATCGCGCTGAGTCAACGGGTTTTCTTGAATATGTGGAATATGAGGCAAAACTTTAATGTTCTCACACCCTTCAGGGGCTTGTGAAGGGTCCGTTTTATTGACGTTCACGAGATAAATGACAGGATCATCCGGAAGCTTGTGCTGATAGAAGATCTTTTTCATTTGACGCTTCTGATTTTTTGCGAAAAAGAAATTGTGGTGGCTCAGCTGGGGGTACTTTTTCTTAACACCCAAATGCATGACCAAACCAGAACTGGACGGCTCGAATTTCTTTTTCAGTTTGTTTACATACTTTTTGTCTTCCTGAAGCAGCTGTTCGTAAACGGGAATGACTTCCATATTGGAAATGTAATAATCCGCAGTTAACGTGGTGCCATCCTCCAGAGTCGCTCCTGTAATTTTGCCATCCTCTTTCGTCAGCAGGGTAATAGCTTGTCCTGTATGGAAATTCACGCCGATTTCTGAAGCCAGCTGTACCATGCCTTTTCCGAGGAGATGCATCCCGCCGGGTACATACCAGGCGCCTTGGTCTTGCTGCATAAAAATCATCATATTGAGTAACGCAGGGGCATCATAAGGGGAGGAACCTACGTATTTACTGAAATACGAAAGCATATCCCGGAATTGTTTGTTACTGATCCGCTTATCGATAGCTTGGTGAACAGTTGAAAACAAATCGAAGTTTTTAAATGTGCTGGCGACCCCGTGAAACTCTCCAATTTCTTTCGTACTGTCCAGCCCATGGTTAAAATACCCTTTTTCGATAGTGTTATAGAGATTCTCAGAATAGCTGAGCAATTTCTTGAACTGACGGATATCTTTTTTATTCAAATTAGGATTTTTAAACTCCATGTCGTGCAGGTTTTCATATAAATCAATGATGTTCCCGTTCGGAAAGAATGAGCGCCACTGATGATTCAATTTAACGGTCGGCACATAATCCTTCATTTGTTTTCCACTGCCTGTAAATAATCGTTCAAACACTTTTGGCATCGTTAAGATAGAAGGACCGAGGTCGAATCCGAATCCGTCTAACTCCAGACGGTTCAATTTTCCTCCGATATGGCCATTTTTTTCGTATAGCGAGACCTTATAGCCGCTTTGTGCTAATGAGATGGCTGCAGACAAACCTCCAAGTCCGCCACCGATGATTAAAACAGTTTTCCGATTTGCCATGTATCCCATCTCCTCTGTATGTTTTGAAAGTGATTCAATTGAAGAAGTCACTATGTAAACGAAAAAGTATAAAAAATAGAAAATTCGGTGTATCATTCCGTTTCGTTTTATGCGTCCGCGGCACTTTATGATTTCATCAATTGAACCGGATATATACGAATCCAGAACAACCTGGAACGGGCGAGTCATACTTTTATCTAACTGCATGTGCATGAGCCCTCAAATTCTTTGAAGCAATAGGTTCCGTAAACGGTCAGTTAACTCATATATAGCACTGTCCTCCATGACTTCCAGGAACAAAATGACAATCTGCTGCAAGGAAAGGGTAATCGCCTCAATTGTCAGTTCAGCTGGAAACGCAGCCAGGTACCTGTCTGTAAAATCCGTATTTAGTGTCTCATATGCTTTGAATTGATGGCACTTCTTCTGTTCGTTCATCGCTTGGATATGTAACACATAATCTTGCAGGGTTCCAAGCAATTTCAGAGAATAAATGAGATTATTTCGTCTTAATTCTTTCTCCAGGCCGATTGCACAATAGAAGAATTCGAAACCAATATCACTATACGTATCGTATTTCACAGCGTTGTTTTCAAACTTCTCGTTCTCATTGGTCATTTTCTTCAATACATTTCCCGTTTTGTCTGCAACCACTTTCCATAGTGGGGATCTAACAGGGAGCAAGTCGCGTGGCGCAATCGATATATTGAACTCCAATCCATTCTCCAACAGGACAATAAGTAAAAAAATCGCTTCACCAAACTTTTTCTCCTTTATATACTGTGGCCGGTATGTAAGAAGTGCTTGGTAAATCTGTTCTTTTGCAGTATGTGTTTCAATTTCTTTTGCGATACAGACCATAAGATCGATATCGGAATAGGCATCTTTGTAGCCAGTCACACCGGAACCCAATTGCACAATCCCTTCCACTGCAGCCACTGATTGGATCATCGTAACCGTTCTATCGAAATAATCATCTCTTTCCTGAGAGCTAAACATAGTCCACCTCATCGATATGTTATATAGAAATAGGTTCTAGTTAGAACTGAATATTGTTTCATTTCATATTTTAATTATGGTATGATTTTCCTTGTAAAGCAAATATAATTCAGAATTGGGGGAGGAGTCTGCCAATTGTGTGTTCAGATTTCAATTCTCTTGAAGAAGTTGAGTGCTGCTAAACGAAAAGGTGACGATCACATACAAGTGATTAATAGATCTCATCCTGCAAGTTAGAAGGTTCTTCCTCGAGACATTTATTTTAAGATTAAGATATAGGAATTTGCCTGAAATGGGCAATATTTAAGAATGATAGTAGGATTGGAGTGGATTATAACGGATAATGAACAATCCTCAAAACTAGATAAATGGAGAGCGAAATACGCAGCTTTGGTTACTGCATTCGCTTGCTTAATCGGTGTAATGAATGGGTGGGGAAATAATTGGGCTTTTACAAGTATTTTAGGGTTGGGTGTTTTAGTCTGTGGAACAATAGGTTTTTTTGATATAAAGCGGGTCATCTATAATAAAAACAAATGATTTTGCCGTTTCCTACTTCAACCATCGGGAGCACTTGTCTAATAGGAACTTTTGCAATTGAGAACGAATGTGAAGAAGGCGGTTTATATTTCTAATAAATACTTTAGTTTTATCACAGTAATAACGATTCTGGTACTACTTTTATTATCTACTAGGAAGATTATCCAGGAGTTTTATTTATACCTGTAGCTATAGCAATGTTAACCATAGGTGTTATGGAGCTCAAAAGTCTATAAATGATAAAACCAATCAATGATTTTTTGTGTTCCTAGAACGGGGCTTTAACGTCACAAATCTTGTGTTCAAACCGGGCCAAATCATAGCACTAGGAGTGATTTATAGTGACAAAAGCAAAGCAGTATTGTTTGGGATATTTTCTGCTATTCCCAACAATTTTTGTGATTAGCTCCATCGTGTGGCGATATATTGTTCGGAGGAATGATTTATTGTTTGTGTTAACAGATTCATTATCAATGTTAGCTATTTATTATTTCATAGTTAGTATTTTCTTTGTTTTTCGTATGAAATAACACGTTGTACTGGAATCAGGGGCTTTAACGGCACAAGGTTATCGCCTCAATTGGACCATTTAGTGGTATCTGCCCAATGGATGGAGTGATAACGATTTTTAAGATAATAAATAAAAACGTATTTAAAAGAGCTGTAACTTTTTACGTTATCGCAGCGATAATTACAGTACTGGCAACCGTGATAACTTACCTAGTCAATCCAGATTTAAAAGGAGTAATGGAATCAATAGGAGATAGATCTTCGAATCAATTAAAAGAATCATCAGGGATGAATAAGGTATGGGCATTCGTTGTAAACAATGGGTTCAAGGTTCCTTTACAAATGTTTGTCTTAGCCTTAATTCCAATACAGTTTCTTTATCTCATAAATTTAATCTCAACAGCTCTTCTCCCCGGCATTATTTTTGGTGTTGTTTTGCAAGTTGATTTTAGAAAGAGTATTGAGTTAATTACGTCTACTATTCCTCATTATTTCGTTGAGGTTTTTGCATTTTGCTTATTTGCAGCAATTCTTTTTGAGTTGAATCGAGTCGTGAGGGCTAAAGTAAGAAGTGTGTTTAAGAAAGATAACGATGAGATTTCACTTACCAAGAATACTTTTGTGACAATGAAAGTTTACGTGGTATTAATACTCCCGATGATTATCGTGGCTGTATAGGCTACACTTACTTGGACAATAAAGTTAGGGTCTTGTAGAATACAACCAAAGAGATGAGGAGAATCTACATGACTGAAAAACGAGCGAGACGGACCTATACTAAAGAATTTAAAAACCAA
>JARIBI010000108.1 GCA_029257435.1 Sporosarcina sp. | reverse complement strand
GCCATGAATGACTCCTCCTCTGTTGGTTTTATTTTGTTGTAAAATAAGACCAGATGCGTTCAATCCCTACGACATTCTGTTTTCATGTATCTTCACCTCTGCAGCCAAGGGTTACAGGATACACCTCAAATTGAGGAACAGACTGAGCAATAGAGAACACACAACTGCTGCAATTATTTTACACAACGATTATCATACCAATATTGAACAGCGACGTCAAGTGATTCCAAGAGAGACTAGAGTCCTTCCGGATTAAATCATTTAAAATGGATATATTGTACTAGTCATAAAGTTGCATTTTATGTTGTGATGCTATAAAATGATGATAAGTTATTCAAAGTTTCTAATGAATGATAGAGGGTGGCTATATGAAAACAAATGAGCAAATGTATGAATCGATTAAAGGCAACTTACTCGATTTAATGTTAGGTATAATGCAGAACCTGAATGACCGTGAATTCATCAGCCTGTTTGAAAATCTTTTTAAAATCAACTTTAATGTTACGAAAATAGAGTTCTTTCTATATGAAGACAACCATTTCTATTCTGCGGCATCTCTGCTTAAAAAAGATACCCGTGATGGGGTGGGTGTCGTGGAAACGTTAACGTCACTTATGATGACTGCAACTTCTTCGGAAACAGAGGATGCGCTGGACTTTGCAGACGATACGCTTATGATTCGAAACGAAAAGAGAGAACCTGTTGCGATGATTCTGGTGAAATCGACGGATGAGTGGCATTCCTTTGCATCCTCTGAGTTTTTCAAGAAGTTCCAGCTCCTATTGGGCAGATTTATCGAAACCATTAAAGGATATCAATCGCTCTACAAGCATTCCAAAAGTTATCAAAGCCTGCTTGAAGCGACAAAAACCTTCAATTCGACTATGGAATTAGGTGTCATCTATTCCCAGCTAGTGTCAACGATTTCTAGAAATCTGGATCCGATTCAAGTGGATTTAATACTTTCCCAAGAACAACTGGATTCGTCTTGTCCATATCGATTGTTCGATTATTCCAATGAGCTGCCGTCAACAGTTGAAGCTTTTCTTTCAGGAGAGCTGACGCTCGGAAAAGGTGCAGGAAAAGATACTGAAATCTTAAGTGCGCCCGTGAAAGGAATGCAAGGTACGTATGGCATTCTTCAGCTTACAGCTCCTTGTCATTATGTATTTTCACAAATGCAGAAGGAATTCGTTCGGAATATTTCCGAGAGTGCCGGCCACGCGATTGAAAATACAAGCTTGTACGATCAGTCCCATCGAATGATTCACGAATTGCAATTGGTCAATGAAGTATCGAAAAAACTTACAGAGCGGCTCACTTTTGAGGAAATGATCACGTACATTAATACTCGTCTTAACGAAACATTTGACCCTGAAGAAGTAGCATTTGTGTATTTTAAAGATCAGAAAGCGCCTGTGCTATCGAAAGAATCAACCGATTATTTTCAAACCCAGGCAGGAAACCGGTATTTAGACTATGCTGAAAGCCGTGTGAGAAAGGAAAATGGAGCTGTATTTATTGCGGATTTGAAGAGCGAGGACATTGAGGGGTTCACCCCATATCGTTCACTAATGATTGCTCCTATAGTCATTTCTGAAAAAATAGCCGGGTATACCTTGCTGATGCATACAGAGAAGTATCATTTTACTTTTGAAGATTTCAAGCTCGTCAGATCGATTATTAGCCACTCATCACTCGCACTTTCTAACTCCGCGCTCCGTGAGAAGTTGCAAAATCTTGCGAACAAAGACCAAATGACCGGCTTATATGCGAGAGGCTATTTGGACCGGCATATGTCTTTGGCATTTAAAAAAGGAATCGGCGGTGCCTTCCTTCTATTGGACGTGGATGACTTTAAACAGGTGAACGATCAATTTGGTCATGCCATCGGAGATTCTGTACTAAAACAAACCGCTGACGTTCTGAAATCGAACGTTACGGATCAGGATATAGCAGGACGGTGGGGAGGAGAAGAATTCGCGGTTTACTTGCCGGGAGCAACCTTAATTGAAGGTAAACGGCTTGCAAAACAACTGCTTCTAAAAATGCCCCAGCTGACCAATCCTTCCGTTACTGTTTCGATCGGTGTGAGTGTGTGGGCACCATCGACTCATCAGGAAACCTATCAGCAACTATTTCAGAATACAGACGAAGCGCTCTACTCGGCAAAATCAGGCGGTAAAAATCGAATTGTTGTCAGTGAATCGGTACTTGCAGAATGACTTGCAAGTACCGATTTTCTTTGAGTTTTATAGTTCGTAAGCATACAATGAATGTAAGCGTTTACTTCATTAGCGAAAGGTGGATGATTCAAAGTGACTGACAACATGCATAAAGATACGGCGACGGTTCACAAAGGCTATGACAGCGGCACGCATCATGGGAGTTTAGCAGTTCCGTTATATCAAACTTCTACCTATGAATTCGACACAGCTGAGCAGGGAGCGAGACGATTTGCAGGGGAAGAAGAAGGCGGCATTTATTCAAGGTTAGGAAATCCGACAGTAAGAGTGTTAGAGGAGCGTATGACGGAGCTTGAAAATGGTGCAGGTTCCCTCGCATTCGGTTCTGGAATGGCGGCTGTCAGTGCAATCTTGACTCATTTGACGAAAACAGGCGATCACATCATCTGTTCACGCGGGATCTACGGGTGCACATTCGGTCTTCTTGGAATAATGGAACGGAAGTATAACATAACTCATACGCTGACTTCTATGGGGACAGAGGAAGAAATTGAAGCGGCGGTTACGCCTGACACGGTTTGTATTTATATCGAATCTCCAATTAACCCTACAATGGAACTCGCTGATCTTCGAGCGGTCGAAGCAGTTGCAAAACGACACAACTTGAAAATCGTCGTGGATAATACATTCGCATCTCCTTATTTGCAAAACCCGATCGATTTTGGAGCGGATTTTGTTTTGCACAGTGCCACCAAATATATAAATGGGCATGGAGATGTCATTGCTGGCTTGCTAACAGGTAAAAACAAAGAGGAAATGGATGAGATCCGCGGAAGTGTTCAAAAAGACTACGGAGGAATTGTATCTCCTTTCGATGCATGGCTGCTCATACGAGGTTTAAAAACGCTTTCTGTTCGAATGCAGAGACATACTGAAAACGCAACCCGGTTAAAGGAGTATTTAAAAACACAAGACTTAGTGGAAGCGATCTTTTATCCATTCGATGAAAACAATCCGCAAGTCGGAATCGCTAAGAATCAAATGTCTGCAGGAGGAGGGCTCGTCTCCTTTACGATAAAAGGCGGTCAGCCTGTAGCGCAAACCTTCATGAATCATCTCAACTTAATCAAAATTGCGGTCAGTTTGGGAGACGCAGAAACGTTGATTCAGCATCCGACAACCATGACACACTCAGGAGTACCGGCTGAGGACCGTGAAAAAATGGGCATCAGTGACGGTCTTCTTCGCCTATCGGCTGGATTAGAGCATGCTGACGATCTCATTGCAGATTTGGATCAGGCATTTCACCAAGTAGCTAAAGCGCCGCAAACTTTATCAAGTTAATGAAATCTAAGTAAACAAAAAGCAGCGGAGTGTGAATGGACTCCGCTGCTTTTTGTATGAATGAATCAGCCTTAAATGTGACGTAAAAGAACTTCAGCAAACTGTTCCAGACCGGCGCGATCCTCTTCAGAAAACCGGCCGATTTCAGGACTGTCAATATCCAATACGCCGATGAGTTCATCATTTTTCACGAGTGGAATCACAATTTCAGATTGGGAAGCGGAATCACATGCAATGTGTCCTTCAAACGCGTTCACATCTTCCACGACGAGTGTCTCTCTGTTTTTAGCGGAAGTACCGCACACACCTCTTCCCATAGGAATGCGAATACACGCTGGGAGTCCTTGAAATGGTCCGAGAACAAGTTCGCCTTCTTCCAATAGATAAAAACCCGTCCAATTCGTACGCTCTAAAAAGTTACTTAGTAAAGCAGAAGCGTTGCTTAAATTTGCAATGCGATTTTTTTCACCGTCTAACAAAAGTTGCAGCTGATCTGCCAGCTGACGATAACTTTCAGCTGAATCCTTAGAATAATCAATCCCCATGAACATGAAAAACACCCTCTATTCCGCATAGTTAGTTCCTAACAATTAAGCAGGATATCTAATGGAATCATACAATTTTCGAGGAGTTTCACACAAGTAAACAAATTTTCGACGAAGATTCGCCCTTTTTCAACACGAAAATTCTTTAAACGTGTTACTATATAAGGTATTATCAATTGTAGAGTCGTTGCGGAATAGGGGGATGGACAATGATGAACTACTTCATCATTCCAATCATCATAGTGATTGTGCTGGCTGTTGCAATGTTTTTGTTGAGACGAAAGCATATCCAGGAAATTAGTAAGCTGGAGCATGAAAAGCTTCAGATCCAGCATGAACCGATATTTGAGGAAATGACAAAAGTCAAACAGCTGAATATGACAGGTCAAACAGAGGAGAAATTTGAACGCTGGCGCAACGAATGGACGGAAGTCGTCGATGTGCTCGTGCCGAAAATTGATTCCTTGCTATTTGATACCGAAGAGATGGTCGACCGATTCCGTTTTAAGAAAGCGACTGGAATTGAAAAAGACATCGAACAACAACTGACAGTTTGTGAAGAACGGAAAAATTCGATTTTGCAGGAATTGAATGAACTGATTGGCAGTGAAGAAAAAAACCGTGTGGAAATGGAAACTTTGAAAGAGGAATTCAGGGAAGCACGCAAATCCGTATTGGCTCACCAGCATTCATTTGGAAGAGCGGTCCCGGCATTGGAAAAAGAACTTGAATATTTCCAGCCTGCATTTGAAGAATACGACGATTTGACAGATAATGGGAATTACTTGCAAGCAAGAGAAAATGTAATTGCAGTGGCATCTAAAGCCAATGAGTTATTCCCGTTAATTAAAGAAATACCATCTATACTTAGTGAATTACAAAGTAAATTACCATCTACTCTGCGAGAATTACGAAATGGTGTAGAGGAAATGGCAGAAGATGGGTACTACTTAGAACACTTAAACTTGAAATCCTCATTAGCATCGATTGAGCGTGAATCAGAAGAGCTGCTTAGTAAAGTCGAGACTCTGGACGTTCAACCCGTTCAACAGCGGTTGGCTGAAATCGATGAGAGCTTGGATTCGTTCTATGATTCCTTAGAAGAAGAAGTAAAAGAGCGGCAGTATATGGAACAAAACTATAGTGATGTTGCCAGTAAATTAGTGTCGGTCAAAGCATTTGCTAAGGAGATTGCAGACGAAGCATTGTTCGTGCAGCAAAGCTATCGCTTAGATGAAAAAGAAGCGGCGGTCCCTAAAGGCTTCCTTGTGGACTTATCAGAAGCTGCTAAGCAGTTTGAACTGTTAACGAGCCAAGGAGAGAACGGAGAGTCTGCATACTCAGGACTGGCACAAGACTTGCGTGCAGTATCTGAAACGCTGGACCGTGTTGAAATGGAAACCGTTTCGTTCCAAGATCGTATTAAAAGCCTCCGAACAGACGAAATAAGTGTTGTTAAACGGTTGGAACAACTTACGCGAACGTTACAAGAAACGGAGCGTAAACTTTTGAAAGCCAATATTCCAGGAGTACCCGATGATATCGAAGTTCGTTTAGAAGAAGCGGATGAACAGATCTTTATCGTTCAGAATGGATTAGAAGAAGTTCCGCTTAATATGGCACTCGTTGAAGAGTATATAAACAACGCTGAAAAAGTAGTTCGCGAAGTCGTTTCGAAAATTGATGAGATGTTGGAAAATGCATTGCTGACTGAACAAATCATTCAATATGGAAACCGATATCGCGCATCTCAGCCAGCAATGCACGCCCGATTGCTGGAAGCAGAAATGGCGTTTAGACAATTCCGTTATGCTAAAGCTCTGGAAGAGGCAGCTACGGCTGTTGAAGAAGCAGAGCCTGGAGCAATGAAGCGAATTGAAGAGTTATTACAAGAGCACGTACAGTAAGTGTCACCTTCAGCCACCCGCACAATGCGTGCAGGTGGCTTTGTGCCGCTTAAGTTGCATGAAAGGACGAGATCATGATGATTTACCTGGATAATAGTGCAACAACGATTCCCGACACGGAAGTTCTAGAGACTTTTACACGCGCCAACTTGGAGTACTATGCGAATCCAGCTTCCCTTCATCAAGCCGGGAACCAAGCAGAACGGCTCCTGGAATCTGCAAGGAAGCAAATCGCAGCACTGGCCGGAGATTCTGAAGGCACAGTGATTTTCACTTCTGGGGGTACGGAAGCGAATAATTTGGCGATTATTGGGTATGCGAGAAGCCTTAAGCATCGCGGAAATCATATAATTACAACTGAGATCGAGCATGATTCCGTTCGGAATGCGTGTCTTCATCTTAAAAACGAAGGGTTTGAAATCGATTTCCTATCAGTGAATGAAGCGGGTGAAGTATCCCCTGAAGAACTGAGACAAAAGATTCGAAGAGAGACCATTTTAGTAAGTATCATGCATGTGAATAATGAAATTGGAACAATACAGCCAATTGAAGCGTGTTCGAAAGTGATACGCGAACATTCCCGAGCAATTTTTCACTCGGATTGTGTGCAGAGTCTAGGAAAGATTTCTTTGCCCTTTCCGGAATGGGTGGACGCGGTGACACTTTCAGCGCATAAAATTCATGGATTAAAAGGGATTGGCTGTTTACTAACAAAGAAATTTAAAGAGCCCCAGGCAATTTCTTTTGGCGGGGGCCAAGAGCGCGGTTATAGAAGCGGCACCGTCAATACACCTGGAGCGGCTGCGTTTGCGAAAGCAATCCGCAAAGTTTTGGAAGGAAATGATGTCACCAACTACCAAAGATGGAACCGTCGCCTGCGAAAAATGATGGAGTCCGAAAAACTGGTCCGAATTTGTTCGCCTGAAGAAGGCAGCCCGCACATATTCACAATTGCGTTTAAAGGTATTACTGGTGAAGTCGCAGTGAATTACTTCCAGCAACGCGAAGTCATGGTTTCCACGTCCAGTGCATGTTCGTCAAAAGCAAACAAAGTAAGCCATGTCATCCAAGCAATTCATGTACCAGATGACTACCGTAAAGGTGTTATCCGAATTAGTTTCGGCAAGATGAATATAGATGATGAAATTGAGGCACTGGTACAAGTGATTCAGGAGTTTTTAAAGACCATCAAGAAAGGGATGAAGCAGCATGATATGGAATGAACTTCTCATAAGATACGGAGAGATGTCCTTAAAAGGACGGAATCGGAAAGTATTTATACAAAAACTTACAGCAAATATTAAGCAAATCCTTCACGACTTACAATCGGTTAAACTAAAAGCTGAACGTGATCGGATGTTTTTATATGCAACAAGTGAGGATCTTGAACAAGCGATAGAGCGACTGTCAGACGTAGCGGGCATACAATCCTATAGTCCGATTGCGAAATGCGAATCAACAGTAGAAGCGATTCAGCAAACCGCCCTTGCCATCTTTGAAACCGAAGACACGGAAGAGAAGACGTTCAAGGTTGAAGTGCGCAGAACGGATAAGTCTTTTCCGTTAGTTACTGGGGAGTTGCAAAGAGAAATCGGCGGTACCATCTTAAAAGCGCATTCCAATCTGAGTGTGAACGTAAAAAAACCGGATATTTTATTGCATATTGATATTCGGAATGACGGTTCATTCCTTTCGTCGAAAGTTTATAAAGGTGCTGGCGGAATGCCTGTAGGTTCAAATGGAAAGTCTTTACTAATGCTGTCAGGCGGAATCGACAGTCCTGTCGCCGGATACTTAATGATGAAGCGCGGAGTTACTATAGAAGCTATTCATTTCGCAAGTCCTCCATTTACGAGTGAGCAAGCGCAGGAAAAAGTTATTGAATTGGGACGGCAAATCAGCGCATATGGAGGAAAGATAAAGCTGCACATCATTCCATTCACCGATATTCAGCAAGCTATCGTAAAACAAGTTCCTGAGAACGTATCCATCACTTCTACTAGAAGAATCATGATGCGGATTGCAGATCAGCTTAGAAATGAAATCGGAGCACTCGCGATTGTGACTGGCGAAAGCTTGGGACAGGTAGCGAGTCAAACTCTCGAAAGTTTTACAGCTATTAACGCAGTTACTTCGACACCGATATTACGTCCGCTTATTGCGACAGACAAACTGGAGATTATCCAAATCGCTAAAAAAATCGGCACATATGAAACATCAATTCAGCCTTTTGAAGATTGCTGTACTGTTTTCACGCCATCCAGCCCGAAAACAAAACCGCGTTTAGAAAAAGTGGAGTTCTACGAAAGTTTCATCGACTTCGAGCCGATGATAATGGAAGCCATTCAAAACCGCACAATCATCGACTGCTTTATAGAAGAAAAAACGGACGAATTTAGTGACTTGTTGTAACAATTCTGTATGAATTGCTGTCAAAACATTTAATTGGCTTTGTTAAAACTGGTGATTCACATGAGCGATTCATATTTCTATGTTAATTTTTTGATGCTTAATACTATGTTGGTTCCCTTGAAAGTGTTGATTTGAGAGGGTTTTAGACACTTTTAAATGGCTGATTTCATAATATGAAAAAGATACCATTTCCTTTCTGTGCATGAATTTACCCAATCGGTACATTCTATGGTCACAAGGGAGGTGACATCAACATGGCAAACTCAAACAGCGGCAATTCAAACCAACTTCTAGTACCAGGAGTGCAACAAGCGCTTGACCAAATGAAGAACGAAATCGCTTCAGAATTTGGAGTTCAGCTTGGAGCAGACTCAACATCGCGTGCCAACGGTTCCGTCGGCGGAGAAATTACTAAGCGATTGGTTCGTCAAGCTCAGCAACAAATGAAAGGTTAACAAAAATAATTAACCGTTCGGACTGCCCCCATAAGCGGGGGCGGTTTTTTTAGTATGTGGAGAAAAACTTGAATCATAAATAATATTTTTTGAATCGAACGAATTTTAAATGTATACTGATTATAATGTTTAAAAGGGGGAGTTATCATGAAAAGAGAAGAACTGCTTGCACCAGAGGACTATAATGTTGTATCTGAAATTGAAAAGTACGCAGATGGAACAAATAAGAAAGCATTAATTTACGTCGACTCGCAAGGAAATAAAAAGGAATATACATATGATGAGTTGATGGAAGACGCAAATCGAGCAGCTTTTGTTTATGAAGCAAACGGTTTGAAAAAGGGAGACATCCTATTAGTGATGGTTCCAAGGTTAATTGAAGCGTATGTTGCATATATAGGAGCTTTAAAAGCAGGAATAGCAGTAATTCCTTCATCTGAGATGCTGCGGGCATCAGACATTGAATACCGATTAGCGCATAGCGGCGCAAAAGCAATTGTTGCGTATGAAGCATATACAAGTCAGCTGTCTGAAGTACAAGGCATCGAAAATGTCACGTTGTTTGTAATAGGGGAAGCAGATGCAGGAAGTGTGTCTCTAACAAACGAGATGACAAAAGCACCCGCCCAATATGAGGCGGCGCCTACAAAAGCCGGCGATATGGCATTCTTATCGTATACATCGGGAACGACTGGCAAACCAAAAGGTGTTGTACATACACATGGATGGGGATACGCTCATCTTCGAACGACTGGTGAGAGTTGGTTAGGCATTCAAGAAGGGGATATGGTTTGGGCAACAGCAGCTCCAGGATGGCAAAAGTGGATTTGGACACCGTTCCTTGCTGTGTTAGGAAGCGGTGCAACGGGTCTTGTATACAATGGCAAGTTTGATGTGAAAACGTACATGGAAATGATCAAGACCTATCAAGTAAATGTTCTCTGCTGTACACCGACAGAATACAGATTCATGGCAAAAGCCGAAGACTTAAGCAGTTATGATTTGTCTTCTCTTCGCAGTGCTGTATCCGCAGGGGAACCGTTGAATAAAGAAGTCATCGATACATTTGAAAATGTGTTTTCTCTTCAAGTAAGAGATGGCTATGGTCAAACTGAAAATACATTACTAGTTGGAACGATGGTTGGCATGGATGCAAGACCGGGATCTATGGGAAAACCGACGCCAGGAAACCGTGTGGAAATCATCAATGATGAAGGTGAGCCGTCGCAAGTGGGAGAAGTGGGAGATATTGCTGTTCACGTTTCAACGCCTGCTTTGTTCAAGGAGTACATGCAGGATCCAGAGCGCACGGCGATGCAATTCAGAGGGGAGTATTATATCACTGGAGATCGCGCGAAAAAAGATGAGGATGGATACTTCTGGTTTGAGGGCCGTGGAGATGACATCATCATTAGTTCCGGCTATACAATTGGACCGTTCGAAGTAGAGGACGCATTAACAAATCATCCTGCAGTAAAGGAATGCGCAGTTGTCGGAAGCCCGGATGAAGTTCGGGGAACGGTCGTTAAGGCTTTCATCGTCTTACGGGATCCATCTATGAAAGATGACAGTGAGCTGGTAGAAGAGATACAAAATCACGTAAAACAGCGCACAGCCCCCTATAAGTACCCGCGAAAGATTGAGTTTGTTGAGGAATTGCCGAAAACAGCATCCGGAAAAATCATGCGTGTTCAGCTTCGAAAACAGGAGATAAAGTAAAATTAAAGGACTGAGATTTCAATAATCTCAGTCCTTTAATTTGGTAAAGGCTTTACCTTACTAACGTGCCCCCTTATAATTAAGAGATATTTCGTGCAGCTAAATGCTGTGAATAGGGGGCAGGCACTTGCAAACACAACAGAAAGGCGCACTATGGGTGTTCACCGCCTATGTATTATGGGGATTCATGCCGATTTATTGGAAGAGTCTTCACTACGTTAGCAGTGGAGAAATTTTAGTGAACCGTATCATCTGGGCATTCCTTTTAACAGTTTTGGCTCTATTACTGATGGGGCAAGGGCGAAAATTGGTTAACGATTTAAAGGAACTTTGGAAGACGCAAAAGCAATTTTGGAGTCTTTGCGCGGCTTCGTTTCTTGTGACAATCAACTGGTTTACGTATATATGGTCAGTGAATCATGACTTTATCGTACAGGCAAGCCTCGGTTATTACATAAATCCGTTAGTTTCTGTATTGTTAGGAATCATCTTTTTAAAAGAGGCACTGAATCGAAACCAAAAAGCTGCATTCGTCCTTGCAGCAGTAGGAGTTACAATTTTAACAATCCATTATGGCCTTTTCCCGTGGATATCCTTTGTATTGGCAATCACGTTCGCTTTGTATGGCCTTATTAAAAAGCATATTAAAGTTGATGCAACAAGAGGACTTGCGATTGAAACGGCGTTTACAGTTCCGATCGCACTACTAGCGTATGGCTGGATTTTTTCAACGGGAGACGCTGTTATAATGGATACGAATCCATTGACGATTGTATTGCTTATTTTAACAGGAATCGCAACGGCTTTACCATTAGTGTTTTTTGCGAAAGGTGTTCCATCCATTCCGCTTTATGTAACGGGCTTTCTTCAATATATAGCTCCAACGATGATGCTGATTATTGGCGTTCTTATTTACGGAGAATCGTTTGGTAAGTTTGAATGGCTCAGTTTTGCCTTCATTTGGACTGCATTATTAGTGTTTACGGTGC
>JARIBI010000123.1 GCA_029257435.1 Sporosarcina sp. | reverse complement strand
TTTTTCCCCGATGCCTCCCGAATTGTCCGTCGTGACAATCCAGTCACCGAGCTGCATCGCGTTCCGGTATGCGGTCATTCGCTTGCGTTATCCTTTTTATCTTTCGCTCCCGTACGGAACACTTTCGCGCTGCGGACGTATTCGTTGTCTGAAACATTTGCACGCTTGTTCACAATACGCGCAGCGACGAATAAATAGTCCGATAGACGGTTCAAGTAGCGCTGAACAGTACCTGGTACGTCTTCTTCGTTCTTCATGAGCGTTACGGTAATCCGTTCTGCACGGCGCGTAACTGTTCTGCAAATGTGAAGTGATGCAGCGGCATGCGATCCGCCTGGCAGGATGAACTTCTCCAGTGGCGGCGCTTCTTCCATCAGTTCGTCAATGCGCTGCTCGAGCACTTCGATTGGTTCATCGGACAACTTGTAATGACGCTCTTTCATTACATTCGCAAGGTCTCCGCCGCCATCAAACAATTCGTTCTGCACGGCTTCGAGGTCGTCAAAAATGTCACGGCACGTTTCTAAGTCCAGTTCTGCCATCGCTTTTCCGATGAATGAATTCAGTTCATCAATCGTGCCATACGCTTCTACGCGCAGGCTGTCTTTGTCCACACGTCCTCCAATTAAACTCGTTTGTCCTTTGTCCCCTGTTTTTGTATAGATTTTCATGTAAACTCTCCCCTTTACTTCAATTTTTGTGGAATTCCGTACCAAATCCTTGTGACTTCTGCTGCTTCTTTCAATAAATGCTGGTTCAGCCTTCCGCATGCATCGCGAAGTGCGCGTTCACTCGCATCCATTGGCACAATTCCCCTGCCGATGTCTGTTAAAATGATCGTTATGCTTTTTCCTAATACAGCATTCAAAAAGTCTTTAATCGCTTTGTCTTCATCGTCCAGCTGCGTCGTCATCCACTCTTCTGTATTACATAAAACCGCCTGCTGATCGATGGACAGCTTAGACACTTCTTTTAGATCAAGCAAGGTTTCATCCCCCAGCCAGCAGGTTCCTTCTAGCATTCTTTCTCGGACGAATTTCCGTTTTCCGTTCGCATTTCCACCGATAACGATGTGCATCGCTGTCCCTCCTTCCACTGCTCTTCTGACTCCCAGTGAAACCGGTAGATTGAACCGTGCGGGACATTCCAGGACCAGAATTCACGTTGTTCAGGAGCAAATCGCGCTAAAAGCAATCGAATCGGCCCGCCATGAGTCACGACATATGCCCCTGGGAGCAATTCCTGGAACGCCGTCAAAACGCGCGTTTCTACTTGTTGCAGCGATTCGCCGTCAGGCGGTGAAATCGCCGCTGGATCGTCCACCCAGCTTCGGTAATGTGAATACCTTTCAAGCTGGGCATACGTTTTCCCTTCAAATTGACCAAAATTACATTCTCGAAAACGGCGATCCGCAACATAAGCCGCGTTCGGAAATAGCAATGCCCCAGTTTGTTCCGCCCGCAGCAAATCACTGCCGTGTACTGTTCGAATCGTACAATCGTATGGCGCGGCGTCAGACGGAATGATGGGTTCATCCGTCCAGCCAACGTATTGCCGTTTGCCATTCCCCGCAGTCGGCAAATGCCGAATTACAACAAACTCAACACCGAGATCCATAACACGACCTCCATTCCTTCAATGAATGCCCCGCTTAAATCTCCCGTGACGCCTCCAAAATTACGGATGGTCCACGACCGATAGAGCAGAAGCGAAAGACCCGTCATACCCGCAATGACAAACGGCAGAACGACAGTATCCAACACAATTCCGATGGCTATTAATCCTGTCGCCATGCATACAATCGTCCAGCAAATAAGCGGTCCGCGATTCAGCTTTTCCAGAAAAAAGTACGCCATACCGCTTGCTTTCGCAGGTTTCGCTGTAACAAAGTAAATCACCATAGCACCACGGGCAAAAAACGGAACTGCGATCAGGACACTGACACTTGCGTGATTCGCTGCAATTAATTCTTGAAGCAAAGCGAATTTCAATAGGATGAACACGATAAGTCCCAGTGTTCCGAATGCGCCGATTCGGGGATCGGCAAGAATTTCATGGCGCCGGGTCTGATCACGATACGAAAAATATGCATCACTGGTGTCCGCCACTCCGTCCAAATGCAAACCTCCTGAAAGAGAGATCCCGACAATCAGCGTCAAGACTGCAGCAAGAATTGACCCGAATCCTAGCCAGTCACTTAGCAGAACACTTGCAGTCATCCCCAGGCCGATCAATATTCCGACAAAAGGCAGCGCGCCGTACATCGCCGTGACATGCCGCTTTTCCATCGGCAGCTCTTTGCGGATTGGAATGCTTGTGAAAAACTGCAGCGCCAGCAACATGCCATTCATCGGCTTGCCACTCCCATAATCTCTTTTAGCAAAGTCCAGTCGATATGATTCTGTACGTGTTCAGACCACGCATCATACGGATCCACTCCGCTCGGCGCTGATGTTTCCGGTCGTTCGGTATCTTCCTCCGCGATTCCGTGATCGCTTTTGAATGGCAGCACGCCTAATACTGGAATCTCCGTATACGATTCGATGAATTCAACACCTTCTTGGAATCCCGCGGGGTCCCCTTTGAATTTATTGACAATAATCGCTTTTACACGATTTCGCTCAGAAGGCTTCAGCAATTCCAGTGTACCTATGATGGATGCGAATACACCGCCCCGGTCGATGTCCGCAACAAGTAAAACGGGAACGTCCGCTAGTTCAGCAACTCGCATGTTTACGATGTCGCGCGCGAGTAAATTCATCTCAACAGGACTCCCAGCACCTTCGACGACAATCGCTTCAAATGACTCGTTTAACGATTCGAGTGAACGTCCAATTTCTTTAATCGCCTGCTCATAATAGAGATCCCGATACGCCATTCCACTTACAGGTTCGAGTCGTTTGCCGCAAAACGTACCAGTCAATGTTCCATCAGACGCAGGCTGTAAGATGATCGGGTTCATGTCCGCAGCCGGCTCTACCCGTGCAGCTTCTGCTTGGATGAATTGCGCACGGCTGATTGGTGTCCCGTCCATTGCGAGTTCAGTATATGGGGATAAATTCTGGGATTTGAAAGGCGCCACGCGTATTCCGTCATTCGCGAGCAGCCGGCACAGCGCCGTGCAGACCAGGCTTTTCCCTACGTCCGAAGCGGTTCCCATGACCATGATTCCTTTCATCCTTGCATACCCCCTTGTTTATGGACAATCGGCAATCCGCTGTCCATTTCAATCGCAGTATCCGCTTTCGCAACAATTGCTTGATGGATTTTCCCGAGTACCTGTGTGTACGTACGTGTAATTTCTTCCGCTTTCAACGGTTCATCAAACACTTCGTTTGAAACAATGACGAACTGACTGGAGAGTTGTTGAATTTGCTCGATTGTTTCCAGCAATGTATTCACCTTTTGCACGATGCATTCCGGATTCAAGATACAAGGCGTTCCGGACTCCCAACCTTCAAATGCTTCATTTCCAAGCCATGTCGTGACGCAGTCCCAGAGGACATGATCGCCTGGCTGCACGTGCAACAGCACATCCTCAATGTGGGTCGGCTGTTCAATCGTCATCCACCCGTCGTCCGCTCGATCTGAACGATGGCGCGCAATCCGTGCTGCCATTTCGTCGTCAGTTGAGGTACCGGAAGCGATGTATACAAGGCGGCCGCCGGTCTGTTTCGCTTCTGATCGGACAAGTTGTTCCGCGCAGGCACTTTTACCGCTTCGCACCCCACCGGTTATGAATGTCAGTGTGCCGCAGGTTTTATCCAAAAGAGGAGCTAATGCATTCCGTAACAGGTCCATTTCAGCGGCAGATTTCATGCCGATTCGGAGCCAGCGTCCGTTGAGCCCTTTGAAGTTCTCGGTATGACGAATGACGATTCCTTGGTTAAGAAGGTGAATGAATATGTCACTTGCAGCACGATGAACAGGCGGCTGGAATAGAATGAAGTTCGCAACAGAGTCGATTACTTTGCATCCTTTGGCGATTAAAAAGGCGGTCATCTTAAGTCGCTCTTCCACTGCTTGTTGAATTGAATGCTCGCGGTAGTCCGCTTGCTGCAAGCAAATTGCGCCGAGCTGAGCTGCCATCGCGTTGATGTTCCAATGCGGGGCACTTTGCTTGAGCGAGTCAATTCGATCAGGATGTGCAACCGCATATCCAAGGCGAATTCCTGGAATCGCGTACAATTTCGTCATCGAACGGACGACAATCACATTCGGATAGTTCTCGATTTCCGGAATGAATGACAAAGTTTCATCGACCCAATCAATGAATGCTTCGTCCAGAACAACATCACAGGAAACCGTTGCTGCATGCTGAATAAGAGCGACTAATTCTGATCGGTCCGGCAATACGCCGGTCGGATTGTTGGGTGTACATATGTAGAGGACGTCCGCTGTTTCCATTGCGCTTTTAAGTTCGTCGACCGGCAGTGCGAAACCGTTTTCTTCGCTCGCTTGGACATGTGTGATGTGTGCACCCGCAACGGTTAACGTCGCTTCATATTCCGAAAACGTCGGATGAACGAGAATTGCTCGCTTCCCCCGATATTGATTGGCAATGAGCGATAGAATTTCTGCTGCTCCATTGCCAAGGATGAGTTGG
Source organism: Sporosarcina sp. (assembly GCA_029257435.1). Classification (GTDB taxonomy): domain Bacteria; phylum Bacillota; class Bacilli; order Bacillales_A; family Planococcaceae; genus Sporosarcina. The sequence continues at coordinate 5,525 of JARIBI010000123.1, read as the reverse complement.
GCAGCTTCGATTCTATGAAACGCTGCGACGGCTGAGCGGAATGGTTCTCCGTTCGGATCCGGATAACGGGTAATGGCTGGCAGAAGTCCGTTCCAGCTAGTTTGAATCGCTTCAGGCGGACCGCTTGGATTGCAATTCTCGCTGAAATCGAGGATTTTTGGCGGCTGCTTGAGATTCAATGATTCGTATAATTTGTGCGGATTCGCACCATGATTAGGCAATGGCATAGATGATTCCTCCGATGATGATGCCGAGCGCCCAAACGCCTGATGCTGCACGTTTCAATTGGACGAGTGTTTGATTGATATGAATGGCAGTGAGTTTTTGCAAGTTCGGACCAAACTTTGGTCGGCGGGATGCGACACCTTTATAACTATTTGTTCCGCCAAGCTGGACACCGAGCTGCCAGGCGGTAGCCGCTTCCAAGTATCCGCTGTTCGGACTTGGGTGTTTTTTCGCATCTGTCCGCCAGCCTTCGAATCGCTCGCGAAGCGGGATGCCTCCTTCATTTGCCGACAGAATGAGGATAAAGAATCCTGTTATTCTGGCTGGAATGAAATTCAGTAAGTCGTCTGCGCGTGCGGAGGCCGTTCCGAATTGACGATACCGGTCATCCTTGTAGCCGACCATCGAGTCTAATGTGTTCACAGCTTTGTACAGCCACAACCCTGGAGCACCAAGAATGAATGCGAAGAAAAGGGGTGCGGTGACGCCATCTGAAATGTTTTCCGAAACCGTTTCCACGACACCGCGGGTGATTTCAGATTCGTCCAGCCTGTCCGTATCACGTCCGACAATCCACGAAAGTTTCACACGCGCTTCTTTCATATCCTTTGCCATGAGCGGTTTCGCGACGTCTAGCGCTGCGGTGCATAAACTTTTTTGTGCGAGTCCGATTGCAATCAAGACCGCCTCTACTGCCACACCTGCTGCCGGATTCCACCAATAGGCTGTGACTGTCAATAGCGCCGCTACTAGGAATGTTGGCAGGACAACTAAGAGTAATAAGATAAAGCCTTTGGCAGTGCGCTTGCTTCCTTTGTTCAAACCGTTTGTCAGTTTAGAGATGTACGTACCGATCCAACGCACAGGATGCGGCCAATGGGGTGGATCTCCAATTAGCTGGTCGAGGAAAAACCCAAGTGTTACGGCAAGCAAATGGGAACCTATCAAGACTCCCATCCTTTTGCCTCCTTATACGTCTGGATTGCGCGGATCGTGCATTCATAGACGCCTGTCCCGATCAGTTTTCCGAGCGGTGTGATGGGTCCAGCGTAAGGAAGTTCTCGACCTGTTTGCGTTGCCGCTACTAGTAAACTATCTGTGGAAGTTCCTGTTGCTTGAGTCCCAGTTAACGGGTCTAGTACATTTTCCGTTTGAAGCGCACGTGTTTTCGCTTCCGTTGCGGTGATCATCGCTTGGATGAATGCTTCATCAGAAAGCTTTCCGTTAACGATTATCCATGTGTTAATGGTTCCGACATGCGCTTCTCTTTCAATCGCTTTTGAGACATCGACTGCATTGCCAACACCCGCCGTGACAGCGATAACGATTGAAAGATTTTCATCTGAATAGGTCGCAATTTCAGCGTGCATTGTTTGGACAGCCGTCATCATGCCGACAGTATCGGTCAGATGATGACCTCCCTTTTCAAGGTACTCTTCCATTTCCTTTTTCACATCGTCGCAATCATAAGCTGCGTCAACATGACGATTGACGAACGTTGTATACCAGCCAGTTCCAGGATTATGGACGGCAGATGAAACCGCTTTGAGTGATTGAGGAGCGTGAAATTGAACACTGTCTGCGGTAACGGTGAACTGGGTTTCATCCACAACGAAAGTTTTGGCTGCGTTGCCATTTATGGACGGCAGCAGCGTCATTTGCGGTTTCGGCAATTCCGGATGGGCTTGCATTTTGACTGCTGCTTTGTAGACGGAATGAATGATGGGTTCCCGCACAACGTCTTGCGGCAAGCCGATTTTTGCGATTCCGCCTTTTTCCATGAGCAATAACCGATCGCAATAAAGTGCCGCCAAATTAATATCATGGAAAACGGACACGACTGTTTTGCCTTCGTCTGCTGCGAGACTTCTGACGGTGTCGAGCAATTGCTGCTGGTACGCGATGTCCAGGTGATTTGTGGGTTCATCTAACAACAGAAGCGAGGCTTGCTGAGCTAAGGCTTGCGCGACAAAGACTCGCTGCTGTTCTCCGCCTGATAACGATTCAATCAACGTATTTTCATAGCGCGTTACCCCTGTCCGTTCCATGGCATGAGTGACGGCTGCTTCATCTTCAGCAGTCCACGAAGAGAAAAGTCCCGTCTGGTATGGATAGCGCCCAAGTTCAACGGTTGCACGGACCGTGTGTGAAAATGCGTGTGCGTGCATTTGAGGAAGAACCGCAACGTTGCGTGCGAACTCTTTCGGTGAATACCTGTCTGCATTTTTTCCACCGATTTTAACCGATCCCTCCTGTTTCGGTAAAATGCCGGAAATCATTTTCAGAAGCGTCGATTTTCCGCTGCCGTTTGGACCGAGAATGCCTAGAATTTCTCCAGGCTGAACGTTGAACGATACGTTTTTGACAATCGGTTCCTTGCCATAACCGCCTGTTACCCCCGTTACTTGTAACATTACGCTGTCCCTCCTTTCCGTTGTCGATAAAAGATGAATGCAAACACGGGTGCCCCGATGAATGCGGTGATGACGCCTACAGGCAGTTCTGTCGGCGAAATAATTGTGCGTGCAAGAAGATCACAAATGATGAGCAGCGTTGCACCGTTCATGAACGACAGCGTCAGCAGGTGACGATGATCCGACCCCCAAAGCAGGCGTGTCATGTGCGGGACGACGAGTCCGACGAAACCAATGGTGCCGGAAACGGAGACAGCTGCTCCGGTCAGGATGGAGCCGCCGATTAAGATGACGAGCTTCCGTCGTTTGACGTCGACGCCTAAGTGCTTTGCCCGGTCTTCTCCGAATAGCATGGCGTTCAGTTCTCTGCGGTTCATCCACAATAACAATGAACCAATGATGGTAAATGGGAGAATCATGTTGATGTAATTCCAGCCGCGCATCGAGACGCTTCCGAGAAGCCAGCCAATGATTTGACGCAACTCTTCACCTGTAAGCGCAATCATCAGTGACAGGACGGATCCGAGGAATGAACCGAAAATGATTCCAGTTAAAATGATCGTTTCCATGTTGAGACCGCGGTCGACGAGTTTGGCGAAGCCGAGGACGACAAACATCGTGATGGCGGCCCCCACCATACTGAAAACGGGGAGTGTGTAAAGACCAAGGAATGGAATGCTAATGCCAAAAAAGAGTGTCATCACAGCACCTACAGAGGCGCCGGATGACACTCCGAGGGTGTATGGATCTGCAAGCGGGTTTTTAAGCAGCCCTTGGAATGCAGCACCAGCAATGGCAAGTGACGCACCGACGAGTCCAGCAAGGATGACGCGCGGCATTCTGATTTTCCATAAAATATTGGTCGCCGTCGTATCTGCTCCTTGGTTCCATAACGTGCTGATCGGCACGTGGACAGATCCGATAGATACACCGAGGCCAACTGCCGTTAAAAGAACGGCAGCTGAAACGATGTAGGCGATCAGCGGGTTTCTCACTTAAATGCCTCTGGGTAGACTGCTTTTGCGACTTCTTCAAGTCCTTCAGCAAGACGCGGACCTGTTCGGCTAGTTAAGTTTGAGTCGACTTGAACAACTTGGTCTTCTTTGACAGCTGTAATATCAGAGAAGCCATCACGCTTTTTGACGCTGTTGATCACGTCAGGTGTGTAGTCGTGCATGATGATCATGACATCCGGATTTTGCTTAACGATTTCTTCAGGGCTGATCATGATCCATCCTTCTTCAGTTACGACGTTTTCAGCGCCGATTTTGTCTAGGATTTCTTGCATGAATGTGTTTTTACCAGGTACGTAGATTTCAGGTACGTCAGATGTTTCTACGATGACACGTTTCGAAGTTTCGATGCTGTCCGTTTTTGCAACGACTTCTTCCACTTTCGCTTTCATGTCTTCAACGACTTTCGCCGCTTCTTCTGATTTGCCAGTTGCTTCGCCAATTGCTTCGATTGTGCTGTACGTTTCGTCGAAGTTCATCGCATTTTTCACGATGTAAACGGGAATTCCAGCATCGCGGATTTGTTGGTAGCCCGCTTCAGAACCAGGAAGTGACATTTCGTGTCCGAATACCATTTCGGGATTCATGGAAATGATTTTTTCAATATTGAGGTTCATGTCACCGATTTTTTCTTTTTTAGTTGCGTCTTCCGGGTAATCGGAATAGTCATCGACTGCAACGATTTCGTCGTCGAGTCCAAGTGCAAATAGAATTTCCGTATTGCTTGGAAGTGTAGAAATGATGGTTTCTGGTGCTTTTTCAAGTGTAATTTCTACGCCAGTTGCATCTTTTAGTGTCATTGGGTAGGTTGCGGCGTCGGCATCTTCACTTGCTTCTGAATCGGATCCGTTATCTTTGTCGGATTGCTCCGTTGTTGCTGCGTTGTTATCTGTTCCTTTGTCTTTGTTGTCGTCTGCTCCGCCACAAGCGGTTAAAAGCAGGACAGCAAGTACGGCTGTCAGCCACAGTTGCCACATTTTTTTCATGGAAAGTTCCTCCTGTTTTGTCCAAACAAAAATCCCCCGTACTGTTTTCGGAGGATGAGCGCATTGGAAATGAGGCAGACTTCGCCAAATTTCACCATGTCTATCCTCGTAGATCTCGGGTGATTATCGAAAATAGGCAGGTATCCTGGCTTGTGCATCAATGCTTATTTAGTGCCTGTTGCGAAGGTTTTTCGCTGGCATTCTCAAATAAGCTCGCACGTACAGTGGCGGGACCGCGCCGGACTCTAACCGGCTTCCCTTTTAACCTCGATCGCTCAAGGCACCTTTTTCGCGTTTGTTATGTAATTTGCTACATTCCTATTATACAGAAGTGTCTGCGAATGTCGAGAGCTGCTGGTGAATATTGTCATGGCGGATGGATAATGGAAAATTTGGGTTGACGAACACTTGGCTGGATTTGTCCGACACTTAGGCTAGTTTCTCCGACACATAGGGGCATTTCTCCATCACTTAGCGAAGTTTCTCGATAACGGGACATCATTCAACTAGGTTTAAGGAATTAATTGGGAGCGCTTCGCTTCATTTCAAGATGGGAGCTGGCCGGTTTGGAGGAATCGGCCACATGTGAACGGAAATCGGACAACTGGCGGGAAGTATCGGCCACGTGGTGCAATGAATCGGACAGATCGCACGTAGAATCGGCCACACAGGTAAATAAATCGGACAACTGACACAATTCACGTGCTTTCAAGGATTAATTGGTAGCGCTTCGCTTATTTCAAGACGTGATCTAACCGGCTTGGAGGAATCGGCCACATGTGAACGGAAATCGGACAACTGGCGGGAAGTATCGGCCACTCGGTGCAATGAATCGGACAGATCTCACGTAGAATCGGCCACATAGGCAAATGAATCGGACAACTGAC
>JARIBI010000130.1 GCA_029257435.1 Sporosarcina sp. | reverse complement strand
GTCTTCATGGAAAGATGAAAGTGAATAGAACAGAGGAGAATAAACCTTATTTGAAGTGGCATAAGAAACATATGTTTAATGGGTAATTCAATGCATCAAGCCGTTCGTTAAGGAAATAGAAATGAGTACTCAATTCAGAATACATTTGAATCACTAGTCAGTCTCTTGTACAATTACGATAACATAATGGGCAGGGAGTGAATTCATATGATTCGCTTTATGGTATGAACAACCTAATTGGTTTCCTTTTATAAGATGCATTATAAAAATAAATTGGAATCCAGGAGGAATCGGTATGATGACAGAAAACCTATCTGTATATTTGAATGAAAAGCAAAAAGAACTCTCTTTTTCCGGAGCCTTCTATGGTCGAAAGGGAAAGACCATCATTACAGGCAGTCGCGGATACGCAAATTGGTCAGAAAAACTTAAGAATCAGGTGAACACACGTTTTTCCATTGCTTCCGGCAGCAAGGTCTTCACAGCAATCGCAATTTGCATGCTCGTCGAAGAAGGGAAGATCACATTCGAATCGAGACTTTGCGATTGTTTAGATATTGAATTCCCTCACTTCAACAGCGGAATTACTGTTCATCAGCTGTTGACGCATACATCGGGTGTACCGGATTATTTTAATGAAGATGTCATGGACGATTACGAGGAACTGTGGAATGAATGTCCAGCATATATGATACGTTCACCAAGGGACTTCTTGCCGCTCTTTCAAAATGAAAGGATGCAAGCTGAACCCGGCAGTCCGTTTCACTACAACAATACAGGCTATATCTTGCTGGGACTCATCATAGAACACGTAGCAAAAGTCAGCTTTAGTGAATTTGTAGAAGAACGGATCTTCCGAAAAGCAGAAATGCAAGACTCCGGATACTACGAAATGGATCGATTGCCTGCGCGAACAGCGCTCGGGTACATTGAAAATGAAGATGGTTCTTGGAGAACCAACATCTACTCATTACCGGCCAAAGGCGGTCCAGATGGCGGGGCTTACACAACCATTTCTGACATGGCAAAGTTCTGGGATGCCCTAACTGCGAACGAGTTGCTGACGAAAGAAATGACTGCGAATCTAATGAAACCGCGTGAAGCAGTAGATGAAGACGGACTGATCGATTACGGATATTGCGGCTACATGGCAGTAGACAATCAGCACAACGTCCTCAAATACATCCAAATGGGATACGACCCCGGCGTTAATTTTCGAGCAGTGTATGTACCTGGTGAAGAAGCTTATATTGCAGTGTGTTCCAATCAATCAGAAGGTGCGTATGAGATGTTGAAAGTGATTGAAGAAAGACTTGAATTAGATCTAGATTAAAAACACAACAAAGAGCTGCCCAACAAGGTTAATATCCTTGCTGGGCAGTCTTTTTAGTTGACCAGAATAATACTAAAGGATTTACTACTTTGACTTTGCATACCACTGCTAGAACTTGTTTAGGAACTCATTCAGTGTCATGGAGGCAAAGGCGATGACTTCAAAGATATACTAAAAAACAAATAGTAATTTCAGCTTCTTCAGTTCTTAACTTAATCTCCATTTTATGCTAGTGGACAGGCTGAGAGCTTAAAACCTCTAGTATTCTGATATTAAAAAACTATTGCCCTATTCTAAAATCATGTGGTAAAATAAGTTTTCAGTTCACGATAATTTAGCAGGCATCATTGCTTT
>JARIBI010000185.1 GCA_029257435.1 Sporosarcina sp. | reverse complement strand
CCTGCGTGACAGGCAGGCATGTTAACCGCTACACCACGGGACCATTTGGTTGCGGGGACAGGATTTGAACCTGTGACCTTCGGGTTATGAGCCCGACGAGCTACCACTGCTCCACCCCGCGATAATGATAATTGTAAGACATATCATAAGCAACGCTTATAGATTTTCTTATGCAAGATTACGAATTTCTTTTCAAGAAATTCTACAAATCGTCATCTTCGTATGACGCTTTGCTCCACCCCGCGATAATGATAATTGTAAGACATGTCTTAATGGCATTTAAAGAAAAAATGGAGGAGGTAGAGGGATTCGAACCCCCGCGGGTTTTGACACCCCTGTCGGTTTTCAAGACCGATCCCTTCAGCCGAACTTGGGTATACCTCCGTGCAATAAAAAGCAATACTGGTGGACCTTGCAGGACTCGAACCTGCGACCGGACGGTTATGAGCCGTCTGCTCTAACCAACTGAGCTAAAGGTCCTTTGGATGGCGGCAGAGGGGATCGAACCCCCGACCTCACGGGTATGAACCGTACGCTCTAGCCAGCTGAGCTACGCCGCCATGAAATGGAATATTAAAGATTGGTGGAGCCTAGCGGGATCGAACCGCTGACCTCCTGCGTGCAAGGCAGGCGCTCTCCCAGCTGAGCTAAGGCCCCTCTTTAAAAGATGGTCGGGAAGACAGGATTCGAACCTGCGACCCCTTGGTCCCAAACCAAGTGCTCTACCAAGCTGAGCTACTTCCCGAGTCAAAATCTAACATTTGAAAAAGTGGCGCGCCCGGCAGAAGTCGAATCCACAACCTTCTGATCCGTAGTCAGACGCTCTATCCAATTGAGCTACGGGCGCATATATAATGTTTCTTTACGGTATGCTTAGTGAATTACAGTGGAGCGGAAGACGGGATTCGAACCCGCGACCCCGACCTTGGCAAGGTCGTATTCTACCACTGAACTACTTCCGCATAAGAGATGCGGGTGAAGGGACTTGAACCCCCACGCCCGAAGGCACTAGATCCTAAGTCTAGCGCGTCTGCCAATTCCGCCACACCCGCATAATCTCTAGATAGTCTGTAATCTGATTACAGAAATGGTGAGCCATGCAGGATTCGAACCTGCGACCCTCTGATTAAAAGTCAGATGCTCTACCAACTGAGCTAATGGCTCGTACAATTTTGAGATCCGATAATGTTCAGATTAACTCCAAACACCTCATAGTGTCTCTCGCTAAGTTTTTCAAACATAGTTTGAAAAACTTGGCTGGGGTAGCTGGATTCGAACCAACGAGTGACGGAGTCAAAGTCCGTTGCCTTACCGCTTGGCTATACCCCATTATTATTAATTAAAAGAACATGGTGACCCCTACGGGATTCGAACCCGTGTTACCGCCGTGAAAGGGCGGTGTCTTAACCGCTTGACCAAGGGGCCATCTATAATGTGTTGCTTTGTCGTTTGTTGTCGTTGTTCCTTGTCGACTTTTATTATTATAGACAGTCTTTCACTATTCGTCAACTGTTTTCACGAAAGTTTTTTTAAAAAACGTTCAACCCCTTGATATAACTAGGGTTGAACGTTTTGAAAAGCTAGCACTATTACGCTTCTTTAAGGCTGCCGTGACACTTCCCGCATCGAAATCGTTTTGTGTCTACTCGTCGTTTCCGATTATATTGAAGCCCGCAATTTGTGCAAATGTATATACGGATCTTCCTAGTAGAAGTTTCACGGTCCTTCAGTGGTTTGCAATATCTTGGTGACTTTGTCTTTAGCAGAAGGTCTTTAAAATCACGATCACTGTGCTTATACCCTCTACCTTCTATATGAAGATGATAATGACACAACTCGTGTTTCAAGACTCCTGCCAATTCTTCCAATCCATATATCTGTTCAACTCTTGGATTCACCTGTATGGAGTGATCCGAAAGCATATACCTGCCGCCAGTCGTTTGAAGACGGCTGTTGTAGACGGCACCATGAAGAAATGGTTTTTGAAACCACTGAAGAGATAGACTTTCAGTAAGTGCTTGCAAGTCTTCAACTGAAAGAATCGTCCCCTTCACTGTCATTTCCGGGCAGGCGTCAGCATCGTCAAGGCAATTCTGCCTTTTGCTTTATCCACAGATTCTACCCAAACCGTTACGATGTCCCCCGATGCCACAACATCCAATGGATGCTTTACAAATCCTCTTTTTAACTTAGATATATGAACGAGACCATCTTCATGCACACCAATATCGACAAATGCTCCAAAGTCTACAACATTCCGAACAGTCCCTTGCATTTCCATACCTTCATGAAGGTCTTTCATATCAAGAACATCTGCTTTCAGGAGAGGCTGCGGGTATTCATCACGCGGATCTCGATTCGGCCGTTTCAGCGTTTCAATCACATCATTAACAGTCACTGTTCCAACATCCAGTTTGTTTGCTAGTTCTGTACTATTTAAAGCATCGAGTGCAGCAACCGCTTCTGCAGATCCAATTTGTTTCTTAGAAATTCCTGCTTCTCTTAAAATCTCTTCAGCAAGTGAATAACTCTCTGGGTGAATTCCTGTTCCATCGAATAATTCCTTCGCATTCGGAACTCGTAAAAATCCGATTGCCTGTTCATAGGTTTTTGCGCCCAATCGAGGTATTTTCTTTAACTGTGTTCTCTTTTCAAATTGGCCGTCTTCTTCACGCTTCTTGACAATATTTTCAGCAACTGTTTTAGAAAGCCCTGCGACATATTGTAATAGCGATGCGGATGCGGTATTAACGTTTACACCGACACGGTTAACTGCGGTTTCAACGACAAATGAAAGAGACTCTGCCAGTTGCTTCTTTGCCACGTCATGTTGATATTGCCCAACCCCTATCGATTCAGGATCAATTTTCACTAGCTCTGACAGCGGGTCTTGAAGTCTTCGCGCAATCGAAATCGCACTTCTTTGTTCTACTTGCAAGTCCGGGAATTCAGATCGCGCTTGCGCAGATGCAGAGTAAACACTTGCCCCTGCTTCATTAACAATGACATATGCTACATCTGAATCTACTTCTTTAATCGTTTCTGCGATGAACTTTTCAGTTTCCCTGGACGCCGTCCCATTCCCAATCGCAATTAGTTTAATATCGTATTTCTTTAGCAATTGTAAGACAGTCTGTTTAGAAGCCTCTTTTTGAGGTTTTGGCGGGTGCGGGTAAATGACTGAGATTTCAAGATTTTTTCCAGTCTCATCGATTACCGCTAACTTACAGCCTGTCCGAAAAGCCGGATCGACTCCAAGTACCATCCGTCCTTTCAGCGGCGGCTGAAGCAATAGGCTTTTCAAGTTTTCCGCAAAAACATGAATTGCCTGCGCTTCTGCTTTCTCTGATAAGGAAGCACGGATTTCCCGTTCCACAGAAGGAGCGATTAAACGCTTGAACGAATCTTCCAATGCTTCTTTAACATACTGTGCAGCCGGAGAAGATTCTCGTTTAATGACGCCTCTTTCCAGATCCCCAATAATTCTATCTGCAGGGAATCCCACAGTAACACGGAGTACGTCTTCCTTTTCACCGCGATTTAAAGCTAGTACACGATGCGGAACAACCTTGGACAACGGTTCTTCATACTCGTAATACATTTCATAGATACTCTTTTCATCTTCAGCGTCTTTTCGCTTTGATGATATGAGTGTTCCTCTAGACCAGCTGATTTTGCGGATTTTATCGCGCAACGAAGCATCATCTGCAATACGCTCTGCAATAATGTCCTGCGCACCTGTCAACGCATCCTCAACTGTATTCACTTCTTTTTCTTGGTTGATGAACTCTTTGGCCAGACCTTCAACAGCATCATTTGTAAACTGCAGAAGTTTGTCAGCGAGCCCATTCAATCCTCTCTCAATCGCAATCATCGCCCGAGTACGGCGCTTTTGTTTATAAGGACGGTAAAGGTCTTCAAGTCGCTGCAAGACGTCTGCTGCTGCAATCTGCTGTTCCAATTCAGGTGTCAGCTTATCTTGTTCACCAATCAGACGAAGAACTTCCTCTTTACGCTGTTCCAAGCCTTTGCTGTATTGATATGCATCTTCAATATCTTTAATTTGAACTTCATCTAACGAACCGGTTGCTTCTTTCCGATACCGGGCAATAAATGGCACTGTATTGCCTTCATCCAATAATTCAATGACTTGTTTAGTTTGTTTCAACGGAAGTGCTGCACGTTTTGCGGTCATTTCTAAAATTCGTTCTGACATTTCCATTCCCCCATTCATTACATCTTAGTTTACCATGAAAGTGCATACAAAAAACCCCACTTCTAGGTTATAGAAGCAGGGTTCCTGCGATAAACGTCGCATCGTCGCCAGGTTTCACCGTTTCGCGCACCGTTTCAGCTAACGCTAGCGGATCATCACTTTGGCTTAGATAAGATTTAGGACTTCTAAGTTCAACACCGTCTGAATGCATGAAGAACAGATCTCCATTTTGATAAGCATACTCTTGTGTCTTCATTTTTTGAGGACGACCGGATAAGTACCCCATCACGGGAAGTGGATAAAGCATTTTGCCGTCTTGCTGCCGGATATATAATCTGACATTCCCAACACAGCTATGCTGGATCGTTTTTTTAACGTAGTCAACTTTTACAATTGCTACAGCTGCACCGCGTTTTTGAACCATATGCTCATTAATGCGGCTCAGTAATTCTTCAATCGATTCAGCATGATGTTCTTCTAATATACGCGGCATGACTTCTGCGGATTGGCGTGCGATGATTCCGCTGCCAAGTCCGTCTGCAATTGCACATATAAAGTAATCCTCTTCAGCATGAAGAAAGTAAACGTCCCCAGAATCACGATTTCCACCTTTGGCCTGCTGATAAATATATGCCTCGATATGATCGTTTTTAAAAGCTTCCATCAAGAGATACCGCCCGCGGCAACTATGGCTTCTTGTAATTTTTTGATTGCCTTGCGCTGCAGTCTGGACACATGCATTTGAGAGATGCCTAGAAGTTCTCCGGTCTCCTTCTGGCTAAGTTGTTCAATATATGTATATTGGATAATCTGTTTCTCTCGGTCCGACAATACATCCAGCGCATTTGCAACGAGTAATCGCTGGTCCGTCTTTTCATAACCGTCATCTTTTGCTCCGATGATGTCAAATAGCGTGACCGTACCGCCTTCCGAATCTGCTTCGAGTGTATGATCCATAGAGAGTGCTTGATAACTGCGGCCCATTTCCATCGCCTCTAATACAGATTCCTCGTCCACTTCCAAGTACTCTGCAATTTCACTTACTAAAGGAGATCGCTGGAGTTCTGTAGTAAGCGTTTCAACCGTCGCTTTTATCCGCGGCCCAAGTTCTTTTATACGTCGCGGGACATGTACTGCCCATGTTTTATCGCGCAAAAATCGTTTGATTTCCCCGATAATAGTCGGCACTGCGAACGCTTCAAAACTGCGGCCGAATTCAGGATCATATCGGCGTATTGCTCCGAGCAGACCAAGCATTCCGACTTGTGCAATGTCTTCGTGGTACGACTTGCCTTTAGAATATTTGCGTGCAATCGACTGAACAAGGCGTTCATAATGCATGACAAGACGAGTTTGCGCCTCATCATCCTCATTTTCCTGGTAGCGTCGAATCCATTCTAAAACTTGCTCCTGAACTTGCGGGTCACGAGTAGGCTGTTTGCTTGACATCCGCTTCGCCCCGCTCTCTGCCCAGGTATTTGGTCATGAAAACAGTGACTCCTTCTTCATGATGGACTTTTACGTCATCCATAAGCGTTTCCATTAAATAGAGTCCAAGTCCTCCTTCGCGTAAAAGTTGAACGTCAGACTCTTGTTCTGTATAAGGACCAACCTGTTTTTTAGTTTCTTCAAAATCGAAACTCTGCCCATGGTCAGCTACCATAATTTCCAGCTTATCTTCATACAAAGCACACCCTACGATGATTTCACCCTCTTCATCTTCATCGTAAGCATGGCGCACTGCATTTGTAATAGCTTCGCTGGATGCAATCTTTAAGTCTTCAATTTCATCGTATGTAAAACCAAGACGGCTTGCCAGCCCTGAAATTGTTAACCTCGCTACACCAACGTACTGCGGTTTGGCAGGAACTTTTATTTCAATATAATCAAACGGTGCCATTCGGGTCCCCACTTTCCATTTCAATCTCAACCACGTCATCGAGACCTGTAATTTCAAATAGACGCTTCAGTCTTTTGTTCAATCCGACAATTTTAACTGAGCCATCGACAGCCTTCACTTTCTTGTAGAATGCTACAAAAACACCCAAGCCGGTACTGTCCATATAATTTACTTCCTTAAAGTCAAGTACAGCTTGACACTCAGGCTGATTCGCAACCTTTTCGAGTTGTTCTTTTAATTTAGGGGCAGTAAACGCATCAATCTCCCCTATGATTTTAAATACATGGACACAGTCCTTCTCTTGTACATCAACTTGTAAATTCATTTATCCACACCCCATATTTTCTGTTGTAAACTGAAATTAGACCTCTAAAATTGTGTTTACCCAAATTCCGTGTGAACAAAACATCTTTTTAATCTTTTTTGAAAAGTACAAGCGTAAAGTCATCATGAAGCATGTAATTTTGCATTTTAAACAGTTCTGTATAAAGGTGATCTGCGATTTGCTGTGCCGGTAAATTCTTTACATCACGCAGCATATCCAAAATAACCTCTTCTTCGATGAATCCTTCAGCATTCCTACCTTCGGTAACACCATCCGTCATTATGACAATGAAATCGTCTTCAGCAAGCTCTACTGATCTCTGCTGAAATACTACGTCTTTGCTAATTCCAAGCAGAAGACCTTTGGCGTCTAATTCTATAAAACGATCCTCTGAAGCACGATAGAGTAGGGCAGGCTCGTGACCTGCGGAACCAAATGTAAATGTGCTCGTGCTTTGAGTATATTTCCCGTAAAACATAGAGATGAACATGGAATCATCCATGCTTTTCTCGACAATCTGGTTAATGACTTCTAAGACGTGATGCGGCTCAGTGGCCTTTTCGCGCAAGCTATCCATTCCAAACTTAATCATTGACATACAGAGTGCTGCGGGCAGCCCTTTTCCCATTACATCAGCTACAGCAACGCAAGCTTCCTCGTTTCCTTGCTCGATAAAGTAGACATAATCCCCGCTCATCTTTTTCGCGGGTTTACTTACGATTCCGATATCCAAGCCATCCACTTCGGGAACGGTGGTCTCCAGAAGCATGTCCTGCACTTTCACGGCTACATCCATTTCGATTTGCATCGCCTCTTGTTTACGCACGAGACTTTGATGCTCCATCAGTGCAAGCCCATAGTGAATCATGACTTCTATTAAAAAATCATAGGAAGGACCTATTCGTGAAGCAAGATCAGGAAAGATTTGCTCCACAGAAGTTTTATGAAGACTAATCACCTCTTCAGGTGATATCTTCTTCTCGATAAACTTCCGACTGACTTGCTGTGCGGCATATAGATCGGTTTCATCCTCATGAGTTATATATTTCTGTAGCAGTTCCGAGTACTGCTTTCCAACTTCGTGCGGCATTTGTTACTCTCCTTATCGTAGCCATTTTGTTGCGGTTATGGTAGTTCCCTTGCCAACCTCTGACTCGACCTTGAAATCGTCCATTAAACGCTTTACTCCAGGCATTCCAGCCCCAAGTCCCCCCGATGTTGAAAATCCATCTTCCATTACTTTGCGCAGATCCGGAATTCCCGGCCCTTCATCTGATGCAATAATGGTCATTCCTTTCATACCATCAATCGACAGGCGTTCGATTTCTATCTTTCCTTTTCCTGCGTACAAATAAATATTACGTGCGAGCTCACTAATCGCGGTTGTAATTCGTGCTTGGTCCACTGTTCCAAACCCCGAGTTTTTCGCTTCATTACGACCAAGCTGTCGTGCAGCAACAATATCCCATTCCGTGAAAATCTCTACAGAAGACCGATTGTCCATATTCAGGCCTCCAATTCTTTTCGCAGCTTCGTAAGTCCGTTTTCAAGATCCAGGGCTGTCATTACATTTTCCAAACGGATGCCGAGTTCAATTAATGTAATTGCAACGGCAGGCTGTATTCCTGTAATGACTACTTTTGCTCCCATGAGACTTGACATACTGATTACGTCACCTAGCACTTTTGCGATAAATGAGTCAATAAAATCGATAGAGGTCAAGTCGATAACGACGCCCCTGGCAGTTGTTTCATGCATTTTGTTGAGTAGATCTTCTTGAAATTGAATCGCTGTCTGGTCATCTAATTCCCATTGGATAGAAACTATGAGTACTTCATCTAATTTTAAAATAGGTATCCGGACATTCATATTACTCTACCTCCACTATTTCTCGGTTAGTAAGACTTAATGCTTCCTGCATTCCTCTGCGCAGTGTGCTCGTTGTTGTGAAATCACTTAAGTTTATACCCAGTGCAACAATTGTTTGTGCAATTTCAGGTCGAATTCCGACTAACATACATTTCGCGCCTACAAGGCGAACGGCATCTGCAGCCTGGATGATGTGATGCGCAACCATTGTATCGACAACAGGAACTCCTGTAATATCGAGCAATACTACTTCTGCTCGCTGTTGAACCACACCTTCAAGTAAATTTTCCATGATTAGCTTCGCACGCTCAGTATCGATGGTTCCAACTAGCGGCATGATGGATACTTTGTCCACTACAGGGATGAGGGACGCGGAAAGTTCTTGTAAAGCTACTTTTTGCAGCGTATCTGTCTGTTCCCATTTGATGGCATAAGCTTCTATGATGCTTTCTCGCAAAGGGTTGATCCACCCTGAGAAAACGCCCATAAAGATTCTAAGATTCTGTTCTGTGATAACTTCTTCGTCTTCCAGCAATTCAAATACAACGGAAGCAAAATTGTCGATTGCTTTGTTGACGAACTTGATGGACCAGCCGAAGCGAATCACTTTCTCCGTGAAGTCGTCCAAACGTTCATTGTTCACTGCGTTTTCACCCTCGTTAATATTAGAGGTCATTAGTGCGGTAAATTCACGGCTTGTCTTTTCAACAAGGTGCTGAGGCATGAAATGGAAGAAACGCTCGCCCTTTTCTTCTTTCATTTGTTCAATCCATTGTTCTATGATGGCATCCATATGTTCGTTGACTACTGTCCTCATTTTACTGTTCATAATAATGTATTTTCCTCCTTATGGTGAAAGCGCGACACTACTTTGTTCTCTAGTATAACGGATTAATGGATGTTGAGCATCTTTTCTGTACAAAAAATCCACTCCGTCGGAGGACAGAATGGATTTCTTTGCTATGTATGCCTATAAGTTAGTGAGACCGAAACTGACTTCCAGCGCTTCGTCCACTTTCTGCATGACGTGATGGTCTAAGTGAGTAATTTTATCTGTAAGCCTCGATTTGTCGAGTGTGCGGATTTGCTCGAGCAGGATTACGGAATCCCGCTCGAATCCGTGACGTGCCGCATCAATTTCGACGTGTGTCGGCAACTTTGCTTTTTGTATCTGGGCAGTGATGGCCGCCACAATCACTGTTGGGCTAAACCGATTCCCGATATCGTTCTGAATGACGAGAACGGGACGAGTGCCGCCTTGTTCAGATCCTACGACAGGCGACAAATCCGCAAAAAAGACATCTCCGCGTTTAATTGCCAACTTTTCATCCTCCGCTTACGATTCGTTCCACCGTATGCTGGGCTTCGAATTCCGCATGCAGACATTCAGCGGCAATTCCAAGATTGATTTGGGACATTTCCACGTATCCGCGCATCATCTCTTCTCTGATTGCATTCAACTCACAATCAGTCTTATACCGCGTAGCCGAGTAATATACGAAATCTCCCTGCTGCTCCTGATGGACGATCGTCTGTTCATTTTGTTTCAGCATTTTTGTGGGGATTTCCATAAGCAGTTCTCTTTTGTTTTTGTTAGCATCCAACTCTAGCACCTCCGACAAAACCCGATCCTCATTTCTATACATGTTTATCTTACCATTGGAGTTCGACAATGAAAAGACAAATAAGGTAATATAGCGACAAGTTGTGCAGTCAGGTTTGGTAGTTTGTCGAAAGTGCGAGAAGTGGAAGGTGCCAGCTAATCCCCAAAATACTGTCTTTGTACACGTCTGGCAATCGTTACGGTAATCTCATAAGGAATTGTACCGATACGAGTTGCCCATTCTTCCATCGTAATTTCTTCATTTCCTTGTTTCCCCAATAATACAACCGGTTCCCCTGCAGGGAGTTGTTCAGGCAAGCGGATCATGCACTGATCCATACAGATTGTTCCAACAATCGGGACGCGTTGTCCGCGAACCAATACGTGTTGATTGCGCAATCCACGCTTCAATCCATCTGCATAGCCGATTGGCAGCGTCGCGATCCATTCACCAGGCCGTGACACATAGGTGCCGCCATAACTGATCGATTCTTCCGCATCCATTTGCTTCACAAATGCAATCTCCGTTTCCAATCGCAATGCGCGTTCGAGCGGGAATGGCAGTTCGCTTGCGACCACTTCAGATGGCGCGATGCCATACATACCGATCCCAAAACGAACAGCATCGAGCGCAAAATCCGGAAACCTCAGTGCCGCTGCGCTATTTGCCACGTGAATAAGTTTCGGACGTTCCGGAAAGCATGCTGCCAGTCGATTAAATTTCCGGAATTGCTCCTCCGTACTCTTCGTATCTTGTTCATCGGCAGTAGCGAAGTGCGTAAATATACCTTCCACTTCGATAGCGGAAGTTCCTTCAAGAATTTTGAGTAATTCAATTATTTCTTCTTCACTTCTAACTCCTATCCTACCCATTCCCGTGTCGATTTTTACATGAGTCTTCAAAGTTTCCTCAATTCCCTGAAGTTCGGCTGCAGCAGATTGCGCCCATTGTACTCCCGGAATTGTTACAGTAACATCCTGTCGTATCGCTTCTTTCAAGAAAGGCATAGGCACAGGTCCCAGTACTAGAATCGGTTGTTGAATACCCGAATTGCGTAAATTTAAAGCTTCGTCAGGCGTTGCAACCGCCGCCATTATGGCACCTTCTCTGAAGGCAGCACGTGCACTTTCAGCTGCTCCATGTCCATAACCGTCTGCTTTTACGACCGCTATTACACCGGTCTCTGCGGGCAGCTTCTCTCTTAACTTTCTAACGTTCGTCCGAATCGCACTAGTATCTACTACAGCACGGGTCGGTCGGTAGTTCACTAAGCCTGTCACGCGGATCACCTCTTCAGAATAAGTAGTCCCATTATCATCCTGAAAGGCATCACACGTCAATTCAGATAACAAGCGGGTACCCAATTGTTCGGCACCCGCTTGTTTCGTATCATTTACTTAACTACATCTGGCTGCATAGATCCAGCTACTTGAATGAGTTCACCCTTACTGAGCGATTCAGAAGCTACATAAAACGCAATTCCATCTTGCTCCCAGCGAATCGTATTACCTGAAAGTGCTGCAACAGCGAATCCTAAATCTACTGGATCTCCATCAATGGATACTGGCACTTGGCTATCCACTGCAGCTGCCGGTTCTTGGACCACGACGTACTCTTTTCCTGCGCCGCCATAAGATAGGAAGAGACGCGTTCCAGTTTCTGTTGCGACCGGTTCTTCGCTTATCAATGTGACTCCTTCAAAGGAAGCAGAAGGATAGAAGGTTTCAAGCTGCGCCTTTTTGTCCTTTGGCTTTTCTTCTTTTTTCTCGTGATCCATATTTTCCGTCTCCACTTTATAGTCATCCGCTTTACGCTTTACGCCTAAAGTGATTTTCTTGAATGTCACACGGATTTTCTCTTCCTTGTTTTCATCTAACAAAGAAACGTGCGTTGGAAGCAGTGTCTTCTTGTCGATATGGATCTGTTGTTTCGGCAATACCGCCTTATGATTATTGCGTGTTGCCGTTTCAAAAACATACGTCTTATCTTTCTCTGTCATCGTTGACTTCTTATCTGCTTTAATATCATCAGATAGTGTGCTAATTAAGTACGCCTGGCTGTTTTGTGCCGGCCAATCACTTTGGAATTTGTACGTCTTGTTCAATGACGGTGTGACGACAAAAACTCCCTCTTCATTTCGGACAATCATTTGAGACTCATCTTTCTCTTTTTGAGAAACGTCCACTTTGTAAAAATCAGGCTTAGTGTGCCAAACCGTTACGTCATAGAGACGCGGTTCTTCGCCGGTCTTAATCTCCATCGTAGCTTGAAGATCATACCCGTTGGAATCATTCCATTTCCCACTCAGTTTCTTGACGACATCTTCTTTCGATGGTGCTCCGCAAGCAGTCAGTAACAATAGAACCGCACCCAACAACAGTAATCCAATTTTGCTTCGCATTCAGGTCATCCTCTCCTATTTCAATCGGGTAGGTCATCTTATGAGGAGGGACAGTCATTTATGCAAAGGTGTTTAGAAACGTTCCATTTTTTGAAGGATTACCTGCGCAGCAGCTACCGTCTTCGTATGTGTAATGGAAACAAACCCGTCCACGGGAAGTCCTTTAAAGGATAGAATGGGTGCGCCTTTTTCATTCGGTAAAATCGCAACATCCAGAAAACTGCATTCAGGACCAATACCCGTTCCAAGTGCTTTGGCGTAGGCTTCTTTCGCTGCAAAACGGCCCGCAAGGAACTCAATGCGGCGCTGATTTGTGAGTTCCCCGTAATAGTATTGTTCCTCAGTTGTAAGAATCCGATTCCGGAATTTATCGGATTTGCTATCCAGTTCCGCGATCCGGTCCAATTCCGTAATATCCAACCCAATTCCTGCGATCATACAGTCACCTTCTTTCCATATAGTGTTGAAAAATTGTATACTTACTTTAAAGATCGGGGGAGAGACATGTTTATCCGTACTGAAAGTTTTTCTCAATACATTCGGCAATACCCTGTGGTGTCCACGCTTATCGCACTAAATGTGATCATTTATTTACTGTCACTATTGCCCTTCATAGGCGAGCCTATCCGCAACTTCGGAGTAGGCTCGAATTACATGATTGAACAGGGTGAATATTGGCGTCTAGTCACGCCCATGTTTTTACACGCCGGCATCATGCATTTGTTGTTCAATATGTTTTCCCTATTCATTTTCGGACCTGAATTGGAGAAGGTGGCCGGGAAAGCACGATTCCTAACTGTCTATTTCTTAGCAGGTATCTTCGGTGACATTGCGACGTTCTTCGTCTACGATTCCAGTTATTTGCACGTTGGCGCAAGCGGCGCGATTTTTGGGATTTTTGGTGCATTTGGAGCACTTGTGTATTATACAAAAAAGATGCTGCCTCAGCTTCGCCAAATTATCCTGCCCATTATTGGATTGAGCGTAGTCATGACTTTTGTCGGGCCGAATATTAATGCAGCTGCGCATATTGCGGGGCTGGTTGTTGGGTTCTTAATTGGATTAAGCATTTTCCATCCCAAGCGAATCATTAGCTGGCGCAAGCCGAAGCTCAAAGTTGTTCAGAAAAGATAAAGACTGCTAGAAAGTCAGTGTTGCTGACTTTCTGACAGTCTTTTTTTGGTTTATGGAGGGTGCTATTTGGTGGGTTATGATCACTTTGGGGGATTTATGAGCGCTTCTAATGAGTTATGATCACTTTTCGTGGTTTATGAGCGTTTCCATTGGGTTATGATCACTTTTCGTGATTTATGAGCGTTTCCATTGGGTTATGATCACTTTCCGCGGTTTATGAGCGTTTCCAATGGATTATGATCACTTCCCCACGTTTATGAGCGCTTTCCATGGGTTATGATCACTTTTCGCGGTTTATGAGCGTTTCCACTGGATTATGATCACTTTCCCACGTTTATGAGCGCTTTCCACGGGTTATGATCACTTTCCCACGTTTATGAGCGCACCCCATCAGGTTGTGATCACTTCCCACGTTTATGAGCGCAACCCATCAGGTTATGATCACTTCCCACCACAATGTATGACCAATCCCCACTCTTATACCCCCCAAAAATCCACAACCAATTACAGCACCTAGCCTTGTGAAGGTTCATACCAATTCAGCAGATTTTCGGCTTCATCCACATCCATTTGCCGCAGTCGGACGTCGTGAACGCCCATACCTGACTTTACATTCAAGTGAATGGACGCCACACGTTTGCGTCGCTGGAAAATGGTTTGACGTAAATGCGCGGATTGAATCCGTTTCCGCATCGTGTAGGAGGTTTCCAGACTAATGCCCCGCGAGCGCATGGTGACTTGATTTCCACTGATTCGATACGCCGCCGAGCGATGCTGCCACATTCCAAACACCATTACGATCGGCACAATGAGCAGCGACAGCAGTCCATATGGATAGAAGAGCCAGCTCACGAGCGCAATCACGGGGAGCATCCATACAAAATCGATTCGATAGTAAAACCTGCGGCCGCGCTTTGGCAGTTTCTCCAGGGGTTCCCGCAAATCTAATTCAGGAAAAATCGCTTGAAGCGGTTCGTACAACTCTGACTTTTTCACAAGCGGAAACAGCTGGATTTTGGATCCATCTCCTGCAGCACCTGCGCTATGAACAAGGACACGGCCATACCCGAATACTTGCCGCAATGGATTCTCCACAAAACTAATACTTTGGATACGGCTAAGCGGAATCGTTGTCCGTTTTTTCTCCAGGAGACCGCGTGTAATGATCAGCTCTTCATCCGAAACACGAACCGTAAACCCGTAATAGGAAAAGAACGTCATTGCTACAGATACTAACCACGCCAAAAACAATCCTGCTAAAACTAAAATTACAATTATAAATACACCAAACTTAATTAGACCCGCGAGCTCATCGCTCACTTTATCAAGCGGTAAAAACTCACCGAACTGGGACAGGAAGATCGCAACCCCTGAGAAAATAACACCGATTCCCCCAGACGTCGTAGCAAGGAGCACGAGCTGTTTCGGGTTCAAAGAAAACACACGCGTCTCAACAGATTCTTCATCAATCGTTTCCGCACTCTCTATCCCAGTCTCTATTGCATCTCCTGCTTCCTCAACTTTTCGTTTCTTCCCCTCGGAAATCCTTCTCTTGATCAAATCCGCATCTTCACGGGTGACAGCCGTCAACTCTGCCTCAGCTTCTCCTCCAGAAGAAGCGGCAGTTTCCACTTGTACTTTCACAAGTCCGAATGGGCGATGAAAAATCCCTTCTGTATAATTCAAACTTTGAATGCGTTCAAAAGGGATATAGCGTTTCTTCCGAACGAACAATCCCGATTCAATCCGCAGCTCCCCATCTTCAAACCAGTACGAAAATCGTCTCCATTTGATAAATCCGCTGAATAGTAAATAGACGACGAGCACTGAACCTATAATCATCGACCAGTTATCGAGAAACCAGTTGCCGCTGTCGTTATTTCTGCTCCCCGAGATAAACACAACCACTAAAGGCAGAATGGCTTCTTTTAATGTTTTCAGACTTTCCACGATAATCGTAACCCAATGCAGTTTGTAACGCGGTTCAGACATCGTCTTCCGCCACCTTTGCCAGCGCCGAAATACGATTGCGCAGTTCATCCGCTTCCTCAGTGGCCAGTGCAGGGATGGAGTGCACGGTCGCTGCAGAAGAAATCGATATCGCGGACAGATCATATTTCTTCAATATCGGACCTTGAGCCGTATCCACGTGCTGGACACGCACCATCGGAATTAGCGTCCGTGTGACGATGAAAATGCCATGCTGTAATTCAATTTCAGACTCTCTCACTTCATAGCGCCACCTGGACCATCTAATCTTAGGGAACAGATAGATGAATAGCCATCCGTATAATACGACAACAGAAGCAGCAATTATGTATACCCACCATGGCCAATCAAAGATAACAGTCAGCGTACCCGCACCGATTGCAAGCATCAGCACAACAGCCGTTTGCAGCCAGCCATAGAGACGCCAAACAGTTAAGCCTTTCCTCGATAGTCTGTTCGCAGGTTCTTTTCTCACATCGATTCCTCCCTATCTATTACTAGTGTATACGATTGAAGAAGATAGATGTTTCAATAAATTAAATAAAAAGCTCGGGAAATGCACATTTTCCTGTGCACGTCCCGAGCTTTCATTTATATAGTTAGTGATTAGCGTTCAGACCGTCCGCCACGTGAGCGATCCCGGTTTCCGCCTTCACGACTGCCGCCGCTGCGTCCATCGCGACTTCCACCGCTGCTGCGTCCGTCACGGCTTCCACCGCTGCTGCGACGCTGACCGCCGCTGAATCCGCGGCCGCCGCCGTGTGAGCGATTGCCGCCACTGCGATTGCCTTTGTATCCGCCGCGGCCACCGCCGCCACGTGATGGCAATGGACGTTCTTCTGTAATGGATACAGGAGTAGCGTCCGGCTCATTTGTTAAGTGTTTCAAAGCAGCTGCAACTAGATCTGTTGCATCGTACTTTGCAAGTAAATCTGTTGCAAATTGAACGTAATCATTCAGCTCATTCTTTTTAACAGCTTCAGCAAGCGTCTCGACTGCAACTTTCTGCTGGCCAAGAAGTGCTTCGTCAGATGTTGGCGGCTGAAGTGGGTTCATACGCTTTTTCGTTGTTTCTTCGACAATACGAAGGTAACCCATTTCACGTGGTGTTACAAACGTAATCGCCATACCGCTCTTACCAGCACGACCTGTACGGCCGATACGGTGAACATAACTTTCAGGATCCTGTGGAATATCAAAGTTGTAAACGTGAGTTACTCCAGAAATATCAAGTCCGCGAGCCGCAACGTCTGTTGCAACTAAAATGTCGACTTTACCCTCTTTGAATTGACGCAAAACAGACATACGTTTCGCTTGAGTCAAATCACCATGGATTCCTTCTGCAATGTATCCGCGAATGTTAAGTGCATGTGAAAGCTCGTCAACACGGCGCTTTGTACGACCGAAAACGATCGCAAGTTCAGGCTGTTGAACGTTCAACAAACGAGATAGAATATCGAATTTTTCACGTTCTTGTGATTTCACGAAGAACTGTTCAATGTTTTCAACAGTCATTTCTTTTGACTTGATCTTGACCATTTCCGGATTCTTCATGAATGTTTCTGCAATTTTACGAATCGGCGCAGGCATTGTAGCTGAGAATAGCAATGTTTGGCGCTCCGCAGGAACATTCTCAAGAATAGAGTTAATGTCCTCGATGAAGCCCATGTTCAACATTTCATCTGCTTCGTCCAATACAAGTGTTTGAACGCCGTCAAGCTTCAATGTTTTACGCTTAATGTGATCCAAAATACGTCCCGGTGTACCGACAACGATTTGTGGATTGTTTTTCAATGCACGGATTTGGCGTGAAATTTCTTGTCCGCCGAATACAGAAAGAATGCGTGCACGTTTTCCGTAACCGATTTTATAAATTTCTTCAGAAACCTGAATCGCAAGCTCACGAGTTGGCGCGATGACAAGTGCCTGAACTGCCGGGTTGCTTGTATCGATTTTTTCGATCATAGGGATACCGAATGCTGCTGTCTTACCAGTTCCCGTCTGTGCTTGACCGATGACGTCCTTGCCTTCCATTCCAAAAGTAACCGTACCTTCTTGAATTGGAGTAGCCTCTTCAAAGCCCATTCTCTTTAGAGAGTCTTGTGTAGATTTACTGATATTAAGTTCTGAAAATTTCGTCAAACTTCTCAATCTCCTTTGTGTTTTCCATTTGACAATTGGTTACATTTGCAAATGAAAGCGCGGCAAATCGGAGCCTTATGCTTCTGGGTATGTTTCCGAACGTATACAAATCTAATGTAGGAAATCATCCTAATGATCTCGACTAGTTAGATGTAGTGGATGAAAGGAAAGCCCGGTCTTTGCCGAGCGGTTCGATAGAGGATTCTCCTCTTTAGCGGCATTGCCGTCAAACCGTTTTATTCAAAAAAAAGCACTCTCCACAAAAGGAAGAGTTCTGCGTAAATGTATCCAATGCTCAGGTTAGTTTACCATAAAAAAGACGGCATCGCAAGCTATACACTCAGCCTAAACTAGACCGCGTTCATCTGTTTGACACAAAAATGAGAGTACCTTTTCAAACCACTCCCCACAGTCATCGCTGTAACAAATATGATGTTTTCCTTTATCTGAAAAGATCAGCTGTTTCGTTTCGGAGCCAAGCGAATGGTAAAGCAAGTGAGCACTTGAGTAAGGGACAATTCCATCCAGCATGCCTTGTACAATACAAACCGGAACGGTGATCCTGCTGTAATATGGTTCAACTTGCTGAACAATCCGTGTAAATTGGTACGCGGAACGGATAGGTGTATTGGCTAATTTATAGCGATACAAATGATAGAACGTATTCGGCGGGAAGTGCCGAATGACTGGCTCGGCCAGTAAAATTGCCGCGTCAGCCAAAAGCAGCCTTGGTGAAATGTACTTTGCGGCAGCACTCAGTAAGACGAGCCGTTCAACTGGATATCTAAGCGCCAGGTATAGCGCAATCAGGCCTCCCATTGAAAATCCGACTACAAAAATTCGATCCACTTGCTTACTCATCCGTCGGTAAGCGAGTTCGGCTTCCATGAGCCAGGCTTCTGCAGTGATTTCAGCGAGTCTGCCTCCTGGTTCATGCCCAGGCAATACCGGAATATCGATCAGCCAGTTCGTCTTGTCCTTTACATACTGGACGAACGGGCGGACTTCAAATGAGCCGCCCGTAAATCCATGCAGAATAATTACACCTGTTTTCACGGATTACGCCTCCGTTTCCAATACACCTTTCAACACGTTTTCAAGTGCCATCCCGCGTGATCCTTTCAACAGAATAATCGATTGATCATTAATGGATTCAAGCAATTTGCCGACGATAGGTGCATAGTCGTTCTCTGTCCAAATTAGTTCCACATCTGTTTTCCGTGCTAGAAGTTCGTCATATAACCAATGCATTCTAGGTCCGTATAAGGCTATTCCCTTCAACTGTAGGTTGGCAAGCTGGTCAGCAACTGATTCATGGAAATGTCGTTCATCTTGTCCAAGTTCCAGCATATCGCCCAGTACTACCCACTTGTCATGACGAAGTTCTGTTTGGCCAATGAACGTCAACGCCGCACGCAGCGACGTAGGAGCGGCATTATAGGCATCATTTATGAACAATGCTCCGCTTTTTGCTGTTACAGGCTGCATTCGCATCGGTGTTAACACCGCATTCAGCAGGGCACTCCGTATTGCATCTTCCGTCATGCCAAGCTTTTTAGCCACAAGCATTGCTGCCAGTGCATTTTTCACTTGGTGCTCCCCGTAGACCGGGATAACAAAATGACCCTCGATTTGACCTGAAACCTTAAATCGACTGCCTTGTTCAGTCACTTGGATATCTTTTGCTGACAAGTTACACGCATCTCCGCAACCGAATGCATGCGCATCGAGTTCCGGATGTTGATTTACTAAGGCTGTCAAAAGAGGCTCGTCGCCGTCATAGTAAAACGTTCCACTTGATGAAAGACCTTCTATAATTTCAAATTTCGCCTTCGCAATTCCTTCCCGGCTGCCAAGATCTTGCATGTGGGCTTCACCGATATTTGTAATGATTGCTATATCAGGCTTTGCTAATTTAGAAAGAAATGAAATTTCTCCAAAGCCGCTCATTCCCATTTCGAGAACCGCCACTTCCGTATCTTCTTCTAAGGATAGAATCGTCAACGGCATACCAAGTTCGTTGTTGAAATTCCCTTCTGTTTTACGGACCGCAAATTCTGCTCCCAGCACACTTGCAAGCAAATCCTTTGTCGATGTCTTCCCGTTCGAACCTGTCACACCAACCACTTTACATGTGAGCTGTTCACGATAGCTCCGAGCCAGCTGTTGCAACGCAATCTCTGCATCTTCCACAAATAGAAGCGGGATGTCTTCAGGGGGATTTGGTTCATCTAACAGCCAAAGGGATGCGGCAGCACCGTTTTCGAACGCTGAACGGACATACGCATGCCCATTTGCATGTTCGCCACGGAATGGGATGAACAACTCTCCTTTTTTAATATTCCTTGAGTCAATAGTTGCACCTGTCACTATGATATCTTCCAATAGCTGGCCAGAAGCCTTCAGCCAGCTTGCCAGTTCAGTCAGTTTTCGTTTCATAAGTTACCCCACTCAATCCATTGTGTATTGTATCTGTTGTTTTTCTGTATGACGCGCTATGGCCAATTCGATTAGTCGGTCAATCAATTCTGGATAACTGACGCCAGTATGCTGCCAAAGCAGCGGGAACATACTCGTTGGTGTAAATCCAGGCATCGTGTTGACCTCATTGATCAGCACTTCATCACTTTCAGTTACAAAAAAGTCTGCACGAACGAGCCCAGCACAATCGAGTACTTTAAATGCGCGGTATGCCATGTCTTTCATATGGATTGCAACGTCTTCAGGGATATGCGCTGGAATGACTAATTCCGTGTTACCATCTTGGTATTTCGCTTCGTAATCATAAAATGCCGCCACAGGCTTGATTTCCCCTGGAACGGAACACGCAGGCTCATCGTTTCCGAGCACACCCATTTCAATTTCCCGTGCAGTGACACCTTGTTCAACAATGATTTTCCGGTCGAATTTCAGTGCAAATGCAATCGCTTGCTTCAAACTTTCCCGATTGTCCGCTTTGCTGATTCCAACACTAGAGCCTAAGTTCGCCGGTTTTACAAACACCGGGTATTGAAGTGTTTGTTCAGCTGCGTCCAACAGCCGTGTTTCTTCTTTTTCCCATTCAGAACGAATGAAATGGACATAAGGGACTTGCGCTAAGCCCACTTGAGCAAACAATTGTTTCATGACGACTTTATCCATCCCTGCTGAAGATGCGAGGACGCCATTTCCTGCGTACGGAATATTCATGACCTCGAATAAGCCTTGAACTGTCCCGTCTTCCCCATTCGTACCATGCAATAATGGCAAGATGACGTCCGGCTTATTTTCAAGTTGAAGGAATTGGGCAATGCTGTCAGGCTCACTGCTACCATGGCCGTCCAAACGCAATTCCTCAATGGTATCCACAGGTGCCGTAAGTGATGTACCTGTACGCCACTCTCCTTCAGGTGTTATGTAAATCGGCATCACTTCGTACGTGTCAAAATTGATAGCCTGTGCAGCAGCGCGTGCAGTAGATAAGGATACCTCGTGTTCTGCTGATTTTCCTCCGTAGACTAACCCTAGCTTTTTTTTCATAATAATCCCTCTCGATCCGTTAGTTTTCGTTTCACTAGTTTACCATGAACCGCGGATGAAGCTAGAAAAAACCTTCCTTTTCATCTATCGTTATCATAATAAGTTTTTCACTGAAGAAACTTATTATTCCACAATCACGTCTTATGAACCACGTGAATCTTTAACCTAACTACGGTATACTTTACCAATCATTTCCTTAGGGAGGAGAAATTTTGAAACTTTCAACCAAGTGGACAGATCGATTCGACTGGACGCTTGCCTTTTATCTTTTATGTTTTTGCATCGTCAGTTTGACGGCGATTGGCTCAGCTCAAAACTCCGGACAGTACAATACAAATTTCATCCCCTTGCAAATTCGCTGGTATGTTCTTGGTGCATTCATCATTTTTGTAATGATCCAGCTCGAACCGCAGCAATACAAAAAATTGGCATGGCCCCTTTACGGCTTCGGGATTTTCTTGCTGGTATTTCTAATGCTGGCACCGGGCGGACAAGACCAAATTGCTGAAACCCGTTTAGGTGCAAAGCGCTGGCTGCATTTACCTGTCGTCGGAACCATTCAGCCCTCAGAGTTCATCAAAACGTTTTTCATCCTCGGATTAGCTCGTGCAGTTAGTGTTCATCATGAACGCTATCCAGTTAAGTCGCTTAAGATAGATCTGATGCTGCTTGGTAAAATTGGCTTGATGCTGCTAGTTCCGCTTGCTTTCATATTGAAACAGCCTGATTTAGGGACGTCTCTTGTATTCATCGCGATTACGGTGGCTGTTGTCATTGTGTCCGGAATCTCTTGGAAATTGCTCACCCCGTTAATCGCTGTCGGCGCGACACTTGGTGCAACACTCTTATGGATGGCAATTTATGCACAAGATTTTTTGCAAAAGCTTGGTTTTGACCCTTATCAATTTAAGCGTGTCTATTCGTGGCTGGACCCTTATTCGTATCCGGGTGAAGAAGGATATAACTTGATTCAGGCGATGACTGCAATTGGTTCTGGGGAGTTCACTGGAAAAGGATTTAAAGAAAGCATTGTCTATATTCCCGAAAACCACACAGACTTTATCATCAGTGTGATTGGAGAAGAGTGGGGGTTTATCGGCACAAGCTTACTGATCACACTGTTTTTCGTCTTCATTTATCATTTGACTAAAATTGCATTAACTCTTAAAGATACGTTCAGTGTATATGTGACAGCCGGTGTAATTGCAATGATTGCTTTCCATGTGTTAGAGAATATCGGGATGAATATCCAGCTGCTGCCGATAACAGGAATTCCTCTTCCTTTCATCAGTTATGGAGGAAGCTCATTGTTCAGTAATATGTTTGCGATTGGCTTGGTTTTCAGCATGCGCTTCCACCAGCAAAATTACTTGTTTGAAACAGAAGACGAGTAACCTGACAAAACAGGAACAATTCCTCTTGTGAAATCAGGTGCGTTTTCGGTTATAATGAGTGACTGTAACTCTTATGAAACGATAAAGGTGACATTATATGAAAATAGAACAAAAATCTGCTGATCGATTCGATTGGCCATTAGCCTTTCTTTTGCTTATGTTTGGAGCCATCAGTCTAGTTGCCATCTCCTCCGCCCAAACAACTGGACAATATGGCATTAACTTCATACCGTCACAAATTCAATGGTATGTTGTAGGTTCAATTATTATCGCGATTACGATGTATTTTGAGCCTGAACAATATAAAAAAGCGGCATGGCTCATTTATGGTGCCGGTATATTCGCCTTGCTCGTGCTTTACATCCTGCCGGAAAGCCTGGATTTAGTTTCCCGCCGGAATGGCGCAAAAAGCTGGTTCCACTTGCCGGGTGCAGGAAGCATTCAGCCTGCTGAGTTCATGAAAACGTTTTTCATCATCGGACTTGCCCGGGTGATTACGAAACACCACGAGAAATTTTCTGAGAAAACATTGCAAACCGATTTCATGCTGTTGATGAAAATCGGGGTCGTGCTGATTGTTCCATTATTCTTCATTATGAAGCAGCCAGATCTTGGTACAGCATTAGTTTTTCTGGCAATCACTGCGGCTCTTGCTGTAGTGTCAGGGATAACGTGGAAAATACTGCTTCCGATTTTTGTAGGCAGTGTTTCAATTGGCGGCACCATGCTCTTTATGGCATTATATGCCCAGGATTTCTTAACGTCACTTGGGTTTAAGCCGTACCAGTTCCAACGGATCTATTCCTGGCTTGATCCCTATTCGTATTCATCCAATGAGGGGCTGCATCTAATTACTTCATTGAACGCGATTGGTTCAGGAGAGATTTTCGGAAAAGGGTTTAAGGATCGTGAAGTGTATGTCCCTGAGAGTCATACGGACTTCATCTTCAGTGTGATTGGGGAGGAATGGGGGTTCTTCGGCGCAAGCGTCGTGATTTGCCTATACTTTTTCTTGATTTACCATTTGACGAAAATTGCATTGGAATTAAAAGATCCGTTCAGTACGTATATTGCTGCGGGGATTATCGCAATGATCACATTCCACGTATTCGAAAACATCGGAATGACGATTCAATTGCTGCCGATTACAGGAATTCCACTTCCTTTCATCAGTTACGGAGGAAGTTCTTTGATGGGCAACATGCTCGCTATCGGACTGATTTTCAGTATGAAGTTCCATCATCGAACGTATATGTTCAAATCGGATGAAGAAGACTAAAAAACACGTCCACAGGAAATCCTGTGGACGTGTTTTTTAGTTATGGTTGGATTTGCGGGTCTTGCTGAGCAGGCGGTGTAAGGGCCTTCAGCATATCTAGACGCGATTTAGTCATTGTAGCGGAAACACCTAACTTCGCTAAGTTTGTGATGATCTTCTTCAAATCGATTTCTTTCGCCATCTGGTTCCACCTCAACCTTTCTATAGTGCAGGACGCACAAATTGGATGCAAGGTTCTATTTTGTTAAAAACGTGATGTTTTCTTTGTCTAACTTTATTATACCACAATTGTCAAGTTTTTAACCTTTCAATTATGTTACAAAATCACTTTCTTCGTAAATTTTATTTCACAGAATTAAACAGTTGACATACCCCCTGCAGGTACATTATCTTTGAATTAGAAAGAGGTGAAGGATATGGTCAAGGAAGATGATCTATTCACTGTTGAAGAAGTTCCTTGTCGGAAGAGCCATCATCCGGATAGTGTAAAAACCAATCTCATTCATCGCTTAAACCGTGTAGAAGGTCAAATTCGCGGTATCCGTAACATGATAGAGAACGATGTGTATTGTGATGACATCATCACACAATTCGCTGCTACGCAATCCGCATTGAATGGCGCGGCAAAAGTATTGCTGGACGGTCATTTAAAAGGATGCGTGAAAGAGCGGCTAGCTGAAGGCGATGATGCCGTTTTGGATGAATTGCTCATTACCGTTTCAAAATTGATGAGAAAATAAGGAGGAATTTCAAATGGAACAAACAACATTTACAGTCAAAGGCATGTCTTGCGGGCATTGTGTGAAAGCGGTTGAAGATAGTGTTGGGAATCTTGCAGGCGTTGAATCCGTTTCCGTTAACCTTGATGCAGGAACTGTGCAAGTTTCTCATGACACGGCTGCTGCAGACCGCAAAAAAATTGAAGAGACGATTGAAGACCAAGGGTACGACGTCGTTCAGTAATTTTTCTGAAACCGCATGCCTAGGTTGTGCGGTTTTTTTCATATTACCCTAAAACACTATGGCAGCTGCCATTTTTATTTCCGTTAAAACATACCCCCCACGGGTACACAGAGGAGGTCAAATCTGATGAGTGAGAAACGAATAGATATCCCGATCACCGGCATGACGTGTGCCGCTTGTGCAAATCGGATCGAAAAAGGACTTTCCAGAATGGACGGCGTTAAGGAAGTCGCTGTCAATTTCGCAACAGAAAAAGCTGCTGTGACAGTTGAATCGGACGCTTCCGATTTGCCTGCCATCCGAGCAAAAATCCAGTCACTCGGTTATGAAGTGACCGAACGACAAGTCGATCTACAGCTGACCGGTATGACATGTGCAGCGTGTTCTGCACGGATTGAAAAAGTACTTTCAAAAATGCCAGGTGTGTATGGTGTCAATGTGAACTTAGCACTGGAGACAGGACGCGTCACGTATGACCCTACCGCACTTTCAGTAGAAGAGATTATCGGGAAAATAGAAAAGGTGGGTTACGGCGCTTCTGTCAAAGGTGGAGACACTGTGACTGAAGAAGACCCTAGAAAAACTGAAATCCGGAAAAAAACGAGGATGTTCGTGATTTCTGCCGCACTTTCTCTGCCGCTGTTATGGACAATGTTTGCCCATTTCTCTTTTACTAGTTGGATGTATGTACCAGACTTGCTTATGAATCCTTATTTCCAGTGGATACTTGCGACGCCAGTTCAGTTTTGGATTGGTTGGACCTTTTATAAAGGAGCATTTTCTGCACTTCGAAACGGAAGTGCCAATATGGACGTTCTCGTCGTTCTTGGAACGTCAGCAGCATATTTCTATTCAGTGTTTCTTGTTCTGACAGGCTCGAATCACGGGCTATATTTTGAAACAAGCGCAGTCCTGATTACACTGATTTTACTAGGTAAGCTATTTGAAGCACGAGCTAAAGGGCATTCATCTGACGCAATAAAGAAACTTATGGGGCTTCAGCCGACAATGGCAGTCGTCGAACAAGACGGGATAACAGCTGAAATCCCAATTTCCGAAGTCCAGGTGGGAGATGTGCTCGTGATTCGACCGGGGGCATCTGTTCCCGTGGATGCTGAGGTATTGTCCGGTTCGTCTGCAGTGGATGAATCTATGCTGACCGGCGAAAGCCTCCCTGTCGACAAAAACGCGGGTGATTTGCTGTATGCTGCGACTGTCAATGCCAATGGCTCGTTGCGGGTTCGCGCAAAAAACATCGGCAAAGATACAATGCTTTCCGGAATTATTCGGGTCGTTGAAGAAGCGCAAGGGTCAAAAGCGCCGATTCAGCGGTTAGCCGATAAAATCTCAGGTGTGTTCGTTCCTGTAGTCGTCGGAATTGCAGTCGTAACTTTTCTCATATGGTACTTCGTTGTAACGCCTGGTGATTTCGCCGAAGCGCTGACGAGTACGATTGCGGTATTGGTAATTGCCTGTCCTTGTGCACTCGGGCTTGCTACCCCTACGTCAATTATGGCGGGATCAGGCCGAGCCGCAGAGCACGGTATTTTGTTCAAAACTGCGGAAGCGATGGAACAAACGAAATCGATTGATACGGTCGTGTTCGACAAAACAGGTACGATTACTAAAGGAACGCCTGAAGTGACAGATTTCTTTACACTGGATTCATCCAAAAGGGATCGTTTCATTGCGTTAGCAACCGCTGCGGAAAGTGACTCTGAACATCCTGTTGCCCGGGCAATTACGGATTTCGGGGTGAATCACGGTTTTCAAGTTCCAAAAGCGGAAGAGTTCGAATCGATTCCCGGACACGGAATCCGTTGTAAAATCGATGGCGCCGAAGTGCTCCTCGGCAATCAAAAATTATTGGAGCGTTTTAATGTACCATTCAACGATGCAATTGCAGATGTGTCTTCTCTTGAAAATGAAGGTAAAACGGTCATGTCTATGGCGGTGGAAGGCGAACATTCCGCAGTGATTGCTGTTGCGGATACAGTGAAAGAGTCGTCCGCTCAGGCCGTAAAAGAATTGCATGCACTTGGGTTAGAAGTCATTATGCTCACTGGGGACCAAGAACGGACGGCGAAGTCAATCGCAGCAGCCGTTGGGATTGATCGAATTATCGCAGGTGTACTGCCTGACCAAAAAGCTCAAACGATAGCGGCATTGCAAGCTGAGGGAAAACGGGTTGCGATGGCAGGCGACGGCATTAACGACGCTCCCGCGCTAGCCGTAGCGGATATCGGAATGGCGATGGGCACAGGAACTGCAGTTGCGATGGAAGCAGCGGATGTTACCTTGATGCATGGCGATTTGCTGCGTGTTCCAGATACGCTGAAGATGAGCAGGCTGACTGTAAGGAACATTAAACAGAATCTGTTTTGGGCACTTGCCTATAATTCAATTGGCATTCCAATTGCGGCGGCTGGCTTACTCGCTCCTTGGGTCGCAGGGGCGGCTATGGCATTCAGTTCTGTATCCGTCGTGTTGAACGCACTTAGATTGCAGCGGGTGAAATTGCGTTCATAATAACAATTACTTGCTGAGCCGAAAGAAACGGGTACCCCCTGTTCTTTCGGCCTTTTTGCAGATTGACGAGCTTTAATGTTTTCAGGGACAAATTCCTTTGTTCATGTATACTATAGAAATACAATACATTTCCTGAAAGGCGGTATACAATGGCAGGAATCATCGGCTTTCTCACGATTGCATTACTTATTCTAAACATCCTGCTTGCGGGAGTTCTGATATTCTTGGAACGGCGTGACGCCGCATCTACGTGGGCTTGGCTGCTTGTCCTGTTTTTCATTCCTCTTCTTGGATTCATTATCTATCTGCTTTTTGGAAGACAGCTCAGGAAGCGTCACTTATTCCGCTGGTCAGGCCGGGACCGCATTGGAATCGAGTCTTTAATCGACTACCAAATGGAAGCGATTGAAGATGAAACCTTTGAATTCCAACTCGATGATACCGCTCATTACCATGACATGATTTATTTACATTTAAGAAATAATCATGCGCTGTTGACACAGGATAACGATATGGAAATCTTTAATGATGGCGCTGCTAAGTTTGAGGCACTTATTGAGGACTTGGAAAACGCCAAGGATCATATCCATTTCCAGTATTACATTATGCGTCTCGACAAGCTTGGCAGCAGAATTATGGAAGTTCTCGTGCGAAAAGCGAAGCAAGGCGTAAAAGTGCGTGTACTTTTTGACGATATTGGGTCTCGAGGATTGCAAGTAAAACACCTGAAAGAATTGACAGATGCAGGTGGAGAAGCTGTATCCTTCTTCCCAGCTGTGTTACCGCTCATTAATCCGCGTATGAATTACCGTAACCACCGTAAAATCGTCGTGGTCGATGGGCGGATCGGATATGTCGGCGGATTCAACGTCGGAGACGAGTATCTCGGAATGAGCAAGAAGTTCGGCTATTGGCGGGACACGCATTTACGAATTGAAGGCAGTGCCGTGCATCCGCTACAAACCCGTTTCTTATTAGATTGGAATCAGGCATTAGCGTCGAGTGAAGTTCAATACAACGATCGCTACTTCCCTGTCATTCCCCGTAAAGGTTCTGTGGGCATGCAAATTGTTTCAAGCGGACCCGATGCTGAATGGGAACAGATCAAAGACGGCTATTTAAAGATGATTTTCATCGCGAAAGAATACATTTACATTCAAACGCCCTATTTCATTCCTGATGTCAGTTTCTTGGACGCGTTGCGAATTGCGTGCTTGTCTGGAATCGATGTACGGATCATGATCCCGAATAAGCCGGATCACATGTTTGTCTATTGGGCGACGTTTTCGAATATCGGCAGTTTGCTGAAGGCGGGAGCTCGCGTCTACATTTACGAAAACGGATTCATTCATGCGAAGCAAATTGTGGTGGATGATGAGCTCTCGACTGTGGGGACTGCCAATATCGATGAGCGGAGTTTCCGTCTTAACTTCGAGATAAATGCATTCATTTACGACCGCGAGAAGTCACGTGAGCTCGCGGAGCTGTTTGAACAGGATATCCAGCTTTCGACTGAGCTGACGTACGATATGTATTTGAAACGTTCTCGTACGATTAAGATTAAAGAGTCGATTTCACGGTTGTTGTCTCCAATTTTATAAATGGTTGAATGTTGGGATATCTCCTTTTTGGGAGGTATCTTTTTTTGTGGGGCTTGCGGGAATGAGCGGGTTGACGGACGGAATGGGCGGGTTTCCCGACGAAACGAGCGGGTTCTCGACCGGAACGGGCGGGTTCCTCGACGAAACGAGCGGGTTCTCGACCATAACGGGCGGGTTTCCCGACGAAACGAGCGGGTTGACCACCGGAACGGGCGGGTTGACGGACGAAACGAGCGGGTTGACCACCGGAACGGGCGGGTTTCCCGACGGAACGGGCGGGTTCCTCACCGAAACGAGCGGGTTCCTCACCGAAACGAGCGGGTTGACCACCGGAACGAGCGGGTTCCTCGACGAAACGAGCGGGTTGACCACCGGAACGGGCGGGTTCCTCACCGAAACGAGCGAGTTGTCAGTCAAGTCCAAACTCTTGTGTAAATTCCTTATGGCATGTTCATCCACCTCTAGGTTGGTGTGTTAGTTACTGTTAGGGAAAGGGGGTACCCCCTTTCCCTAACAGTAACTAGTCTTACTTCTTA
>JARIBI010000011.1 GCA_029257435.1 Sporosarcina sp. | reverse complement strand
TCCATTTGTAACAAATTAAATCGATTAGCATTGTAGTCATTAGTGCATATGCGCAAATCCATCCCCAAAACGTTATATTTGATAAAGACTCTGTAAACTCGTATAAATCAAACCTAGTACTCAAAATGGTATATACACACATAATGAATACTAATAAACCTAGTGCTGCTAGTTTATTTAATATGTACACCCATGCATGATTATTATACTTTCCTCTTAAGTTCATAAGTCCCCCTAAATGAATTCCCAAAAATTATTGTTGGCAATGCGGCTGGATGGAAGCACAACCTAATACCGTTAAAGTACTAGATTTTAGAATATTCTTCTTTTGCATATATTTTATTATGTGGAACTAATGAAACTTGGGACAATCCAATCCCCCAGAGATTAATAATATTTGAATCTCAATCCAACAAAATGCCCCTATTCTTCAACATTGGAAGCTAATCTTTATTAGAGAATCGCACCCATATCTGGAATAATGTTAAGCACGTTGATTTGCGTTCCAGCCGTACGCTTTCCGGAGGGCGTGGCTTGAGCCGCTTCCTTCGCTTCGCTACGTCCAGGGTCTCAAGCGCACGCTAATCCTCTCGGAGTCGACGGCTTGCACTCCAATCAACTAAGAGTGTATTACCAAAGAATCGCCCCCGATTATTGATAAATCTACGATATAATTTTCTAATGCAATAAACTCAGATCACTGTTTCTTTCGATAGTGACGCATGACAAACAGAAGTAACATTCCAATGATCCAAATGATATAAATAGGATAAATTTCGGTAAGTGGATAATGTTTCACTACTGTATAAACCCAAAATAACACCAGCCCTATAATCACAATAATAAAACCTATAATTTCAAATAACCTTAGAAAATTCAATTCATCACCTCTTGTATTCATAAACCATTTAATCTGGCCCGTTTGAAGTAAAGACTTATGCGACAAATGCACCTGATTACGGAAGTTACTCACATGTATATTCGCTCTTGTCTTTTGTGGAAAATTCCCAGTTTTTTTCGTGGTATTGCCACTCAACTTATAAGTATTACCATGGTGATAAAAACCCAAGAAACCCGCGCCCATTCTGCTCAGAAACGCTTGCTAATCATCCTTCCGCAATCTTGCTTTCTCTTAACATCTCTATTGCATACAATAGATCCAAATCTTCATCTATGTGTTTAGGCGTCCAAGGGATATAATGATCAGGTCGGATCCCTCTTCCGTGCAACGGGTCGTTCGACGTCTTGTGGATACGGCGAGACATAGGGTAGTAGAGTGCGTACATGTCATCCCATTCTTTGATAAGTAAATCGCTGTAGTCATTAACGCCCATTGTGGCCCGTCCGATTATGGTTGTTTTGGATGAATCCATGCAGATTTCCACAAAATATTCGGCGGCACTTGCGCAATTGACATCCGTTATCACAATCACATTCTTTGGTGAATAAGTACCTTCAAACTTTAAAGCTTCCGCCTTCAATTCATCCGAAAAGTCCATTGTTACAAAACCTTGACCGCGATATTTTTCACATTCTTCTTCCATCGAGTCAAAGAATTTCAGTGTCTCTTCATCAGTGATGTCTTTTCTTAGCTGCTGGCAGAGCTGGATGAACAGTTCCGAGTTTCGATTGGTATAATTGAACTCCTTCAACTCACCGTCCGTGCTTGGGTGTTCATCTGGTGGGAAAATGTACGGCAATAAGTTCGAAATAGATTGTCCGTTTCCCCCTCGATTGTTTCGTACGTCGATGATCAGATTTGTACATACTTTCAGCTTTTCTTCATAGTTTTTCACGAAGTCCATAGTCCCGTCAACGTTGATGAAGCTTGGAAAAGTAATTCGTAATGTCTCCTTATCAACTTCTTCCATCGAGGGTGCTAACTTTTTTGAGGTGGGTTCGTAATCCTTCAAATCAAACGTTAACAGTTCTCCATTCACATCCGCTATTTCAATGGATGATGATTTATTGAGAAGATGTGTCCAATCCTCGCGTTCTGCACTTGTCTCTCGCAAGAAGATTCGATCTGAAGTCATGATTTTACCGATTTCCTGTTTATCGATCGAAACGATTTTGGAGCCGGCTGGAAACCTGTCCTCCTCGCAAGTCTCCACGACATAAAGCGCATCCTCATATCTTCTTGTCCGGAAACCGCGGGTGCTTGCTTTTACGTCATCTGATCCTTTCAGATTGAAATACATGTGTCGATCTTGAAAAGCCATCAGATATTCGCTGACAAGATCCGTAAAAACTTGAGGTGTGATTTGCTGGCCGGACATCAACTTCTCAATTTCTTCAAGATAATGGGCAGGGTCATCCCAGCCTCGTTTTTCATCATAACCTGCGTAGTCATGGTGTACGATATCGATAATTTCTTTAAATATTTCCATATAGTGACTCATTGACACTCACCTTTTCCTTTCTATGGCCTGATTCTTGAATGTATGCTTTATAATAACTACACTCCGTTGCTTGGAGCGGAAGACGGACGATTCCGAAGGGATCAGCGTGCGCCTTGAGACCCCGCAGGGAGCGTTTTTTGCGACTGAGGAGGCTCAAGCCACGCCCCTCGGAAAGCGTTCCGTCTGTAGCGCAAAGCAACACTTGCATGCTGGAAAATGGCCCGTTTGCGATATTGGCGTGATTACAAGTACAGCAATAG
>JARIBI010000190.1 GCA_029257435.1 Sporosarcina sp. | reverse complement strand
TTCATCTTATCCGTCATCGAAGGATATGGGCTTGGCGAGTTCCAGAATTCTGTGTATTTGACCAATCTCTCCTGGTTTGGGTTCCGGCGCGATGGACGGAATATGAATTATTATAATCTGCCCCGTATCGTCCGACATCAGTTCCTCGAATCCTTTGTTGAAGAGATGAAAATCGTACAGCCGTCTGCTATTGTGCCGCTTAGTGAAGAAGTAGCCCGGGAGCTGAGAAAACTAGCAGCTGCCGGTCAACTGGACTTCCCGATTGCAGATCGTATTCCGCATCCTCTCCATTGCTCATTCCCTACAAATGTGAAAAAGTCGCGCCTCCGGTATCATATGTGTATCGAAGAGCATACAGGATTGAAGAGGGAAGGTATAGGTTCATCTAGTGAGTCAGCTGAATCCTAGTTTAATCCACCTTTGTCGCTCTAGGTAAGAATCTGATTGAAGTATCAACTTTTTCAACTCTCCTCTGTCACAAGCGCCCGTTCAACATTGCTCGTGCTGTATGATAGCCACTGAGCGCTGAAGACAGTGTGCCGGGTCCAGGGAAAGATTGTTCACCCGCGATGTAGAAGTTCGCTAGAGAAGAACGCACACTTTTCGGTTTAAGAATTGCATTTCGAACTGTCATTGGAAATCCGCCGACTTCCGTTTTCCTGATATATTTTTCATTAGTCAGGGGCGTCCCAGCTTCTGATAAAAGTATGTAGTCTTGAATAGGAAAGACTCGTTGAATCTCTTCAAGCATAGCTTCTTTCAGGGAAGACGCGAACGAGTTCCACTTTCCATAAGGACGGATCGCGATAAAGCGAAATATTCCGATCTTCCAATACGACGTCCATCGGATGATCCGCCGACAGTCGTCGCCTTTTCAAACACAGTCACTTGCCAGCCTTCCTGTGCCAAGAATGCTCCGGCCATTAAACCCCCGATGCCGGCACCGATAATACCAACCGTGTTCTTCAAGGAAATGATCTTCTTTCTTTGCTTAGTGGGTGAAATACATTAGTAATGACTATCCATCAATTGATCTTATTGTGTTAAACAGTATCATTTGCCCAATCACTTGCACTTCGGACATCTTGGAAAATCGTTCCCGGCACAAATCGGACACTTTCCGGAATTGTTCTGGAATTGAGTCGTACGCAACAAGCCGTTTTTTTTATTGTTTTCATGGTCTTAATATTAAAATTATGTTAATTGTGGTATGTATAGTAGAAGATGAAAAAAAGAGTTGAAACTATAGTTGCATGATGGGAGATCACAAGCACATGGTATACGTTTTACTAATTGTTGGATTTGTATTATTGATAAAAGGAGCTGACTTTTTCGTTGACGGTTCCTCTAATATCGCGAGACTGCTGCAAGTTCCGCCTATTCTAATCGGATTAACGATTGTATCATTCGGAACAAGTTCACCGGAAGCGACTGTCAGTATTATCGCAGCATTCGGCGGAAACGCAGATGTTGCAGTGGGTAACGTAGTGGGTAGCAACATTTTTAATATTTCCGTTG
>JARIBI010000154.1 GCA_029257435.1 Sporosarcina sp. | reverse complement strand
GATTAGTGTCATAGTTTATACGTGACACCAGGGACAAAGTAGAAGTTCTATCGGTAAGGCAATCCTCCGCCTTCATACATACACTAGCTTTTACCTAAGTGGCTAACTTAATATTGCAATTTAGGTCACTAAAAAAATGAAAGTCCGAATGAAAAAAACACTTGTGGGGATTCTTTCAGCAACAATGGCAAGTGTGATGTTTTATGTACCAGGGTCACTGATTGAAACTACAAAGGAAGTCAGTGCGTTAACAACAGGGGATAGTCGAACATTTAATAATACGAGTACGGGGTATTCATTTGCAAATACTAATAATTCATCTGGTATATTGGGCAACGAACCTTCAGTGAGTGGTGGAATATACAATTGGACAGTTCCTGAAACTGGGTATTATAAAATTGAAGCGTGGGGAGCTCAAGGAGGGAAGGGGTATTCTGCATCAAGTGATGGTGGTCTGGGAGCTCGCATGACAGGGGATATAATTCTAACTAAAGGAGATGTGTTAAAAGTTTTAGTAGGGCAAAAAGGAACAGACTTTAGTGGTTCTAGTCCTTATGGGGGCGGGGGTGGTGGTGGAACATTTGTCGCTACATTGGATAATTCACCTTTAATGGTTGCTGGTGGTGGTGGTGGAAGCTCTGTAAATGTTAATGAAAATACAAATGCAACAACTGCTACAAATGGGATGAATGGGTCTGGTTCGGGGATGGAAGGTGGACAAAACGGGTTAGGAGGTAAATCAACATCATATGGGTCTGGTGGAGCAGGATTTATTGGGAACGGTGAAAAAGGTGGTTCTCCTGCGTTGTCAAATTCTTTTATAAATGGTGGAGTAGGATCAAACAACACAACAACAACAGGTGGAGCTGGCGGTTTTGGTGGTGGTGGTAGTGGACATGGTACAGGTGGCGGTGGTGGTGGCTACTCGGGTGGTGGAAGCGGTGGAGGTTCAAACCCTTATTACGGTGGAGGCGGTGGAGGCTCATATAACGCTGGAAACAACCAATCTAATTCAGGTGGAGTAAAGACAGGTCACGGTCAAGTGGTAATTACTTTTATTGAACCATCAGCAACACTATCGCCAGTAAATGCAACAAAGTTCCAGAATAATTACATAGATGTATCTTGGACTGGTATTAAACATACAGATGCAACGATTACAAAATATGAAATTCAAGCTGGTACTACTTTAGGTGGTTCTAATATATTAGCTTTAACAAATAAAGGAACGGCGACAACACATCGTTTGACTGTGCCACCAGGTACAGCAGGAAATACAGCAATCTATTGGCAAGTTCGAGTTACAGATTCTTTAGGACGCGTTGGACAATGGCAACAGTCATCGGTGATTTATTCCAACAACGTTCCAAAGATAACCGCAACAACGAATACACCAACAAATCTAGATGTTTCATTAGAAAGACGTCATCACCAGTTTTCTATCAACAGTTTAGTTGATCCAGATGACTTCAACTATGTAACATTGTTTGCAGATGTTTTGGATTCAGGGGGTACAGTTATACCTGGTTCTAAGCAACAAATTGTGTTGGATGCTGATTTAATGAATAATTCACCACAACTTATTAAAGGAACAAGTACAGAAAAAGACGGAAGTTTGCAAGGACCATTGAATCACACAACTAAATTTAATTTGAAGCTGTATTTAGAACCTGACTTCACAACAGGGAAATTCAATATTGGGTTAACGAAAGCTGATGGCGTAACAAATGTCATTAAAGGAAACAAAAAGTTGATTACAGGTCGTACGATGCAATTAACAACCGCGGGAACACCAGAGAACTTTACATTGCGTGTGTATCCTGAGGATAGACAAAATACGAATACGTTAGCAAACAATGCATTGGCATCGATTCCTGATGTAATGCACATTAATATGCCGTTTACATCTGACACTCGAAACTACCTTCCGAGGTTAACGAATGTTAAAGATGATGTGGCAAATCGTGTATTTTCAGACAGTCAAGGATTCAACAAAATTACTGTAACAGGTCATGTAGATGATTCTGATCCAGCAGATACTGTCACAATGTACTACGAAGTACAACCGAAAGCTTCGAATTATTCGATTGCAGTAACGACGAAGAATGGAAAAGTCGTTCCTGCAAACGGAAAGTCATCTCAAGTGTTTACACCGAAAGTTGATAATGATTTCGCATTTACCTATCAATTGGATTCGTCACTTGACACTGGAAACTATGCATTGATTGTGTATGGTTATGACTCTCAAGAAGGAATCGGAAACTATCACGAAATTCCATTTAAAGTGGATCGCGGTGGTCCATCGATTGATTTCACTGCCGAATATACAACTACAAGCGGCCAAAAAGTAATGATGTCAACAGCACAGAAACAAGTGGTTGCGGAAAACTCAATTGGAAAGTATTACTTTACTCCGAACAACTACGCGACATTTGAATACGCAGGCTATCTTGTCCGCGATAATGCTGTCAAGGATCTTCGAATCCGTGGTGCTTTCACCAATCAAGTAAAGGCTACTTTCATTGGTGTGGACTTCGGACAGAATCCCATTACATTGATGAATGGTGAGCAGACTGAATTTAAGATTGGTGATGTTATTGTATTCAAGTTCAAGGCAACTTCATCAACGGGAATCGTAACTGAAAAAGATATACGGATTCTAATTGGAAATGACAATAGCACATTCGCACCTCTGGATGATGCGAACCTGCCGTCTATTCCTTAAGAAGAAGCGTACATAAGTTCAATTACTAATAGAAAACAACGGATTGTTTAATACAATTCGTTGTTTTTTTATTGAACTCACAATTTATAAAAATGGTCACTGCGGTTAGCGCACTATTAAAGATCATGTAAACATTATGACTAACTTGGTATTTCTAAATGAGGGTTATGTAAGAAAAAATAGCTTGAAGCATCCATTAATAATTGACAGCCTGAGGAATGAAAATAGCTTTCTTGACTAATGTTTTGAAAGTTGAGACAATGGATTTAGAAAAGTCTCTAAATCTGGAATATTGTATCACTTATTAGTTCGTAATACACGGATGTGAAAAGGGGATAAACTGTGACTACCTTCAAAACGGTACAACAAGCTAAAAATGAAATCAATAAACTTCTAAAGTTTGTAGATTTAGTGGAAACTTACAATGTTAAAAATGTGGATCAACAGATCATAAAAGAATATGCATACTTGGGCAGCATAGTGAAAGTCGCAAAGGAAATAAATCATTTAGGATATTCAATAGATGGTCGTCCATACACAAGTGAAGATGTATCCGCTGTTATTAAAAGCAGAG
The DNA here is from genome assembly GCA_029257435.1 of Sporosarcina sp. GTDB lineage: Bacteria > Bacillota > Bacilli > Bacillales_A > Planococcaceae > Sporosarcina. The sequence goes on along the minus strand of JARIBI010000154.1, from coordinate 59,658 downwards.
GTAATGATGAATTACACAAATTGATTAGGACAGGCTATCTACGTAAAACCAGACATTCCAGAAGGAAATACTCAAAGTCCTATTAAGACATTTACATACAAATTCAGTGTTGAATTTCAATAAATCAATTCTTGACATTAAAGCTAGGGAGAGAATACTTTGAAATATATCATAGATAGTGTTCTAAATTATGTAAAGAAGGAAAACACCAATTATGCAATTCTGTTAAACGGGAAATGGGGTAGTGGGAAAACACATTTTTGGGAAACTGAATTGAAAGGTAGGATAGAAAAAATTAAAGCAGGTGAAGATAAAAGCGAAAAAGAAATCAATTTTAAAACAATTTACATATCACTGTATGGTATATCTAGTATTGATGAAATCAATAAGAGAATAGTGATGAACAATCTTATTAACAAGAGTGATGCCCTTCAGTCCTTGAAAAATAGTAAACAAAGGGGCAGAATTACTGAATTCTCTAAAATGGGGATAGGTGTCATTAAAAACCTAGATATTCCTTTCCTGAAGGATATAATGGATACTAATGTAAATTATGAAAATCTGGTGAACCTCGCCAATACCGTTATCTGTTTTGATGACTTAGAAAGAGCCAATATTGATATCGCAGATATACTTGGATATATAAATAACTTTGTAGAACACGATGGTTCGAAGGTTATTATCATAGGATATGAAGATGAAATAGCAGAGAAGTTAATTTATCGAAATATAGAGTTGAAAATGTTGGTGTCTTCTATGGTTTTAGATAAAACAGGAGCATTAAATTCCAGCAATACGGGACGAACAGGAACTGAAAACGATGATCCAATTCCAATCAATCAATTAATCAGAAATAAAGCGAATCTGCTATTTCAAAGAAGTAATGAGTATAAGCTAATTAAGGAAAAGCTAATTGGAAAAACGCTCACAATTTCTCCCGATTATCCAAATATTATTAGTGGAATTATCAAAGAGTTCACCAATGTTGAGTTAAAACGTTTCTTGAACAAAAATCTAGATAACATAAATATTGTTTTTAAAGAAAGTCATACAGATAATATACGAATTTTAAAGCAAGGACTGGAAGATTTTAAAACAATATACAACAAATATAAGGCGAATTATAACGAACTAGGTGAAGAAGTGCTTACAGCAATTCTCGTCTTCACTCTGGCGGTCTCATTTGAAATCAAATCTGGACGTGAAGGAAATGAAAAATTAAGTGGAATGAAAAATGACGATTTATTTCTTGAAAGCCTAAAAAAGATGAATAAAAACTATGAAAAAACGTTTTTTGATAAGTTCATGGCGCGATATTCACTCGTTTTAAAGAAAGTAAGTGGCGTCATTATCTACCCTTTTGCAGAGCAACTTGTAAGAGAGGGGATATTCAATTTAGAAAAGTTTTCACTAGAAATGAATGAGATGAAAGAGAAAGTAGGACCAGATTACCCTGCTTACTTTAAGCTAATTCAAGGCGATTTTTACGATATGTCTGATGAAGACTTCATGAAAGCAACAGAAGAGGCTTATGAAAAGTTGGCTAATGGTAAGGTTCCTTTTATTTCCTATTTAAGATCCTACAATCTTTTTAAGGAACTAATTGAAAAAAGACTCTTCCAAAAAGACTTAGAAACCGTGAAAAAAGATTTGTTGCATGGTTTATCTCTTTCGTCTAAAGGCGCAACTTATTTTCAAGGCATAAATACGTACTTTATAGGTATAGATAGTGATCGAGTACCACAAGATGTAATAGAATTTAAAGAAAAAATCGTTTCAATAAACAAGGAATTGGAAGTTGAATCCAATAAGATGAAAGCTCAAGAACTTATAAGCTACATCACAACCGATTTTAAAAGGTTTATTTATGAAGTAAGGGAACATAACTTTGCTGTACCAATTTTCCGTGACTGTGACACGGGAGATTTATTTAAAAACGTTTTATCCCTTACTAATTCTAACATTGAAACATTTAGAGTCCTTTTAGAAAAAAGGTATTCTGATGAAGAGGATATAAAAAATTACAAACTCTTTCTGGATAAAGAACCATTGTCTTCATTAAAAGAAAAAATAGAGTCGTATCTTGATGGAAAAAACAATTCGTTAAAGCTGTCATTTCTTCATACACTGAAGTGTTCTATCGGAAAATTAATTGATCTAATGGAAAATATTGAAAAAGAATCCAACGCTAATTGAATATTAATAAATAGACATGCCTAGAAAGCGGTAAATTAATTAACTGAGCAACATGCTTTAGGAATGGTTGGAGAGTTGAAAAAAGAGTCATTCAACTCTTTTTTTTATTTGTTTGAATCGCTGGTTATAGCATTCTTTGAATTAACTTTTCTAAAGCTCACGATGAATAAAATTATTCAACAACAAAAACAACAACAGCAACAATAATAGGTGAGGTGAATCAGTCATGTCCATAAAATTCTTAAATAGAATCCACTCAAAAGAAAATGAAAGTTTATACTCTTTTCTATTTCGGACAGCTAGAGCAAACTATTTTAATCATATTACAGATGCAATACCCGTTCCGCCAACATTTTACAAGCTTAATTGCAATGAACTTAATACTGATTCTCAATGGTTCAAAATTGCAAAGGAAATAATGGATAACTCAAATCAAGACATTGGCAACTTTGTATGTAACCAATTTGATGATTTGTTCTTTGGTGACAAAGAAGAGGACATCATAAAGCATGAAATTTTCTATTCTTATTACCTGCGAAATTTTACGAAGTACTGTCCTGCTTGCCTTAAAGAAGATTACTATCACAGGATACATTGGGATATAGCATTTTTGACAACTTGCCCTTCGCACAACACACAATTAGTACTTAATTGTCCAAAATGCCATGGATTCATTAGTATGCATTCACTTATGAGCGGAACATGTAAATGTGGATTCAATTATCTAAATGTTGAAGCCGATATTATCAAAAGTCCAGCGATTACCAAAGTACAAACCAATCTTCAAATGACATTGCTTAATCCACGAAGTTCCATAAAAAGAAGTGATGGTAGCCTATTGGATGGAAAAGTATATCTAATGTTATTTAGCCTTTTTTATCAACTACTAGGTTCGCTTCAAACCGAGAAACTTGTTTCAAAAAAACAATCAATTAAGTTTGAAAAGTTTTTAACCAAACATATGGATATGAAAAAACACTTGATAGAATACATGAACTTTTTGACCCCTGTAATTCAAGAATTGGTAATACAACCTGAGAAGAATATATTGTCTTTGTATGAAACAATTGATGATTTGAAAACAACAAAATACGGTTCGGCTTTATCGAGCAAAAAGTCTCCTATCCTTAAAGTGATTTTTGCATCCTCTGAAGGAAAGTTATATAGTGATTATTATTCAAAATTCCATATTGAAATCAAAGAAATTTATCATAACAAAGATAAACTGATACAGTCCGAACCACTAGAGCGGAGTTATATAGGGATTACAGATGCGGAAAAGCATATTGGTAGGAGCAAGACCTTTATTAAGACGCTGTGTGAATTAAACTTTTTAGAACATAAATATGTTGAGCATAAAAATAGGGATATATTGCTGATAAAAACGGAAAGCGTTTTGAAATGGGCAGAACATGAATCGGAAATTATGTCGACAAGAGATGCTAGAAAATACTTAGGCATCACTCAAAAACAATACAGAAATTTAATCGAGACAGATTACTTGAAGGTGCTTCATGGACCCACAATTGATGGCATGACAAGTTACTTCGTGGATAGGCGTGAAGTATACGACTTGGAAAAATCACTATTAAGTAAGTGTCAACGAATTGAACAGCCAAATGATAATTGGTATACATTGGATTCAGCCAAAGATAAGGTCGGTAAAGAAGAGGTGACTTTTGTCGAACTAATTAAAATGGTACTCGACAGCAAAGTTCAAGTCGCATATGTGATTTCGGAACCTATAATAGAAGGTCTTTATTTTTCTAAACAGGATATTCAATCGCTTCGTCTAGAATCATTTAAACAGTTTGTAAAAGAAAAAGGATACTCCAAGATGGAGCTAATGAGAATTTTCAAGTTACGAACTCGAACAGTCAATAAGTGGTTTGAGGATGGGATACTGAAGATTGATTATAGTGTTCAAAGGGGAACTGAAACCCTGCCTTACGTAAATAGGGATCAGGCACTGGCAGTTTTAAAGGAAGTAAATGGGTTTTCAAAAAATCAAGCTTTGTCATACTTAGATGAATGGGATAATAAATTTTCAAGCTTGCTTTAAGATAATTAAGTTATTCAGAAGGATTAAACCACTCGAATGATTCTCATCATTCGAGTGGTTTTTCGTTCACTTGTGTTTGTCCCGATTCCATAAAAAAAGCGTCCATTAGACGATTGCAATATTTCCTAATAATCGTTGGTAACAACAAAATGCTCCTATCCTGTCTCAAGTTTTGTGACATCTATTTTTTCCATCTCAATTTTTTTGACGTTAGGTCATCTTATCTCAAATATCGTGATGTTTTGTCTCATTCATATGATTCATTAAGTTGATTTATCAACGTTTCCAAGACATGCCTGTCTCAACTTGTGTGATGGATTACAACAGGATGATGGATTTCGGGATTTCCGCAGAAGAACTGAGACAAACAGCCGTTTGTATCTCAGCGCAGCGCCTCATTCGTAAATCGGATGGAGAGATGGCAGCTGTTTTTGAAATTTTTCAAGATGAAGAATTAGATTGGCTTAAGAACACTCTTAATACTAACGAACCCATCTTCCTTTCTGAAGAAGGGAGAGTGGAGACGCTTGCAAGAAAGTACAGTAACTCCAATGACTCTCCGTAAACGGTGTTTTTCACTGAAACGAGACTCGTTATTTGCGGTGAATGACAAACCGATGTTTTTAATGCGAGCATCAGAATTACTTAAAGAAGGATATACCATTCATGACTGTTTTTCGCTATTGCTTCCACATCACAGTTCAAATAGTCACAGTTTATTATCGAGAGTAGAAGACATTTTCAGAGAAGGAGCGAATGTCTCAGAAGTATTGAGGGCACTTGGGTTTCCGGATCGGATATTATTGTCCATCGAACTGTCAGAGAGTGATGGAAGATTAGCGGAAGCGCTTGAAGGAGCGTCTGTTCGACTTAATGCTGCTCAAGTCCGGAAGCAGAAATTCATTCAAGCTGCAACTTATCCAGTCGTACTGATGTTTGCTATGGCATTATTGCTCATCGCATTTAAAATCTATTTTTTGCCCAACTTTGAAACACTTGCTGCTTCACGTGGTTCAGCCACTCAAGGTGTTGAAAAGTATTTACCGCGAATTGTAGCAAAAGCTCCGGATTTGCTATTATTCACAATCGCAATTAGCGGTTGTTTAATTGTGATAGTCAGAATCTACTTGAGGCGATTAAGTCCAGCCGAAAAAATAAAAAGACTGCTAACAATTCCTTTCCTTGGTGAAATGTATAGTACTTTCTGGACTCGGCTTTTTGCTTCTGAAACTGGAAGTTTACTGGCGGCAGGTAATTCCATACAGGAAGCAATGCTCATTTTGATGAAACAAAAAACAGATCCTGTTCTAGCACAATTTGCAAAATCGATTCATGAAGAAGCGGGGAAAGGTGAACCATTTCATTTGGCAATCGAGTTTGCGGATGGACTTACGAGAGACCTATCCTATTTCGCTAAACATGGATCAGACAGCGGACATCTAGCCAAGGAGTTATTGTTATATAGTGAGCAGCTTGCGAGTGCAATCGATCGCAAAGTGAACCGTATGATGGCTTTGCTACAGCCTATTTTATTTGTCATTCTTGCGGTTTGTATAATAGCAGCCTATTTAGCACTTCTCTTACCCGTCTATGGAATGATTAAAAACATGTAAAGGAGCAACTCCAATGAGATTTCTACGTAATGAGAAAGCTTTTACGTTAATAGAAATGATGATTGTCTTGTTGATAATATCCGTGCTCATCCTAGTGGCGATTCCGAACGTGACGAAGCATTCAAAGTCTATCGATACAAAGGGATGTGCAGCATATTTGAAAATGGTGGAAGGCCAAGTCCAGGCATACAAGATGGATACCAATAAAATTCCAACTAGCTTGGCTGATCTTACTGCTAAAGACTATTTGCCGGAAGGTGCAAAGTGTCCGGACGGAACGGAATTGACAATAGATGCAGACGGGAAAGTGATTAATCCGAAGGCAGCATCAGGAAATCCGTGAATAAACATTCTGAAACAGGTATGACATTTTTAGAGCTGCTTCTTGTCCTCACAATTTTAGGCGTACTGACAATAATCGTGATACCTGTTAGCCGCGGCTGGACAATGGAACAATCTGAAAGGGATGCACTTGAGGCCTTTAAAGCAACAGTGCAGCGAATGCAAGCACATTCCATGGCGAATCAGACTACTACTTGGCTTGGTTTTTCGAACGAAGGAAAAACGTACACAGTGACTTACTATGATACAAATGAAATAACGGTCACACACTTCCCGCCAACTATTAAATACGATAATACAAGTACGTTAAGAAATGTAGCATTTCAAGGAAATGGCAACATGTTCAATACTGGAACAATGACGTTCTTGACATCTAGTGGATCGAAAAAAATTAAATTTCAGTTTCAAAGGGGGAGAATGCTTCTGTATGAATGAATCTGGTTACTCTTGGCCGGAAGCCATTTTAACATTGTCAATAATGATGATCATTTTTAGTACACTGTTGCCATTGTCGTTTCGAATGCTAGTTGGATTGGATGACAAAAAACGTGAAATGTTAGCAAATGAGACAATGTACCAAGGCGCTGTGCTCTTTACGACCTATGGAATCACAGATGGGGTTCGTATAGAAAACGGAACGCACTATGTTTGGGCTCAAGAAAACGGGCGACTGTGCGTTACTTATCCATCTTCTGCAAAAACGGAGAAGGCGTGTACACCTTGAACACTATTCATGATGAGTCCGGGTACACATTGCTTGAAAGCTTGTTTCAACTTGTTATTGCAGCGGCATTTCTTCATCTCATCGTACTGTTTTTGATGTATAAAGAGTCTGCCCAGCATCAATTGACAGATAGTCAAACCACTGAATGGGAATTATTTATGGTGGACTTACAGATGGACTTATCTGCTGTACAACTAATTGATGTCAATGAGAGTGGAACGATATTAACCGTTTATATGAAGGATGCAGAAGAAAACAAAGAATATAGCAGTGTAGGCGGGGTAGTTCGAAGACGTATCGGAAACCAGGGACATGTTCCGTTGCTGACACAGGTGCAGTCCCTTCGATTTACAGATGAAGGCCATTTGATAGCCGTTTCTGTAACGCTCCAAGATGGTACGGAACGGATAAGGAGGGTTGCGGTTGGTCTTAGTGAGAGATGAACGGGGAGTGGTCCTGGTAATGGCACTTGCATTATTATTTTTCGTCTCCCTCTTTCTTTTTACATTCGTTTCATGGCATAGTAGTTTATATGGAACTTATGATTCGCTGGGAACGGTGTATGAGAAAGCAGCGATAACAAAAATGCAGGGCGGATGATTTTATGAACAAAGTATACCTAGTTGGATTTATGGGATGCGGAAAGAGTGCAATCGGCAAACGGCTGAGTTTTTTTACAAAGCTTCCCTTTTATGACATGGATCATGAAATCGTACAGAAAACAGGTATGACAATCCCTCAAATATTTGCAACCTACGGGGAAGAACGATTTCGTGAGATGGAGACTGAATTTCTCCAAACGTTTCGAGATGAAATGTGCATTATAGCCACAGGCGGCGGTGTTGCCATGCGTAAGGAAAATCGTAAACTTATGCGGGAAAGCGGTCTGGTCTTTTTCTTGGATGCCCCATTTCGTGATATTTGGCGAAGAATTGCAACCGATAAAAACAGACCTATCGTTCAACGGTCAACTCGCAGCGAAATTGAGAAGCTTTATCACCAACGGTACGAGGCGTATAAAGAATCTGCACATTTTATTGTACAGACACGTCAGCGTTCACTAAGTAAAGTCACGGAATATATAGCGTTTCAAATGGAACGCTTATCCAGCAAACCAAATATCATTGCAAGTCATCAAGACGCAGCAGGCAACCCTCAAAAGTAATTGCACTTCAATCTGCAAACTGGTAAGATAGGGTCGATAGATGATAGTTTTCCGAATCTTAAACTTTTTGCATCGAATTGAATAGTGCGGATGAATACATGGGGAGAGAGCGCAATCAATGCGCCGCCGAAGGAGCAAGTGACTGGGTCATGAATCTCTCAGGCAAAAAGACTCATGTTGGACGCATCTCTGAACAGTGCTGGTTAAAGCCAGCCTCTGAAGCCAGCTTCCGAAATGAGGAGCGTTCAGTAGAATGGACAGGGGCTCTCTTTTTTAAAAAAGGGGGTCTCTTTCTTTTTTGAAGATGAATGGGGGAGATTGAGTTGTCAGTAACTTTGAAGCGAACACCACTTTTTGAAAGCTATGTGCCATATAACGGAAAAACAATCGATTTTGGCGGTTGGGAGTTACCAGTTCAATTTTCAAGTATTAAAGCTGAGCATGAAGCCGTCCGAACGGCTGCTGGATTGTTTGATGTTTCCCATATGGGAGAGATCGTTGTCAGCGGAGAAGGCGCACTTTCTTTCTTGCAAAAACTAGTTACAAATGATGTCGCAAAATTAGTCGACGGTCAAGCTCAGTATACGGCTATGTGCTATGAAGATGGCGGCACGATCGATGATTTGTTAATCTATAAAAGGAGCGATAATGACTACCTGTTAGTAGTGAACGCATCCAATATTGAAAAAGACGTCTGCTGGATGAAACAACAGGCTGGCGATGATGTCGAAATTGACAACCAGTCCGATAACTGGGCACTTTTAGCATTGCAAGGACCTAAAGCAGAAACGATTTTGCAACGTTTGACAGATGAACCACTTGCTGAAATCCGATTTTTCCGTTTTAAAGATCATGTAAATGTGGCGGGTGAAACGACTCTGCTATCCAGAACTGGTTATACAGGCGAGAATGGATTTGAAATCTACTGTACTCCTGAGTCAGCAGTTAAGCTATGGGATGCGATTCTGACTGAAGGTAAAGAAGACGGCCTCGTACCTTCAGGTTTAGGTGCTCGCGACACGCTGCGTTTTGAAGCGGGGCTTCCCCTGTATGGACAGGAATTGTCGAAAGATATCTCACCACTAGAAGCAGGGCTTGGTTTTGTTGTGAAATTGAAAAAAGAAGAAGACTTCTTGGGGAAATCTGCGTTAGCTGCACAAAAATCAGACGGCGTTCCGCGGAAATTGGTGGGAATTGAGATGATTGATAAGGGGATTCCACGAACTGGATATCCTGTTTATCATAATGATGAAGTAGTTGGTGAAGTAACGACGGGTACACAATCTCCAACTTTGAAAAAGAACATCGGATTTGCTTTAGTGAACCAAAATCTTTCAGAGCTTGGAACGGAACTCGAAGTCGAAGTTCGCAATAAAAGATTGAAAGCTAGGATTATTGAAACACCGTTCTATAAACGTTCATGAAGTGAAGCGGATAGTATCTCCGTACAAAGGGAAAGAGGGGAAAAGATTATGATGCATCGTTACATGCCAATGACAGAAGCCGACCGCGCGGAAATGCTGAAAGTAATCGGAATTTCATCTGTTGATGAACTTTTCGCAGATATACCTGAAAATGTTCGTTTCACAAGAGATTTAGCGATTAAAGAAGCTAAATCCGAATCTGCTTTACTTAAAGAGCTTTCAAGAGCTGCTGCTAAAAATGCAGATTCTAAACAGTATGCGTCCTTTCTTGGAGCAGGCGTTTATGATCACTATAAGCCGATAATTGTCGACCATGTTATTTCCAGATCTGAATTTTATACAGCGTATACACCGTATCAGCCGGAAATTTCCCAGGGGGAGCTTCAGGCAATCTTTGAATTTCAAACGATGATTTGTGAATTGACAGGAATGGATCTTGCAAACTCTTCCATGTATGACGGCGGTACTGCACTTGCAGAAGCGGGAACTCTTGCAGCAGGGCATACAAAACGCAAAAAACTACTTGTTTCTGAAACGGTACATCCTGAATCCCGCGATGTAGTTCGCTCTTATGCCGATGGCCAGCAGATTGAAGTGATCACGATCCCGCAAAAAGATGGTGTGACAGACGTCGAAGAATTAAAGAAATTGCTGGCTGATGATACGGCTGCTGTTCTAGTGCAATATCCGAACTTCTTCGGTCAGGTTGAAGAATTGCAGGCAATCGGGGAGCTGGCACACGACAATGGTGCATTGTTTGTCGTATCATCCAATCCATTGGCCCTTGGTATTCTTACACCTCCTGGCGAGCTTGGAGCAGACATCACAGTTGGAGATGCGCAACCTTTCGGCATCCCTGAACAATTCGGCGGACCGCATTGCGGCTATTTCGCAGTAACTAAGAAATTGATGCGTAAAGTTCCAGGACGTCTGGTAGGCGAAACAACAGACGATCAAGGTCGACGAGGCTATGTGCTTACATTACAAGCACGTGAACAGCATATTCGACGTGATAAAGCCACTTCCAATATTTGCTCAAACCAAGCTTTGAACGCACTTGCTGCTTCTGTTGCAATGACAGCTCTAGGCAAAACTGGTGCACGTGAAATTGCCTACCAAAACTATGCAAAAACTCATTATGCTAAGCAAGCATTCGAAAAAGCTGGTTTTACAGTCCTTGGTGGAAATTCACACTTTAACGAGATCGTAGTAGATTGCAAGCGTTCAGTGAAAGAGTTGAACCGCCAATTGCTGGAGCAAGGTATCATCGGCGGATACGACCTTAGTTTGACATATGCAGGAATGGAAAATCACGCATTATTCGCAGTGACTGAGCAACGGACAAAAGAAGAGATTGATGCACTTGTGCAGGAAATGGAGGCCGTCCATGCATAACGAAAACCAACCACTCATTTTTGAAGTTTCAAAAGCGGGGCGTATTGGATACAGCCTGACGGATTTGGATGTTCCTGAAGTAGATTTGTCAGCACTCCTGCCCGAATCGTTAGTTCGTAAAGAAGATGCTGCACTTCCAGAAGTTTCGGAATTAGATATTATGCGTCACTATACTGCTCTATCGAACCGGAATCATGGCGTTGACACAGGATTTTACCCGCTTGGTTCATGTACGATGAAATACAATCCGAAGATTAACGAAGCGGTTGCGCGTATTCCAGGTTTCTCAAATATTCATCCGTTGCAAGATGAGTCAACTGTACAAGGAGCAATGGAAGTTGCCTACGATTTGCAAGAACATCTTTGTGAAATTACAGGGATGGATGAAGTTACACTTCAGCCGGCAGCTGGAGCGCATGGTGAGTGGACTGCGTTGATGATGATTCGTGCATTCCATGAAGCCAATGGAGATACAAGGCGTACTAAAGTGCTCGTTCCAGATTCTGCACACGGAACAAATCCAGCATCTGCAACAGTAGCAGGATTTGATACAGTTACCGTTAACTCCGATGAAAACGGTCTTGTAGATATCGAAGACTTAAAGGCTAAGGTTGGAGATGATACTGCGGCTCTAATGTTAACGAACCCGAATACTCTTGGTCTTTTTGAAGAACACATTATGGAAATGGCGAAAATAGTCCATAGAGCTGGCGGGAAGTTATATTATGATGGCGCCAACTTGAATGCTGTCATGTCAAAGGCGCGACCTGGGGACATGGGCTTTGATGCAGTACACTTGAACTTGCATAAGACCTTCACAGGACCACATGGCGGCGGCGGTCCGGGTTCAGGTCCGGTAGGTGTGAAGGAAGATCTTGCAGCTTTCTTGCCAAAACCGATATTGGAAAAGAACGATGGCGTATACACGTTCAACTATGATGTTCCAAAATCTATTGGACGTGTGAAACCTTTCTATGGGAATTTCGGAATTTACTTGCGTGCGTATACGTATATTCGCTCAATGGGACCAGACGGTTTGAAGGCAGTTACTGAAAATGCTGTGCTGAATGCGAACTACATGATGCGTCGCTTGGAACCGTATTTCGATCTTCCATACCCGCAGCACTGTAAGCATGAGTTTGTATTATCGGGCCGTCGCCAGAAGAAACTTGGTGTACGTACACTTGATATGGCAAAACGGCTGCTCGATTTTGGGTTCCACCCGCCAACAGTTTATTTCCCGCTTAATGTTGAAGAGGGCATGATGATTGAGCCAACTGAAACTGAGTCGAAAGAAACGCTGGATTCGTTCATCGATGCAATGATACAAATTGCGAAAGAAGTGGAAGAAAACCCGGAGATTGTTCAAGAGGCACCTCATACAACCGTTATTAGTCGTTTGGATGAAACGAAAGCAGCGCGGAAGCCTGTGCTTCGTTACACACCCCAGACAGAAGAAGAATTAGTGAAAGCATAACAAAAGGACCGAAGCCCTCAGGCTTCGGTCCTTTTCATCTCATTATTTTTTACTTTTCACTTTACCTGACCATGTACGGAAGCCGCCTTGTAAATGGTAGAGCTGCGTGTAATCTTTCTTTTTCAAGAATAGAGCTGTCCGCGCGCTCTTACCTCCATTTTGGTCATACAAGTAAACGGGTTTGTCAGGACGAATTTCTTTATACCGCTGTCGCAATTGTGTGTACGGAATGTTGCGGGCGCCAAGTATGTGGCCAGCATCAAAATCTTTTGGTTCACGTACATCGATCAGCTGCGCTTTTCGGTATCCTTCAATGAATTCCTCTTGCGTCAAATTCGTAACCGCTTTTCGGAGCCGAAGCGCCGTAATGATGAAATAAGCAATCATTACAACCAAAAGTCCTATTAAAATATAAAGATTAGCATTCAAAGCATTTTTCCCCTTTCTATCTCATTCTTCATTATAAAGATTAAGTGGCACATGTTCAATTGCAATGATAAAATTGAATTCGTTATGAAGGGAAAGGCGGGGGGAAATGAGTAAAATTCAATGGAATTATATACAGTCAGGCAAGTGTTCTCCATCTTTTAATATGGCTTTGGACGAAGCGCTCCTTGACTGGCACAGCAAAGGGGAGATTGGACCAGTTCTCCGTTTTTACGAATGGGATCCTGCGACGCTCTCAATCGGTTACTTTCAAAGTGTATCCAAAGAAATCGATATGGAAGCCGTGAAGCAAAATGGATTAGGTTTTGTGCGTAGACCTACAGGAGGCAGGGGGGTTCTGCATGAACACGAACTTACATACAGTGTGATTGTTTCTGAAGACTATCCAGACATGCCTGAAACGGTGACAGAAGCATATCGGGTCATTTCAGGCGGATTATTAGAAGGGTTCCTCAATCTGGGGCTGGATGCTTCCTTTTCAGTTCCTTCAGAACTAGTGTCGGAACAGTTGAAACGCCCGAAGAGCGGGGTTTGTTTTGACACTTCCAGTTGGTATGAACTCGTTGTAGAAGGGAAAAAAGTGGCAGGAAGTGCACAAACTCGTCAAAAAGGAGTGATTTTGCAGCACGGAGCAATTTTACTTAGTTTGAATGAGGACAAACTTGTTTCCCTGTTTAAATTTGAATCAGAAGAAATAAGAGAGCAAGTACGAAAAGGACTTCCTGATAAAGCAGTCGCAATCGACCGATTAACAGACCGGGCCATAACTGTTTCAGAATGTTTGTCAGCTTTCTCGCAGGGCTTTGAAAAAGCTCTTGATATAGAACTCGTACCTTATGAACTCACGAGTGACCAGGTAAGGGTTGTCGAAGAAATTGAAAATCGAAAATATGCAAATGATGCATGGACTTATCGAAAATGAAAAAAGGAAGGCTCCGTTTACGGGATGCCTTCCTTTTTCATTATAAATTCACTGTACTCATTTCACTCTCAGGAGTTAAAGGGGACGGGTCAGTTAAAACTTCCTCGCCGTGTACTTCAATCTCAAGTAATTTGTTGAACGAGGCAATCGCAACTTCTACTTGATCATCTTCTGGCTCTTTTGTAGTTAACAGCTGAAGCCATAACCCGGGATATCCTAAGAATCGCAGCACTGGAATATTTCGCACAGCATTCGTAATTTGAAGTACTTCAAACGATACTCCAAGGACAACAGGGATTAGAAGAATCCGATTCACAATTCGTAACCAGAACGGGTCTGTTGGAACTAAGAAATAGATAAACATCCCGACTATCACTGTGAACAGCAAAAAACTGCTGCCGCATCGATAATGCAATCGTGATTGAGCTTGGACATTCTCAACGGTTAAGGGAAGGTTGTTTTCATAGGCATTGATGACTTTATGCTCTGCACCGTGGTATTTGAAAACCCTTTTAATTAAAGGCGTCATGGATATTAATGATACATAACTTAATAAGAGAGTTAGTTTGAACAATGTTTCTAACAGAATTTGAGCAGTTTTTCCTGGGAAGATCGGGTGGAAAAGTCCGGCAAGAAATACTGGGAATAGTGTGAAGACGAATTTCCCAAATAGAAAGGAAAGTACACCAACCGCTGCTACTCCTAAAATCATTGTCAGCTTTGATGATTCTTCATCCGAATTGTCAACTTCTTCACCAGGCATTACATCATAATGATCACTTGCGAAGGTCAGATGTTTTGAGCCGAGTCCTGCTGACTCGACTAGTGCGACAATTCCCCTGACTAGAGGGATCTTTTTTAACTTTTGACGAACCGGGCTGCTCTCTTTCAGTACGTGAAAATAATCAATCGTGCCATCTTTACGACGTATAGCGGTTACTGTATGTTGTTTGCCTCCAAACATGACGCCCTCTATTAGAGCCTGACCGCCATAAGCAGGTGATTTCTGATTCTCTTCCATGCACAGCCCACACTTTCTTTTTAAAGTCTCAATTTTGTATCAATGTTCTTATTGTACAGGAAAACAAGAGATTGCTCCACCATCACGTTTAAAATCAGGAGAACCGGCGACACTTGGAGCAGGAGGGAACAGCTATGCATATACCTACACTATTGTGGACCTCGTTGTTTGCTGCGTTACTAACAGCATTGAGTTTAAAGTTCTTGAAAGTCTTTCACTTTGTTAAATGGTCACCAATTGGATGGTCCCGCAAATGGAACTTCCTTGCTACAGACTCTCCGATTGTAAAATGGGTTGTATTAATTATTGTTTTAAGCCTGCTTTTCATGGTCCTTTACAGTGTTCTGCATTTCACTGCAGGAATTCCGCCATCCATCACTTCGATATTACTAGCGGTTATCATTGTTTGTGCAGTGGAATGGACAATTTCACGACCCGCTTCTTTCGGATCTGCATTCAAGTCGGTTTCAATCCCCTTTCTTAGCCTTGCAGCCATTATATTCAGGTTTCTTGCAGGTACTGCAATTTATATGAAAAATGAGCTGCCTAAGAATGCGAAATAGGTTACCTCGTCAAAATGTTGTGATAAAATAGAAAGGAAAATGGCTAGGGGTTGATAGGCAGTGGATTTGTTGTTATTAAATGGACCTAATTTAAACAGATTAGGAAAACGGGAACCCGATGTTTATGGTCATGAAACACTCGAGGATATTGAAGGTCGTATTCGCGCGCTGTGCATGGATCATAATATCGGGTTGTCGTGTTTTCAATCGAACCATGAAGGTGCTTTGATCGACCGTATTCATCAAGCGGCAGACGATGGCACATACGGAATCGTTTTTAACCCTGGTGCATACACGCATACTAGTATTGCTATTCGGGATGCTGTTGCATCTGTAAACTTACCAGTCGTGGAAGTACACATTTCGAATATACATAATCGAGAATCATTCAGGCAAAACTCTATGCTCGCTCCTGTATGTGCGGGACAAATTTCAGGATTAGGTACCGATGGCTATCTGTTGGGTGCGCTTGCTTTAATTCGCAAAATGGAAAGGGAATGATTATTTTGAAACTTGCTAAACTTAGAGGTTTGCTTGCAGAAAAAGAATTGGATGCGGTATTCATTACAAGTGGATATAACCGCCGCTATATGACTGGATTTACCGGAACTGCCGGTGCAGCAATCATTTCTAAAGATGATGCGGTGTTCATTACCGACTTTAGATATATGGAGCAAGCTGCCGCACAAATTAAAGACTTCCGTATTGTTCAACATGAAAAAACAATTATAGAGGAAGTAGCCCAGCAAGTTGAGCAGATGAAAGTAAAGCGTTTAGGATTTGAGAAAGAAGACGTAACATTTGGGATGTACGAGCTGTATAAAAGTAAAGTGTCAGCTGAGCTCATTCCGACTGCTGGTCTTGTGGAAAAACTGCGGATCATTAAAACCCCAGAGGAATTAGAAGTTTTAAAGCAGGCTGCAAAAATTGCAGATGATGCATTTACGCATATTTGCGGATTCATCAAAGTTGGGATGACGGAACTAGAGGTAGCAAACGAATTGGAGTTCTTTATGCGTAAACAAGGAGCGACATCATCATCATTTGATACAATAGTCGCTTCAGGCGTTCGGGGAGCACTTCCTCATGGTGTTGCGACTGACAAAAAAATTCAATTTGGAGAACTCGTGACATTGGATTATGGTGCGTTGTATAATGGATACATCTCTGACATAACGCGAACAGTGGCTGTCGGTGAACCATCGGAAAAAATGCGGGAAGTCTATGAGATAACCCTTGCTGCACAGAAATTAGCAGTTGAAGGCATTAGACCGGGGATGACCGGCATCCAGGCAGATGCGATTGCACGGGATTACATTGCTTCAAAAGGGTATGGTGAGGCGTTTGGTCATTCTACGGGTCACGGAATTGGTCTGGAAGTTCATGAAGCCCCTGGACTGTCTTTCCGCTCTGAAACAGTGCTGGAGCCTAATATGACGGTTACTGCTGAACCTGGAATCTACTTGCCGGGTATCGGAGGCGTAAGGATTGAAGACGATCTCGTAATTACAGAAAATGGTTGTGAACGGTTAACTCACTGTACAAAAGAACTGCAAATTTTATAAGAGCTATTGGAGGAAACAAGATGATTTCAGTAAACGATTTTAAAACAGGTTTGACAATCGAAGTAGACGGCGATATTTGGCGCGTAATGGAATTCCAACACGTTAAACCAGGTAAAGGTGCTGCTTTTGTACGTTCAAAATTACGTAACTTGCGTTCAGGCAACGTGAACGAGAAGACGTTCCGTGCTGGAGAGAAAGTTGCGAAAGCACAAATTGACAATAAGCGTATGCAATATCTTTATGCGAATGGTGACGATCACGTCTTCATGGATAACGAAAGTTTTGAGCAAATTGAATTGCCTACAAAGCAGATTAAAGAAGAGTTGAACTATTTGAAGGAAAACATGGAAGTGCACGTTATTCAATACAAAGAAGAAGTTCTTGGTGTTGAAGTACCTTCTACAGTAGTACTTGAAGTAGCTGAAACTGAACCTGGTATTAAAGGCGACACTGCAAGCGGCGGTTCAAAACCAGCGAAACTTGAAACAGGCCTTACAGTACAAGTTCCATTCTTCGTAAACATTGGTGACAAACTTATCATTAACACAGAAGAAGGAGAATATGTTTCCCGCGCGTAATCTCATTGCTTCCTACTTTACTATAACTACTCTATAAAAAGCTTGCCCACTCAAATTGAATGGGCAAGCTTTTTTTCATATTGTTTAATGCACGTGCGTATATTGAAACAGGAGGAGGATCGCCGGATGGAATTGAATGACCTGCTGCGAATTGCCGGCATCGGACTGGTTATCGGTTGTTTGCACATCTTTTTTGAACAGACAGGTAAGAAAGAGTTCTCTTTTTTCTTGTTTTTCATTGCTTATTTGTACATTGCAGTTGAAATGATCCGCTTTTTGAAGATTTTCTTTACCGAAATCTCCGAGTTCTTCCAATGGCTTTCTTTGGCAATGTAATGGCACTCCTTTTCCAATTACTCGCCGTTTTTTTGTTGCTGCTCATTATCCGTTTTGCAGTCCCGCAGTTGCATCCAATCTTGTATAGTGCCCTATATCTTTTCGTTTTTGCTTATATCATGATGGAAGTTTTGATCCCGTTCATTAAAAAGTTAAGTGATATTTTTCACGGTGTCCCTGAGCCGTATGGGCAACTGTTATTAATGAGCGCATTCTTGTTTTTCATTTCAGAGTCGATTACACAGCATTTGTCTGAATCCGGATATTCATCGTTTGCAAACTTAGCTCAATTTGTAGTCAAAATTACCATCCTGTCCTTCTGGCTGCCTGAGCTCGTCAATCTCATACAGACACTCACTGCGCTCATAACGCCGTGAATGGGGGAGGATAACCATACTCGATTTCCTGCAATCACTGCTTAGTGGATTGGTTTATAGCTTCATCGTCGTACTGATCATTGCTCTGATGGCAACGGTTTTGAATTATTTGTTCCCTTCGTTCTCGGAGTGGACGAAGCAGCTGCTCTATATCGTGATTATTCTAGTAGTACTCCGTCCCGCGTTTGAACAGCTCCTGCTTATTCAGCAACTCATGAAGTCCATCGCCATGTTATTTGTTACGAGTTATCCGGTATTGACTGCAGGCATGGCAATTTCGGGAAATGCACTTAGCCTGCTGAACTTTCAGCCTGCGCTGCTGTTGTTTGCAAATGGAGCTGTGTTTTTTGCAGATAGATTGTTATTGCCTTTGGTCACGGCTGCGTTGCTGTTTGATATTGTTACACGGCTGAATCCCCTTATTTCGTATGCAAAGCTTTCGGACATGCTGCGGACAACATTATTAGCTGTTGTTTCATCAATTGTTGCTGCCTACTCGATTTTCATAACTGCTGGAGGAGCGGTTTCTTGGGGAATTTCAGAAGCAGCAAGTGAGCCTCTGAAGGAATTGATTCGACAGAACATTCCGTTCGTCGGATCATTTGTGACAGACAGCATGGGTACACTTGGCCGGTATTCATCAGGGGCAGGAGTTATGGTGGGAGGCTGGCTACTAGTAACATTGTGGGGGATTGCCATCCTACCTGTCGTGCAGACGTTGCTTTTGGCTTTTTTATATCGATGGTGTGCAGCGCTGATCGAACCGTTCACTTCATCTGAGTTTTCTGACGTATTGGATGATATCGGCCGATCTCTATTCGTGTTATGTGCTATTACATTTCTATTGATTTTTGCTTTTGTTTATACAGTTCTATTTTTTATCGTTTACGTGAAGCTTTCAATGACTTAACGGAAAAAGGGGGAATTCGAGATGGCAAATTTCTAATAGGAGTTGTCCTAATTTCGGTTCTCTCGGGGGTTTTGTCTATGATGATGCCAGAATCCAGAAAAGAAGAATTCGGCTATTTGGCTAAACTGGCTGCTGGTATGTGGCTGTTACTGAATATCTTTTCATTTCTCAGGTTATAGGGACTGGAATTTGTGCATACATTGTTTCATAGATGAACAGGCCCCCGGTCCTAAACAGACAGATGGAATGGTGATGTCATGCAAAAACCGACTGGGAAAATGCAAGTGATTCTATTTATAGGAATCACGGTTCTCGTATTCATCTTACTCAATCCACCCTGGAATTCAGATGGAGCGACGTCCGGGAAGTCCAATGAAAAGGAGGGGAACATCGAAACGACAGCACTCGAATCAGCACTGGAAAAGATTGACGGAGTGGGGGAGGTTTCTATATACCTTCATCCGCCAAAAGGAGCGAAAGAACAATCACCGCTTACTGATTATTTCACGAAGTCAGCGGACTCTAGCACAGACGAAGTGACGGGCGTACTTGTGGTGGCGGAAGGAGCTGGTAAACCAGGCCTTAAATCTGAACTCACAAGGATATTGGCTGCTGTCCTTCAACTACCAGAACATCGAATTGTTATCGTTGAAATGACCAAAAGGGGGAACTATGATGAGAACAAATAAACGTACTGTATGGTTTTTAACACTAATGAGCCTTGTTGCTGTTATCTCGATTTACTATATTAAAGAGAAAGCACCCATGCCGTTCGACGGAATCTCCATTTTTTCAAGTGATATGACTGAAACGGCTGAAGTCCCAAAAAAGGGCTCATCTGATAAGCAAACTCCGGTGTTTGCAACGTCATATCTATTCGAAGAAATGCGAATGGAAGTCCGTGATGAGCGCAGTAAAAAATCAGAACAACTGAATGCGAAAATGACATCCCCTGATTATACTGCTGAAGAGAAGAACGAAGCATTCGAGGAAATGTCTGAGCTTAATAAACGAGATTCCGCGGAAGCGTTATTAGAATTACAAATCAAGGCGCTCGGATATCCTGAAGCCTTTGTCCGAACAGAAGATGGTGATGTGAAAGTAACTGTTCTTTCAACTGAAGGACATTCTAAACAATTAGCAGATGAAATCACCCAATATGTCCTTGCAAGCTGGGAGGACGCTAAAAAAGTACAAGTCGATTTCACAGGTAATCAGTAATCCGTTAAAGGCCCAAAATCCGGGTCTTTTTTTCTGTTTACAGATTTTTAGAGGAGAAATGGGGGTTAACTATTTCAAAATCCTTAAAAAACGTCTACTATAGAGGATGAGGGTGTAAAAACAAAACTTTATGGAGTCAGGAGAATCGTTCATGTTAAAGATTCAGGAAATTAGAGAAATCATTAAACTTATTGATCAGTCTTCAATCGACAAATTTACGTATGAAGCAGATGGAGCTAAAATTAAAATCGTCAAAAGTAATACAAGCGCAACAACTATTGCACCGGTTCAAGTTCAAGCACCAGTACCAGATGTTCAAGATTCCACTTCAGGAGCACAGTCTGTTCAGCAAGCTGTACCTGAACCTACAGAGGCACCTAAACAAGCAGCACCGGTTGCAGAACCAGCAGCTGAGGTGAAAACTGCTGATCCATCACTAAAGAGCATCGTATCTCCAATGGTTGGTACGTTTTATAAGTCATCATCTCCAGAAGCAGCAGCTTTCGTTCAGGTTGGACAGAAAGTTGGAGCTGAAGATGTTGTCTGTATCGTAGAAGCTATGAAACTATTCAACGAAATTGAAGCAGAAGTATCTGGTGAAATTGTTGAAATCCTTGTTAAAGATGGACAGCTCGTTGAGTATGGGCAGCCTCTTTTCCTTGTAAAAGAAAATTGAAGGGGGAATGGACGATGAAGAAAATTCTAATCGCAAATCGTGGCGAAATTGCCGTTCGTATTATCCGTGCATGTAAAGAGCTCGGTCTTGAGACAGTTGCAGTATACTCTGAAGCCGATCGTGATGCACTGCATGTCAAAATTGCCGATGAAGCATTTTGCATCGGACCCAAACTCTCAAAAGACAGTTACTTGAACTTTTCAAATATCATAAGTGTCGCAAAAATGACCGATTGTGATGGAATCCATCCAGGGTATGGTTTCCTTGCTGAAAATGCAAGCTTCGCTGAAATGTGCGAAGAAGTGAATATCGAGTTTGTCGGTCCTACTTCTGATGCGATTGCTCGTATGGGAACGAAAGACGTGGCACGTGAAACGATGCGTCTGGCAGGAGTTCCAATTGTACCAGGATCTGACGGTCTAGTAGCTGATGAAGAGGAAGCGCTTACGGTCGCTGAGGAAATCGGTTTCCCAGTAATAATTAAAGCAACGGCCGGAGGTGGCGGGAAAGGAATCCGCGTAGCGCGGGATCCTGAAGAACTTAAAAAAGGTATTAAGATTACACAAAAAGAAGCGGCAGCTGCATTTGGTAATCCTGGAGTGTATCTTGAAAAGTTCATTGAAATTTTCCGACACGTCGAAATCCAAGTATTGGCCGATAAGCACGGCAACACAGTCTATTTGGGCGAGCGTGATTGTTCTATTCAACGCCGTATGCAAAAGTTAGTGGAAGAGGCTCCATCTCCTGCACTAACTTCTGAGATGCGCAAGGAAATGGGACAGGCAGCTGTGAAAGCAGCAGAAGCAGTCGATTACAGAGGTGCTGGTACGGTTGAATTCATCTTCGATCACATCAATCAGAAGTTCTACTTCATGGAAATGAATACAAGAATCCAGGTAGAACATCCTGTAACTGAAATGATTACGGGGATTGACCTCATTCAACAGCAGTTGAAAGTTGCAGCAGGTGAGAAGCTTCCTTTCAAACAAAAAGACATTAAAATTAATGGCTGGTCCATTGAGTGTCGCATCAACGCGGAAAATCCAGAGAAAAACTTCATGCCATCTCCCGGTACCGTTGAAATGTATCTTCCACCAGGCGGAAATGGAGTCCGTGTAGATTCTGCAGTTTATCCAGGATACAAAATCCCGCCATTTTATGACTCAATGGTTGCAAAACTGATTGTTCATGCAGATACTCGTGAAGAAGCAGTAGCCCGTATGAAACGTGCATTAGATGAGTTTGTGGTAGAAGGGGTTAAGACGACGATTCCGTTCCACTATAATCTTATGAATCACGATGTGTTTAAATCAGGAGACTTTGATACGAAGTTTCTTGAAAAATATGATATCATGCAGTCAAACTAAGGAAGGAGGCGTGCAATATGGCTGAAAAAGCGAATTCATTTATTGAAGCAAACTCCTCTGCTGCCGAGAGTCTTGGGCGAATTGAGCTCGCTCCTGAAGTTTTGGAGGTTATTATTGGAATCGCAACTTCTGAAGTACAAGGTATTGCGATGACCTCAGGGAATTTTGCAACAGGTGTTGCAGAGAAACTTGGAAAAGTTATGCATGGAAAAGGCGTGAAAACAGACTGGGTGGATAACAAACTCACAATCGACGTTTTTTGCATTGCAGAAGAAGGACAACTAATTCCACAAGTTGCTGCGAACGTTCAGAAAAAGATTAAGGAAGCAGTGTATCATATGACTTCGATTGAAACTGGTGAAGTTAATGTTCATGTAACTGGGATCCGTTCTGAAGTGAATTCAGTGACAGAATGACGAAAAGCATCATCCTCGGATGATGCTTTTGTCTATTGTGACTGTATCTTCACACAGCATTTGTGCTATGATAAAGCCTAAACGAACCAGTGATGAAGGAGACAAATTGTATGAAACGTAGAGAAGCGAGAGAAAAAGCGGTTCAGACCCTTTTCCAGCTTGATGGAACGACATTGCCTGTAGAAGAGGCAATCAGTTATATTGCAGAAGAACCAGTTGATTCTTTTTATGAGATGCTCGTAAAAGGAACACGAGAAAAGCAAGAATCAATTGATGAAGTACTAACTGGAAAATTGGAAAATTGGTCATTAGACAGACTTCCTAAAATTGAACGGACGGTACTTCGACTTGCTGCATATGAGTTGTTGTATAACGACGAAGTTCCACACAAAGTAGCAGTGAACGAAGCAATCGAACTTTGTAAAACATTTGGAGACGAAAAATCAGGCCGCTTTGTTAATGGTGTGCTGTCGAAATTTGAACAACAGAGGATGTGATACTCTTGTCAAGTGTACTAATTGATGGAAAAGCAATCGGCGCAAAAATTAGAGAAGAGATTAAAATAGACGTAGAACGGCTCATTGAAAGAGGATGTCGTCCAGGTCTTGCTGTTGTCCTGGTTGGTGACGACCAAGCATCTCGTACATACGTGAAAAACAAAGAGAAATCCAGTGCTGCGGCAGGTATGAAATCTGAAATGATTCAGTTGCCGATTACTGTGAGTCAGAAAGACTTGCTGGATACTGTTGACCGTCTAAATAACGATCCAACCATTCACGGAATTCTTGTCCAATTGCCTTTACCCCCTCATATCGATGAGAACAAAGTAATCCGCGCCATTTCTCCAAAAAAAGATGTGGATGGTTTTCATCCGGAGAACGTAGGGAAAATGATTATTGGCCAAACCTCATATGTGTCATGCACGCCTGCTGGTATTTTAGAATTACTGAAGCATACGGGTACTGATATATCTGGTAAACATGCAGTCATAGTTGGTCGAAGTAATATCGTCGGCAAGCCTATGGGACAATTGCTTCTTCAAAAAGATGCGACCGTGACCTATTGTCATTCTAAGACAGAAAACTTAGAGTCATTCACTCGACAAGCGGATATATTGATTGTCGCGATTGGGCAGGCAAAATACATTACAGCTGATCATATCAAAGCAGGCGCTACCGTGATTGACGTTGGTATGAATCGGGACGAAAATGGGATGCTCTGCGGCGATGTGGATTTCGAGAGCGTCAAAGAAAAAGCAGGTGCACTAACGCCTGTCCCTGGCGGTGTCGGTCCGATGACTGTAACTATGTTGCTGAAAAACACATTGAAGAGTGCACAATTAGCATGCAGTAATTACATTTAAGAAAACGGCTATAGCCGTTACATAGAATTCACAGCGCTGTTTCTTGTTAGAGAGAGACAGCGTTTTATACGCGGGAGGGGAATTCGTTGTCAGGTAATCCATACTTAACCGTACAAGCTGTCACCAAATACATTAAGAGGAAATTTGATGCCGATCCACACTTGCGAAATGTCTATATTAAAGGCGAATTATCCAATGTGAAAATTCACCCGACCGGACACATATACTTCACGTTAAAAGATGACAAAAGCAGAATCCAAGCAGCTATGTTTCGTGGAAATGCCTCAAGTTTGAAGTTCAAACCAGAAAGTGGCATGAATGTCCTCATAACAGGGGATATTAATGTATATGAAAGCAGTGGACAGTATCAGCTTTATGTTCAATCTATGGAACCGGACGGAATTGGAGCTTTATTCCTCGCCTTTGAGCAGTTGAAAGAACAGCTGGGCAAGGAAGGCTTGTTTGATGTCCGTTGGAAACAGCAATTACCATGGATTCCTAAGAAAGTCGGTGTCATCACTGCTAAATCAGGAGCTGCGTTCCAAGACATCTGCTCAACGATAGGTCGCAGATTCCCTATGGCAGAAATAGTCCTGTTCCCTGCAGCTGTCCAAGGTAAACAAGCAGTGCCTTCAATTGTTGAAGCAATCGGACAAGCTGATCGACACGGTGATATAGATGTTCTGATAGTTGGAAGAGGCGGCGGCTCAATTGAAGATTTATGGGCATTTAACGAAGAAGCGGTTGCCCGTGCGATTTTCTCATGCCGAATTCCTACAATCAGTGCAGTAGGTCATGAAACCGATACGACAATTGCGGATTTTGTTGCAGATCACCGGGCTCCTACCCCCACTGCAGCAGCTGAACTTGCTGTCCCGGCAAAGGAAGAACTGGTAGGTCGCATCTTGGAAAGAAAGCGAGTGATTTACCGTTTTCTTGCGACTCGGCTTGCACAAGAACAAAAACGACTGGACCGGTTGAAAAATTCTTATCCGTTCCTTTATCCGGATCGATTGTATCGACCATTTATTGAAAAGCAAGTATCTCTTGAAGAGCGTCTTTTACGCAGTCACAATGAGCTGCTCTATAGAAAATCTTCTCAATTTACCCAAATACATTCTCGGTTGCAGCTTGTATCGCCAGCGTTTCAGTTACAACAGCGTTCAAAAGAGGCTGTTGTAGCTGAGGAAAGACTTCTTCGGGCAATGCGTCAATCCATAGGTGGAAAGCAAGACCGATTTTTAACAGATATACGGATGCTGCAAGCACTTAACCCGCTGAGTGTTATGGAAAGAGGATTTACAATCGTTTATAAAGATGGAGAACTCGTTAAAAGTGCTGAATTACTAGCGCCCGGAGATTCTGTCAAGATCAATATGCAGGATGGTATTGCAATTGCGGAAATCCAATCGATAGAATCCATTAAGGAGGAATCATGATGGAAACTGATTCAATGAAATTTGAAGAAGCGATGCTGGAATTGGAAAAAATCGTTCAACAACTTGAAACTGGAGATGTTCAACTCGAAGATTCTATCACTTTATATAAAAAAGGGATGGAGCTTTCTGCATTTTGTCAACAAAAACTGCAACATGCTGAGAAGCAGCTCGTCACAATTGTAGACAAAAATGGAGAAGCCACTGCGATGGATTCTTCGAAGGGAGAGGACACAAGTGAGTGAGCAGCTGAAAAAGTTTATGGATGAGCAGTTACCACTTTTACATATACACTTCACAGAACTCTTTAAAGGGAAGAATTATCCTGAAACTTTGAATAAGGCGATGTCATACTCTGTACATGCAGGAGGAAAAAGAATCCGTCCTCTCCTGGTTCTGGCAGTGCTTCATGATTTGAAATCTACATCTGAAGATGCAGTGCGAGTGGCTGGTGCGATTGAATTGATTCACACATATTCTTTAATACATGATGATCTCCCTTGTATGGATGATGATGATTTCAGAAGAGGAAATCCAACGAATCATGTTGTTTTTGGAGAAGCAGCAGCCGTGTTAGCGGCAGATGCTTTGCAAACACTTGCATTTGAAGAACTTGCATCACTCCAGCACACAGATCCAGCAACAACGCTTGCCATTTTAAGAGCTGTAAGTATCGCATCTGGACCAGCCGGAATGGTAGGAGGACAGATTCTTGATATGCAAGGAGAAGGAAAACAACTAACCTTGACAGAGCTTGAAGAAATCCATGTCCATAAAACCGGGGCATTGCTTGCATGCTGTGTTGAATCGGGTGCGCTTCTAGCGAATGCAACAGATACTGAAATGCGACAACTTCGTACTTTTTCCGAAAATATTGGATTAGCTTTTCAAATTAAAGACGACATCCTAGACGTCACTGCTTCCACAGAGCAACTGGGTAAGACAGCCAACAAGGATACGGCTAGTGATAAAAGTACATACCCCGCGTTGCTGGGGCTCGAAGGTGCTCTAGCAAAACTTGCTGACCATCACAAAAGAGCACTTGATGCGTTAGAACAAATTGGTCTGGGAAGTTCTTTGCTCGCACAAATTGCAGACTATATTATTGATCGAAACGCTTAAAATAAGGCGTCTAAATGGTACTGATTGTTTAGTTGTTGATATAATGAGGAAAATGAACGGAAACAGCAGTATTAACTTATGAAGGTGTGTGATAGAGATGGATCTTACAAAGATCAGCAGTCCATCGGATATTAAAAACTTGAACCTAGAAGAGATGAAAGAACTCGCTACAGACATTCGGAAGTTTCTTATTAACAAATGTTCTGTAACAGGCGGACATATCGGACCAAATCTAGGAGTGGTGGAGCTGTCAATAGCGCTTCACAAATTTTTTAATAGTCCACAGGACAAATTTATTTGGGATGTAGGACACCAAGCGTATGTCCATAAGATTTTAACCGGCCGAGCTGGTGATTTTGACACGCTTCGTAAATACAAAGGATTAAGCGGTTTCCCTAAAATGGCAGAAAGTGAACACGATGTCTGGGAAACAGGGCATAGTTCCACTTCTTTATCTGCAGCAATGGGAATGGCGGCGGCTCGTGATATCAAAGGCGATGACAACTATGTCATTCCTATTATTGGTGATGGTGCGTTAACAGGCGGTATGGCTCTGGAAGCTCTGAATCATATAGGAAGTCAGCAGACAAATATGATTGTCATTTTAAATGATAATGAAATGTCGATTGCACCAAACGTCGGTGCTCTTCATTCCATACTAGGAAAGTTACGCACTGCGGGTAAGTATAACAGCGTTAAAGATGACGTTGAAGAACTTATCAAACGAATTCCTGCAGTTGGCGGAAAAATGGCATCCATAGCAGAACGACTTAAGGATAGTTTGAAATACTTAGTTGTTTCAGGTGTCTTTTTTGAAGAACTAGGATTTACGTATTTAGGACCAATCGATGGTCATGATTTCAATGAATTGGAACGCAATCTTCTCTATGCAAAAAAGATGGAAGGGCCAGTTCTTCTTCATGTTGTCACGAAAAAAGGTAAAGGGTACCATCCTGCTGAAAACGATAAGGTTGGCACATGGCATGGAACCGGACCTTATAAAATCGAGACAGGGGACTTTGTAAAATCACCTGCAAAAGGTCCATCTTGGAGTGGCTTAGTTGCGGCTACAGTTGCAAGAATTGCTCGCGAGGACCAACGTGTTGCGACGATTACACCTGCAATGCCTGTAGGTTCAAAATTGGAAGCTATTTCAGCTGAATTCCCTGAACGTTTTTACGATGTAGGGATTGCAGAACAACATGCAGCTACAATGGCTGCAGGGATGGCGACTCAAGGGATGAAACCGTTCTTGTCCATCTACTCGACATTCCTTCAGCGTGCATATGATCAGTTAGTTCATGATATTGCCCGCCAAAAGTTGAATGTATTTATTGGGATTGACCGGGCAGGACTCGTTGGCGCGGATGGAGAAACTCACCAAGGCGTCTTTGACATCGCATTCCTTCGTCACTTGCCAAATATGGTCATCATGATGCCGAAAGATGAAAATGAAGGCCAGCATATGGTTAAGACAGCGTTAGCTTATAATGACGGACCAATTGCTATGCGATATCCTCGTGGAAATGGTTTCGGAATTCCGATGGATGAAGAATTGAAAGTACTGCCAATCGGTAAATGGGAGAAGTTGACCGAGGGACAAGATGCAACGATCTTAACGTTCGGAACGACAATTCCGATGGCGTACGAAGCAGCAGAACTCTTGAAAGAGCGTGGAATTTCAGTAAGCATCGTCAATGCTCGGTTCATCAAACCTCTTGACGAAGAGATGCTAGATGAACTCTTTGCAGTTGGGAAACCGATTATTACTGTTGAAGAAGCAGTCCTTGCAGGAGGATTTGGCAGTGCTGTTCTAGAATATGCACATGATTCCGGTGTTAATGCTCCGATTCATAGAATGGGAATTCCTGACCAATTTATTGAACACGGTGATGTTGAAGCGTTGCTCGCAGAAATTGGAATGACTCCTGGAGCACTTGCTGATCTAACAGCAGATGCTATTTCTGTTCTGGAACGTAAGAAGGAACTGCAATGACAAATACGGATCCCAAAGAACGGGTTGACGTTTTGCTAGTTCAGCGAGGTCTCGTTGAGACAAGAGAGCAGGCGAAACGATCGATCATGGCGGGTATTGTTTATTCAAATGAAACTAGAATGGACAAGCCCGGTGAAAAAATAAAAATCTCATTACCGTTACAAGTAAAAGGGTCTTCGTTAAAATATGTTAGTCGCGGCGGATTGAAATTAGAAAAAGCGTTAGAGGAGTTCGATGTCAAGGTAGGAGAACGAATCATGTTAGACATAGGTTCTTCAACAGGCGGTTTTACAGATTGTGCTCTTCAAAATGGTGCAAAACATTGTTATGCTCTCGACGTTGGCACAAACCAGCTTGCTTGGAAGATTCGCTCTGATGCCCGGGTTACCGTCATGGAGAAATGTAATTTCCGATATGCAACCCCAGACATGTTTACAGAAGGGCTGCCTAATTTTGCGACGATTGATGTATCTTTTATTTCCTTAGGTTTGATATTACCTCCTTTAAAACAAATTCTGATCCCTGGTGGAGATGTTTTGGCATTAGTTAAACCGCAATTTGAAGCAGGTAAAGAGAATGTAGGGAAAAAGGGAATTGTACGAGATGTTGCGGTGCATAAAGAAGTGCTGCGAAAAGTAGCGGATTTTGCTGTGAAAGAAGGATTTAGTTTGAGAGAAATGACGTACTCTCCAGTTACAGGCGGAGAAGGAAATATTGAATTCCTATTCCATTTAGTTGCTGAAGAACAGCCTATATCAGAGTTTACGGACAAAGATTTCTCGGAATTAGTGAAGCAGGCTCATTCAGAATTAGCGTAAAAGGAAACGGGATTCATCTAGATTCAATGATGAAATCCCGTTCTGTTTTCATACAAATGATGTGCAAGGAGTGATTGATATGAACAAAGGGCAGCGACATCTGCGCATCCGGGAAATTATTACATCTCAAGCGATTGAAACACAAGATCAGCTTGTAGATACGTTGAAAAGCTCAGGTGTAGATGTGACGCAAGCAACCGTGTCCCGGGATATTAAAGAACTGCATTTATTCAAAACACCGATGCCTGACGGCCGTTACAAATATAGTTTACCTGCAAATCCGCAATTCAATATTGAGGATAAACTGCACCGGATGTTGACGGATGCTTTCATAAGTATTGATGGAGCAAGTCATTTTCTTATATTGAAAACGCTGCCAGGAAATGCACATGCAGTCGGATCGCTGATTGATCATTTAGAATGGGTTGAAATGCTTGGCACAATCTGCGGGGATGATACGTGCATGATTATTTGTCGTGATGAAGCAGGTGCAGGTTCAGTTCGCGATCGCTTGCTTGCCATGCTTTAAGGAAGGGGGAGAATCCCTTGTTAAGTGAATTATCCATTAAGAATTTCGCAATTATTGAGGACCTTGATGTTTCATTTGAAGAGGGACTTACCGTTCTGACAGGAGAAACGGGAGCAGGAAAGTCCATTATTATTGACGCGGTACAGCTTGTAGCGGGGGGAAGAGGTTCTGTCGAATTCATTCGCCATGGAACTAAAAAGGCTGAGCTTGAAGCAATGTTTACAATTGTTGACCTCAATCATCCTGTTTTTTGGAAAATGGAGGAGTTCGGTATAGAGTCGGAAGAAGGAACCATCATTTTGCGGAGGGAATTAAATCTAAATGGTAAAACGACGTGCCGCGTAAATGGGAAATTGGTTACGATTGCCATACTTCGTGAACTGGGAAGCCAATTGATTGATATTCATGGTCAGCATGAGAACCAGGAATTAATGCATCAGAAGAGTCATATCCATTTGCTGGATTCGTTTGCCGGGTTGCCCTTTAAAATGGCTATGAAGAGCTATACTGATCTGTACGAGGATTATGTTAAATTGCACAAAAAGCTAAGTCTCGCCTCAGAAAATGAGCAGCAAATAGCTCAACGTATCGATTTATATACGTTTCAATTAAGCGAAATTGATGAAGCAGCCCTTCAAATCGGTGAAGAGGAGAAACTTGAATCGGAACGAATGAAACTTCAGCATTATCATCGACTTTTTGACCGGTTAAATAATGCGTATGAAGCGATACAAGGCGATTCACATGCACTTGATTACCTAGGAACAGCGATGAGTGATCTTGAAGATGCTGCGTCAGTGGACAGTGACTTGAAAACACTTGCAGAAACCACTGGGGAAAGTTTTTATTCACTGCAAGATGTTGCACACGACATTAAGGGCATGATCGATGAAATGGAGTATGATCCGAATCGATTGGAAATTGTAGAAGATCGTTTAGCTTTATTTACAATACTTAAGCGGAAGTATGGTACTTCCATTGAAGATATCTTACTGTATCGGGATAAAATAGCAGATCGGCTCGATGAATTAATAAATCGGGATGACCGTCTTGAAAAAGAACAAGAAAAATTAAAGCATTTACGAGCTGACTTAGAAATAGAAGCAGAAGAGCTTTCTGCTATTCGCAAAGAATCAGCATCGATATTGGAAAAGGCCATTATGGAGCAACTTCATCAACTACATATGGGAAAAGCAGAATTCCAAGTGAAAATCGACCGAAAAGATGCCGGTGCATTCGATTATAATGGATTCGATGATGTTGCATTTTACATATCGACCAATGTCGGTGAGCCGATGAAACCTTTAGTTAAAGTCGCTTCAGGCGGTGAGCTTTCACGGGTTATGCTCGCTTTAAAAACCATTTTTTCTAAACACCAGGGAATTACATCAATTATCTTTGACGAAGTCGATACAGGTGTTAGCGGTCGTGTGGCGCAAGCGATTGCAGAAAAAATTGCAATGGTCGCCATGAATTCACAAGTTTTATGTATTTCCCATCTTCCTCAAGTTGCTGCAATGGCTGACCATCATTACCTTATCCATAAAGAGGTAACGGATGAACGTACGCGAACATCGATTCAAGATGTGCTGGATGGAGAACGTACACGAGAATTATCAAGAATGTTATCGGGCGCTGAAGTAACACCGCTAACATTGCGTCATGCTGATGAATTGTTACAGCTTGCGGAGGCGCGTAAAAGTACACTTTAAAAAAAGAAAATCGGATGTTCTATTCCGATATTCTTTTTTTTTTTTTGAATTCCACCTTTGCATGTTTTACCCTTTCATAACAACCTCCAGAACGCACACTCTATAGGTAATCTAAAAAAGAAGGAGGTGACTTATGGAATGGAGTAGACAGCTGAAATTTTTCATGGCGTCTGTAGTGATGATTGTTGTCATGTCCGGCAGTTCTATCGCCGCGTTCGCTAAAAGCGGCTCATTAATCCCGATGGGGAATTCGATTGGGATTCAGCTGGAGCTAGCGGGTGTCTTTGTCACAAGTGATGTACCGCTTAGCGAAAAAAACAATTCACTTAAAGCGGGTGATCAGTTAGTTAGTATAGACGGTACATCTGTGAATTCCCTGCAGGCCCTTCAAGAGCAAGTGACTGCGATGAAAGATGAGGCAGTGATAAAACTTGTTCTCCATCGCGAAGCAAATGATGTGAAGATTGAGTCGGATGGGCTGTCGTTTAAGAGAGCCTTACCTTTCTTGAAGGACACAACAGAAGGTACCGGGACGTTGACATATGTCGATCTCGATGATGGGACATATGGTGCGCTCGGACATCAAATCATCGATAGTTCTTTGAACAGCGCACCCGATTTCGATAGTGGCTCCATTTACTTGTCTGAAATCGAACAGATTAAAAAAAGTTCCCCAGGAAACCCAGGTTATAAGATTTCTTCAATCATTGATCAGGAAAAAACACTCGGTTCAATTTTGACCAATAGTGTTTATGGAATCTTTGGCGATTGGAATACTTCTTATAAGGAAGTCTTGACGGAACCATTGGTAGTTATGCAACCATCAGAGTTAACAATTGGAAAAGCAGAAATTTTAACGACGATTCAAGGGACAGAAGTTGAATCGTTTGAGATTGAAATATCAAAGCTGTCGAATGATTCATTTCAATTTATACTGACGGATCAGCGCCTTCTGGAAAAAACAGGAGGCATTTTACAAGGGATGAGTGGAAGTCCTGTAATTCAAAAAGGGAAATTTGTCGGTGCGGTAACTCATATGTTTGTGGATGAGCCTGAAAAAGGAGCCGGTCTATTCCTTGGAAAAATGACAGAAGCAGGTGCCAAGTAAATGTGAAACAGCCAACTCGATATCTGAGTTGGCTGTTTCTTTTTTTTGTGTGTTAAAAATTAAAGGATTCTGTCGAAATAAAGAGAAACCGTACGCCAATGGATTCATTTTAACTTTCATTAAAGGAAATTCAGAACCTTTGTCGAAAATTTTATCAAGCAAGGAATCGACAGGGAGTTGCAGCAAGAGACGGCTGCGTGTCAATCAAGGGGGAATTTGAGAATGGGTAAAATTAAAATTGCAATTGCTGATGATAACAAAGAGCTTGTGAAAACAATGACCGCTTATTTTGAGAAGCATCCTGAAATAGACGTACTTTGGACCGCTCAAAATGGAAAACAGTGCTTAACGAATTTAGAACAAGCTGTTCCTGATGTGTTACTACTTGATATTATTATGCCATACTTGGACGGGATTGCCGTATTGGAGCAAATCCGTAATAATGATGAGACTGCAGATTTGAAAATCATTATGCTCACTGCCTTTGGACAAGAAGATGTGATGACACAGGCCGCTGGACTAGGTGCGTCATACTTTATGTTGAAGCCGTTTGAGTTTGAACAGCTTGTTAACCAAGTTTTCCAAGCCGCGAGTGTACAGAAACCTTCACGTGCGCAGCAACAACATTCACAACAACCTGTAAAAGCAGAAGAAGGCGTTTCGCTAAAAGTGCTGGATACCGCGATTACAACGACTATAAAAGAAATTGGTGTTCCCGCTCATATTAAAGGCTATTCATATCTAAGGGAAGCCATTCAAATGGTCTATAATGATAATGATCTGCTTGGTGCGGTAACGAAAATTTTGTATCCGGAAATTGCAGAAAAGTACAAGACAACGCCATCCCGTGTTGAACGTGCTATTCGTCATGCGATTGAAGTGGCATGGAATCGGGGAAATTACGAAGTTATTTCGAAAACGTTTGGCTATACCGTTCATCATTTAAAAAGCAAACCGACAAATAGTGAATTCATCGCAATGATTGCTGATAAGATCCGTTTGGAACATATGGCCAGCTAAATGTTGGTTAGGAATACGATCAACAAATACTAGACGCAACTATTAAAAAGCAGGAGAATTAGTCCCTGCTTTTTTTGTGTGTCTATAAACCCTGGTATTATTTTGAAGCATTTGATAGCAATTTTACCTATCTTAAAAAAATGTTTTAGTGTTCATCCCAAATTCCTTATTTTTCAAGTAAGTGGATCACAACAAACTGAGTGAAAAGATGCAAATGCTAAGGTCTTCCTGAAATCGATGTGTCTAAGTATAGACGAAATTCCTATTTCTTATATATGTCAAAGACTTATAATGGGTTTAAGGAGAGGTGAAGGGCATGTTATTTGAAAACGATTACATCACACTTACCAGAAGTGAAGATATAATTTTAATGCATACTAAAAAGAGTGGATTTCCAATTAAGTCTTTTGATAAAATCACACAAGAATTACCTAGATTGAAAATTACATCCTTTCCTGAATTGCGCCGGGCTCTTTCAACGGAAGGAAACGAGGAAGAAATCGCTAGTTACGCACCTGAAATTGAGATAAGCATTTCTTTTGATAAAATGAAAGCCGAAGCAGAGATTTATTTAACTGCGGAGGAGATTGAAGAACAAAGGCAAGAACTGCCTATGCTAATTGCAGAAGCATTAAAAAATAAGGGAATTCGGCCGGGGCAGTGTGATATTAATTGGAACGCAATAAAGACGAAACAATCGATCGTTGTAGCTGAAGGTAAAGCGCCCGTAAAAGGTGACGATGCGGTTATTACATACATAGAAGTACCAGAAAGACGCCCTGTGATTAGAGAAGACGGGTCCGCAGACTATTATGAAATGAATTTTGTAACTCCTATTAAAAAAGGAGACTGGTTAGGTGAGAAAATTCCACCTCAAGAAGGTGTAAATGGATTTGACATCTTTGGAAATGAAGTACTAAGTAAAAAAGGATTGGACAATAAGCTTTATTACGATAGGAAGTCTGTTGAGGAAGTAGAAGAAGACGGGAAGATTGTCCTTAGAGCGATACATGGCGGTGTGTTGGAATTTGAAAACGGAGTTGTAGGTATCGGTCCGCAGCTTGTTATAAACGGAGATGTGGGACCTGAAACCGGTTCAATAACATTTGACGGGACAGTTGTCATCTCAGGAACAGTTCTTGCAGGATACAGTGTAAATGCTACTGGCGATATTTCTGTAGGTGCTAAAGAAGGGGTGACCAATGCAAAAGAGGTAAGATCTGAACAAGCGGATGTATACATTAAAGGCGGCGTCTTTGGGGGCGGTACAACTGTCATTGAAGCGAAAGGAAGCATATTCATTAAACACGCTAACGAGTGCAGTCTTTTTGCTCACACAGTTCAGGTTGGATCGTATTTGCTGGGGTCCCAGGTAATTGCTGACTTTGTTTATGTTGACCGGCACAAAGGGCGAATTATTGGCGGGAATATTGAGGGGAAATACCGGATAGAATGTGCTGTTGCAGGTAATCGTCATGAACGGGTAACAGAGCTGTGCGCAAAAGGTATTGATAAGGAAGCACTTCATATCGATGTTCAGAAAATGGCACAATCTATTAAAAACCTGCAAAAACAGATTACTCAATTAGAAAATCATGTTGAGCCATTACAAAAAGTTGTGACTTCATTAGTAGGAGCCCAAAGGGAAGCATACGATAAAATACAAGATACCCTTAAAACAAGCCGCGAAGAAGTATTTGTACTTGACCAGGCAATTCAAGCCAATTTGCGAACAATGAAAACTGCAGTTCCACCACAAATTGAAATTACACATGTAGCGAATCCGGGTGTTTGTATTCAAATTGGTTCAAAAACTTCTACTATTAATTCTTCTACTAAAGGTGTTTTTGAGATGATTGATGGGGTATTGAATATTTAAGGAAAATCACATGTCCAGGAGGCTGCTGAATGTCTGTAGTGAACAAAGTTAATCAACGCAGGGAAATATATGCACATAGAGGCTCATCCGGAAAATACTTTGAAAATACGATGAAAGCCTTCTACGGTGCTGTAGAAGACCAAGCAGACGGTATTGAATTGGATGTTCAATTGTCTAAAGATGGAATCTTTTTTGTTATACATGACTCTGAACTTTCCCGATTGTCTGGAGTCCGGAAAAATATTTCAGAAATGGATGCAGCTGAGATCGAGCAAATCCGTATTGGAAAACGTTTTCTTAGAGGTGTAAAAGGCCATTCTATCCCGACCCTGTCATCCGTTATTACATTTGCAGAGATGGAATCAATAGGGTTGAATATTGAGCTTAAAGAGACAATCTCTACGAATCCGGAGTCATTGGCGAGCTTGCTTGATCAAGTTTCTGTGCTTGACAAAGTATACGTTTCCTCATTTGATTATGAGTTAATCAAGAAAGTTAAGGAATTGAATCCTGCTATGGAAGCAGGCTTGCTTTTGAAAAAGTCTATGCTAACAGATCGCCAGCTCTCGGATTATCCAGCTGCGGACGCATTTCACTTTCATAAAAGAATGATGAAAGAGCCATATCTAAGTCAATGGAAAGATACAGATAAAACAATCCGGGTCTATGGGGTGGAAGGAGACGAACCGTTCGTCAAAAACCCGCCTGAGTTCATACATGGATGGATTACTGATTACCCAGCAAGATTTATCAATTAACGATAATAAACTGCAGTTTAAGCATTAATAAATTCAAAAAAGCAGAAGACCTGGTGTGTTTGCCAAGTCTCCTGCTTTTTATTTCTTCTTCTTTTGTATTCTGCCTGTTCGCTGATCCCGTCGAAACAAAAATCCAGCGAAAAAACCGATGCTCACTGCAAGTAGAAGAAACCCTGCAACAAATTGCATCCATATGTATGGGAAAGGGCTAAATAGAATACCGAACAATGCATCACGCATCAGTTTTATACCCAGAGCTGCAGCAATACCTGGTATAACGAGCACTATGAACGCTGCTAAACGAGCCATACGAACTCCTCCAATCCTTTTTAATTTTACCCGCTGTCGAAAGATTGTCAAGATGGGAAGTATGTTGTATGATTAACTTGGAAATGCAAAAGATTGCACAAAGGTGAAAGGGGGATTGAACATCTTTGCAAAACTTACTAATTATTGATGCTGATCAAAACAGCCTCTGTGTTTTACATCACCTTGAACAACTTGAACACTATCGGATTATCGGTATTGTGGACCGAAACGCTAACGATAGTGTCAGTAAGTTTGCAAGGCAGAATGGAATCCCTCACGGACCTGATCCAGAAAGTTTTCTTTCAGGTAATGTGCAGCTCGTTCTAGACTTTTCAGGGGACTTCCCATTCACTTATAATCCGAAATATCCACAGATAACGGTTCTCTCTAAATCTAGTAGTCAATTCTTAGTCAAATTATTGACCTGCCAGGGAACAGAACTGCAATCATTGCAATCAGACATCTTGATATATAAATCGATTTTTAACTCAGTTGATGAAGGTATGATAGGAATTGACGGAATGGGTATCATTAATCTTTTTAATGACAGCGCTTCCAAAATGCTTGGTTTTTCATCTGATGAAGTACTTGGTAAACCGATTTTATCTGTTATACCTGAATCGGGTTTACCTGATGTTCTGAAAAAAGGGCACATTGACTCAAATGTTGAACTTCAACTAACGAACGGGTTGGACATTTTAAGTTCCAGATATCCCCTCGTTATGCCGGACGGCACAATCACCGGGGCGTTTGCTGTTTTTAAAGATATAACCGGTGTCATACGTACTGCAGAAGAGATTACTGACTTGAAACGTGTAAAGACTATGCTTGAAGCCATCATCCATTCGAGCGATGATGCGATTTCGGTTGTGGATTCTGAGGGCTTGGGAATTTTGGTCAATCCGGCCTACACTCGTCTAACAGGGTTAACGGACAAAGAAGTGATTGGTCAGCCTGCAACTGTTGATATCAGTTCGGGTGAAAGTATTCACATGAGGGTTCTGCAAACAAAGCGTCCTGTCCGTGGTGTCAATATGCAGCTTGGTGAAAACAATAGGGATGTCATTGTAAATGTTGCTCCGATCATTGTTGACCAGGAAGTAAAGGGCAGCGTGGGCGTCATTCATGACATTACAGAAATGCGAAGTCTTATGAAACAGCTCGATCATGCAAAAGCTATGATCCGCGAATTGGAATCAACCTATACGTTTGATGACATTATCGGGAACAATGAAGACCTTTTGATTGCCGTCAGCCAGGCTAAAATTGCAGCAGGTTCTGAAATTCCTGTCATGCTTCGCGGTGAACCTGGAAGCGGGAAAGAACTTTTCGCTCATGCCATTCATACAGGAAGCAAGAGGAAAGAAAGCGAATTCATTCGGGTTTCATGTTCATCATTAGATGTAGACGCAATCGAAGTAGCAATAAAGCATACTGAAATCCAACATGAAAAAAGATCTGGAACGCTATTTTTAGACGAGATTACAGAATTAAAACCAGATGTACAGAAAAAACTTCTAGAATACATAGGTTCGGGAAGTATAACAGCAGCGGGGAAACCTCTACAATTGTCTGTTAGAATTATTACTTCTTCTGCAGCAAATCTGGAGCGGGCTGTGCATGAAGGAGTTCTTTGCGAAGAGTTGTATTATCAACTAACCCGAATGTCCATAAGGATTCCTCCATTGCGGATGAGGACAGATGATATTGGAATATTGACAGAGGCACTTCTTGCGATGCTGAACCAGGAGTTCGGTATGGCCATTCAACAAGTGACGCCTGAAGCTATGCTGCGGCTTCAATCTTATGAGTGGCCAGGGAATGTAAGAGAACTGGAAAATGTGCTAAGCAGAGCGATGATTTTAACCGAATCAGGCTCTGTAAAGCTTAATGAAGAGGATATCGTACGGGCACTTTCCTCTCGCAGTGTCCAGCAGCCAGATTCTGCACTCCCTGACAAGCGCACACTCGCTTCCCTTATGGAAGATCATGAAAAGTTATTACTCGAAACTTCGTTGAGAGAGAATAACGGTCAAAAAGTTTTGACTGCGGATCGGCTTGGCATTTCACTCCGATCTTTGTACTACAAATTGGAAAAATACAAATTGATTTAACGAAAGTGCGGTGATGAGATGAATACTCTATCAGAACTTGTACAACAGGCGGCCGCATTATCTGACAGGCCGTGCACAGCTGTTGCTTGTGCCGCAGATGCGGATGTTTTGGAATCTGTTGAACTTGCAATTTCCAGGGGACTGGCGACGTTCAAGCTTTACGATAATAAATACCAGCTACTCGAAACAATACAAGAGAAGTACCCGCAGCTCGCCGATCATCCAGATATTGAGCTCGTAGATTGTAATGGAACTCAGCATGCAGCACAATTAGCGGTAGATGCAGTTTCTTCTGGAGAAGCACAAGTGCTAATGAAAGGAAATCTCCCTACGGCAGCATTGATGAAAGTTGCACTGCGTAAAGATGCAGGTTTGAGAACTGGAAACGTCCTCTCTCACGTAGCAGTATTTGAAATCCCAAGTTTTGAAAAACTGTACTTCGTTACTGATTCAGCCATGAGTATCTTACCGGATCTGCAGGTTAAAGCACAAATCATTCAGAACGCGGTAACGGTTGCTAGGGCGTGCGGGGTGGAAATGCCAGTTGTTGTTCCGCTGGCTTCAGTCGAATCTGTAAACCCCGCGATGCAAGCGACATTGGATGCAGCTTCCTTGACGATGATGAATCAGCGAGGACAGTTGGAAAAATGTATTGTGGAAGGTCCTATGGCATTGGATAATGCGATTTCACCTGAAGCCGCGCAACATAAAGGACTATCAGGTCCAGCAGCAGGAAAAGCGGATATTTTAGTGGCCCCCAATTTGGAAGCTGGTAACATACTCTACAAATCATTAACCTATTTCGCTCGTGCGAAAGTAGGGGGAATCATTCAAGGGGCATCCGCTCCAATCGTTGTTACATCACGGGCGGACAATGCTGAAACGAAACTACATTCACTAGCACTTGCATTATTAGTGAGTAAAAACTGATTGAATAATTGGAGGAATTACAAATGGAAATTATCAAATACATGGAAACTTACGACTACGAGCAATTGGTGATCTGCCAAGACAAAACAACTGGACTAAAAGCATTCATCGCTATTCACGATACGACACTTGGACCTGCGTTAGGCGGAACTCGTATGTGGACATATAACAGCGAAGAAGAAGCAATTGAAGATGCTCTTCGCCTTGCACGCGGTATGACTTACAAAAATGCAGCTGCCGGACTCAACCTTGGCGGAGGTAAAGCAGTTATCATGGGTAACCCTAAAACAGACAAGAACGATGAATTGTTCCGTGCATTCGGCCGCTTCATCGAAGGACTGAACGGTCGCTACATTACTGCTGAAGACGTAGGTACAACTGAAGAAGATATGGATCTTATCCACCTTGAAACAGATTACGTAACAGGTGTATCAGCTGAATTTGGTTCTTCAGGCAACCCATCACCTGTCACTGCACTTGGAGTTTATGTAGGAATGAAAGCAGCAGCTAAAGAAGCTTTTGGCGACGATTCCCTTAAAGGTAAAACAATTGCAGTACAAGGTGTGGGGAATGTTGCCTACACAATGTGCGAATACCTTCATGAAGAAGGCGCTAAATTGATTGTTACAGATATTAACGAAGAAGCAGTTCAACGTGCAGTAGACAACTTTGGAGCAACAGCTGTTGGCATTAACGAAATCTATGGCGTAGAAGCAGACATCTTCTCCCCATGTGCACTTGGAGCAGTTATCAATGATGAAACGATTCCACAATTGAAGGCAAAAGTGATTGCAGGATCTGCTAACAACCAATTGAAAAATCCTGAACACGGAGACAAGATCCACGAAATGGGACTTGTATATGCACCAGATTACGTCATCAATTCAGGCGGAGTTATTAACGTAGCGGACGAATTGGACGGATATAACCGTGAGCGTGCATTGAAAAAGGTCAACACGATCTACGATACAATTGAAAAAATCTTCGCGATTTCTAAGCGTGACAACATTCCTTCATATGTAGCGGCAGACCGTTTGGCTGAAGAGCGCATTGAACGAGTTTCAAAAGCACGCAACTCATTTCTACAAAAAGAAAAAAGCGTACTCTCAAATCGTCGATAAGGTACTTTGAGCTGTGCCGTGAAAGGAGACGATACTTGTGCACCATGGAATTGCTAGAATTTTGACGATCAATCCTGGCTCTACCTCTACAAAAATTGGCGTGTTCGATAATGATCAACTCGTCATGGAAGAGACATTGCGTCATTCCACTGAACAACTTGCCCAGTTTGCTTCTATCACAGCGCAGTACGAATTTCGTAAGTCGATGATTATGGAAGAGCTAAAACATCATAAAATTGATCTATCCTCACTATCTGCAGTTTGCGGGCGCGGCGGTTTGCTGCGTCCGATTGCTGGAGGCACGTATCCCGTGAACGAAGCGATGCTTGAAGATTTGCGGAAAGGATATGCAGGTCAGCATGCATCCAACTTGGGTGGGATCCTTGCGAATGAAATTGCTGCAGAAGCGAATATTCCCGCCTACATTGTGGATCCAGTCGTAGTAGATGAACTGCAGCCTTTAGCAAGAGTTTCAGGATTCAACTTATTGGAGCGGCATTCAATTTTTCATGCATTGAACCAAAAAGCAGTCGCTAGAAGATATGCGCTGCATACTGGGAAAAAGTATGAGAACCTTAAACTGATTGTGACACACATGGGTGGCGGGATTACTGTTGGCGTTCATCATCATGGAAAAGTTATTGACGTGAATAACGGACTTCATGGTGACGGTCCCTTTAGTCCAGAACGTGCAGGTACAGTTCCTGCAGGTGATTTAGTCGATATCTGTTTCTCGGGAAAGTTTT
The DNA here is from genome assembly GCA_029257435.1 of Sporosarcina sp. Lineage (GTDB taxonomy): Bacteria > Bacillota > Bacilli > Bacillales_A > Planococcaceae > Sporosarcina. Next base: position 17,900 of record JARIBI010000154.1, on the reverse strand, counting down.
ATCGGCAAGAGATCATGGAAATGCTCGTCGGCAAAGGCGGTATGACAGGGTATCTTGGTACCAATGATGCCGTTCAAGTCGAAAAACGAATTGCAGCCGGGGACGAACGTGCAAAAGAAGTTTACAGCGCTATGGCCTATCAAGTCGCGAAGGAAATCGGCAGTGCAGCATCAGTCTTGAAAGGCAACGTAGATGCCATAATTTTAACGGGTGGACTTGCATACGGTAAAGAGTTTACCGAAGAGATCCAAAGATATGTGAACTGGATAGCAGAAGTAGTTGTCTATCCGGGGGAAGACGAATTGCAAGCCCTTGCGGAAGGGGCAATCCGTGTTCTTACCGGGGAAGAAAAAGCAAAAGAATATCCATTAGGACAGACAAACATGGAAATGGAGGCTGATCACATTGGCTCAAGAGTATGATGTAGTAATTCTTGGCGGTGGAACAGGCGGATATGTCGCTGCCATTCGTTCTGCACAATTAGGTCTGAAAACAGCGCTCGTTGAAAAAGGGAAATTAGGCGGTACGTGCTTACATAAAGGGTGTATTCCTAGTAAAGCGTTGTTGAAAAGCGCAGAAGTTTATCAGCTGACGAAGGAAAAAGCCCAAAGCTTCGGTGTTGAAATAGAAGGAGTTACTCTTAATTTCTCAGCTGTCCAAGAAAGAAAGAAGTCTATTGTCGACCAACTTTATAAAGGCGTGCAAGGGCTCATGAAAAAGGGCAAGATCGATGTCTATGAAGGAACAGGCAGAATGCTTGGGCCATCCATCTTCTCCCCAATGCCTGGAACGATCTCAGTTGAAATGAACAACGGTGAAGAGAATGAAATGCTCATCTTGAAAAACCTTGTCCTTGCTACTGGGTCACGTCCTAGAACATTGCCAGGTCTTGAGTTGGATGAACAGCAAATTCTATCTTCAGATGGCGCACTTGCTCTTGAATCATTGCCCTCTTCTATGTTAATCATCGGAGGCGGCGTCATTGGAATCGAATGGGCTTCTATGCTGAACGATTTCGGTGTTGACATTACTGTTGTGGAGTATGCAGATCGAATTCTGCCAACTGAAGATGAGGACATTTCTAAAGAGATGAAGAAACTTCTTGAGAAAAAAGGCATCAAGTTCGTCACAGGCGCAAAAGTTCTTCCTGAAACAGTTGAAAAAACTTCAGAAAATGTCACCATATCAGCAGAAATTGGAGATGCTGCTCAAAGCTTCACTGCAGAAAAAGTTTTAGTTTCAGTTGGCCGTCAAGCGAATACAGAAGGTATCGGCATTGAAAATACGGAAATTGAAATCGAAAAGGGTTATATCAAAACACGTCCGACGTTCCAAACAAAAGAAAGCCATATCTATGCGATTGGAGATTGTATCGGCGGACTTCAACTGGCACACGTTGCCTCTCACGAAGGAATTGCTGCAATTGAACATATCGCGAATAACACCCCAGAGCCTATGGATTATGAAAAAATCTCACGTTGTATCTATTCAAGTCCTGAAGCAGCAAGCGTAGGCATCACCGAAAAACAGGCGAAAGATCGCGGTTTCACTGTAAAAACCGGTAAATTCCCATTCCAAGCGGTAGGTAAAGCACTGGTGAATGGAAAAGCAGACGGCTTTGTGAAAATTGTTGCGGATGAAAAAACTGATGATATTCTCGGTGTACACATGATTGGTACCGGCGTTACAGACATGATCTCTGAAGCAGGTTTAGCTATGGTATTAGATGCAACGCCTTGGGAAGTTGCAGAAACGATTCATCCACATCCATCACTTTCAGAAGTGATTGGTGAAGCGGCATTAGCTGTAGATGGTAAAGCAATCCACATGTAAAAAGGGGGAAATAATCATGGCAACAAACCGCCACGAAGAGCTTGGGCTCACGAATGATGATGTATTACAAATTTATGAAACAATGTTAATGGCTCGAAAAATAGATGAGCGCATGTGGCTCCTTAATCGTGCAGGTAAGGTTCCATTCGTTATCTCTTGTCAAGGACAAGAAGCAGCTCAAGTCGGAGCCGCTTATGCACTCGATAAAGAAAAAGATTGGACTGCACCTTATTACCGTGATATGGGAGTAGTCTTGCATTTTGGTATGACACCTAAAGATTTGATGCTTTCGGCATTTGCAAAAGCTGAAGATCCGAACTCTGGCGGACGCCAGATGCCAGGTCACTTCGGACAGCGCAAGAATCGTATTTTGACAGGTTCTTCACCTGTAACGACACAGCTGCCGCACGCAGTAGGGGTTGCACTTGCAGCGAAGATTAAAGGCGAAGATTTCATTACATTTACAACGCTTGGGGAAGGGTCTTCTAACCAAGGAGATTTCCACGAGGGTATGAACTTTGCAGGCGTACACAAATTACCTACTGTTGTGATGGTAGAAAACAATAAATACGCAATTTCAGTTCCTGTTGAGAAGCAACTTGCTTGTGAACATGTAGCAGATCGTGCAGCTGGTTATGGCATGCCTGGTACAACAGTCGACGGAACAGATCCGCTTGAAGTCTATAAAGTTGTGAAAGAGGCGGCAGACAGAGCACGACGAGGGGATGGACCAAGTCTCGTCGAAGCAGTATGTTATCGCTTGACGGCTCACTCATCTGATGATGATCACCGTTTATATCGTGATGCTGAAGAGTTGGAAACAGAGCGCAAACTCGATCCAATCCCTAAGTTTGCTAATTATTTGAAAGAAGCTGGTGTGCTTACAGATGAGCTGAATAGCGAAATCGAAGAGCGGATTATGAAGCAAGTGAACGAAGCAACAGATTATGCAGAGGCAGCTCCATACGCAGATGCAGAGTATGCACTTCGTCACGTATATGCGGAACAAGGAGGGAACGACTGATGGCGGTAATTTCATATATCGATGCAATTACAAGTGCTATGGCAGAAGAGATGGAACGTGACGAAAACGTTTTCGTAATGGGAGAAGACGTAGGCCGTAAAGGCGGCGTTTTCAAAGCGACAACAGGTTTATACGATAAATACGGTGAATACCGTGCACTCGATACACCACTTGCTGAATCGGCAATCGCAGGTGTTGCAATTGGTGCAGCAATGTACGGTATGCGTCCGATCGCTGAAATGCAGTTCGCAGATTTCATTATGCCGGCAGTGAACCAAATTGTTTCGGAAGCAGCTAAAATCCGCTATCGTTCAAACAATGACTGGTCTTGTCCGTTAGTTGTTCGCGCACCGTTCGGCGGTGGTGTTCACGGAGCCCTTTACCATTCACAATCTGTGGAATCGATGTTTGCAGGAACTCCTGGCCTTAAAATTGTCATTCCATCCACACCATATGATGCAAAAGGTCTTTTAAAAGCAGCAATCCGCGATGAAGATCCGGTTTTGTTCTTTGAGCATAAACGTGCATATCGTCTTATCAAAGGCGAGGTGCCTGAAGAAGAATATGTAATTGAAATTGGTAAGGCAGATGTAAAACGCGAAGGCGAAGACATTACGATTATCACATATGGTCTTTGTGTCCACTTTGCGCTGCAAGCTGCAGAGCGTCTTGCTGAAGACGGGATTTCAGCACACATTCTTGACCTGAGAACAATTTATCCACTGGATAAAGAAGCGATCATTGAAGCGGCTAAAAAGACAGGGAAAGTTCTTCTTGTTACAGAAGACAACAAAGAAGGCAGCATCATAAGCGAAGTGGCAGCGATTATTTCAGAAAACTGCTTATTCGATCTGGACGCTCCGATTCAACGTCTTGCTGGACCAGATGTACCTGCAATGCCGTACGCACCGACAATGGAGAAGTTCTTTATGGTAAATCCGGATAAAGTAGAAAAAGCAGCACGCGAACTAGCTGAATTTTAATAATGAACGGAGGGAAATCTAGTGGCAATTGAATCCATTAAAATGCCTCAACTCGGCGAGAGTGTTACAGAAGGTACGATTGAAAAATGGCTTGTAAAGCCCGGGGATCATGTAGAGAAGTATGACTCCCTTGCAGAAGTGAATACAGATAAAGTAACAGCTGAAGTGCCTTCATCATTCACAGGGACGATTAAAGAAATCCTTGTCCAAGAAGGCCAAACAGTAGCTGTAGGTGAAGTCGTTTGTACGATGGAAACTGCAGGCGGAAGTAACGAGTCAGCCCAGCATGAAGCCGCACCAGCAAAAAATGAGCCAGCGAACGAAATGCCGGCAGAAGGTTCACAAAAACCAAGCAGTCCCGTGAAGAAAGAAAAGGGAGCTGCTGCGGGCCGTTACTCACCAGCTGTTCTTCGTCTTTCCCAAGATCATGATATCAACCTAGCGGATGTCGATGGTTCTGGACGTGATGGTCGGATTACACGTAAAGACATCCAAGCAATTATTGATAGTGGCGAAAAGCCGCAGCCTAAATCAGCTGTTGAGGCACCAGCCCCTGTTCAGCAACCTGCACCAGCAGCGGCACCGGCTTCGAGTGCAGCCGCACAAAGCGCAACAAATGTACCTGTTGCAGCAGGTGATTTTGAAATTCCTGTTACTGGAGTTCGTCGGGCAATCGCAAACAATATGCTGAAGTCTAAGCACGAAGCACCGCATGCATGGACAATGATCGAGGTTGACGTAACAGAAATGGTGAAATACCGCGATTCATTGAAAGCAGAATTCAAGCAAAAAGAAGGCTTCAATTTAACGTACTTCGCATTTTTCGTCAAAGCAGTTTCTCAAGCATTGAAAGAATTCCCGATGATGAATTCAATGTGGGCTGGCGACAAAATCGTGCAGAAAAAAGACATCAACATTTCAATTGCTGTAGCAACTGATGAGGCATTGTATGTCCCAGTAATTCAACAAGCGGATGAGAAAACAATTAAAGGCATTGGCCGTGAAATTACAGAGCTTGCCGGAAAGGTTCGTTCTGGCAAACTGAAATCACAGGAAATGCAAGGCGGTACGTTTACTGTAAATAACACAGGATCATTCGGTTCTGTTCAGTCAATGGGGATCATTAATCACCCGCAGGCAGCAATCCTCCAAGTGGAATCGATTGTTAAACGTCCAGTTGTTATGGAGAATGGCATGATCGGTGTTCGTGATATGGTTAACCTTTGTCTGTCATTAGATCACCGTGTATTAGACGGACTCGTAGCTGGTCATTTCCTGGCACGTGTAAAGGAAATACTAGAAAACGTTACACCAGAAACAACATCTGTCTACTGAGTTAGACACACCAACCCCCTCGGCCATATTAAGAAATGGACGTGGGGGTTGTCTTTTCAAAAAGGATCCAATTCAGGTACACTTATGAGGTAACAGTTATACAGGGAGGGATTTTAAATGAGCAGCTCTGACATACATAACATGATGCAACAGCGATTTGAACTTCCAGATTGGAACGAATGGGAAGAAGCAGCAGAGAAATCATTGAAAGGGAAGACCGTAAACTCCCTTAAAACAATGACGGCAGAAGGAATCACACTTAATCCGTTATATTCAGCACCCCCCGTGTCAAATAAAAATATACGTCCGAGCCAACGGAAATGGATAAGCGCGCAGCCCGCAGCTGGACGTACAGGCTCTGAGTGGATTGCTTCGATGTCTGAAAGTCTCGAAAAGGGAAATGAAGCAATCTATATAGAAGGTAGAACGTCGATTGAATGGGACGATGCCTCCTTGCATGCTCTTGCTGAACTAATGAAACAGCATCCTATAGCCTTCATGCACATTGGTTCACAAGATCGTTTGCTTGAAGTATTTGAGATGATATCGTCTCATGAACGTAATATAGTGAGAGGTCTTTTGCTGGCTACTGAATTTGAGCTGCCTTCAGGATATGAACAAATCAGAACAATGGGTATTGATTTGGAATCTCTTCATATGGATGGAGCCGATAGTGTTACTGAGCTTGCCATTGCATTAACAGAAGCAGCTGATCACGCAGCGGAAGCACCTTCCTTTGATCAATTTAGGAAAAATGTCTTTTTCAAATTTCCCGCAGACACCCACTTCTTTATGGAAATCTCAAAATTTAGAGCGTTCCGTACTTTATGGCAATTGTTCAGCAGTGCATACGGTGAACACGAGTTAACTCCTGTACCTTTATTTGGAGTAACTTCACTGCGATCATTTTCTAAAATAGATCCTTATGTGAACTTGCTAAGGGCAGGAAATAGCGCATTTTCTGCAGTGTTAGGCGGAGCGGACTGGCTAACGGTCTACCCTTATAACGAGTTAACGGGGAATACGGCTCAATCCCTCCGATATGCTCGAAATGTACAACTTATTATCCGGGAAGAAACTCACGCTGACAAAGTCATCGATCCTGGCGGCGGTTCGTATTTCATCGAACAGCTAACAGAAGAACTTGTTCAAAAAGCATGGGAACGATTCCTGGAGATTGAAGAAAGCGGCGGCAAAGAGGTCTTCTTACAGTCTGGTAAGTTGCAACAGCTTGCTGATGAACGAAAAGCTGATGCTGCAACTGGAGTCACTTCTTTGATAGGAACAAGTGTCTATGCAGATCCAGAGAATCATAATGTATCCGACAACGCTTGTAGAATCGAAACATCGCGTGCAGCTTATCCATTTGAGGAACTGCGTAAAAAGGCAGCTGAACAGCCGATTGATATTCGACTCCTTGTATTCGGAAGCTTGAAATCGTATAAACCCCGGACCGATTTTGCAACAGAATTTTTGGCAGCTGGCGGGTTAACTGCCCTGCATAGTCCAGCGTTTCCGGATGCCGCCTCTGCAATTGAATGGCTATGTGTTGAGAAACCGGACTATGCAATTGTCTGTGCTGCTCCAGATATGACAGAACAGGTTACTCCAGACCTAATTGCGAATAAGCCTGCAAGTCTGCTATTGGACGTTGCTAGACGTGTGAGTGAAGAGCTAACGAGCGAATGGCTGGCCAGGGGACTAAATGGATTTGTGTACAACGGACAAAATCGTATAGAGAAGATTACTCAAATCCTCAATCGCTGTAAAGGAGGTACAGAAGCATGAAAAAGCCTGATTTTAGCAAAGTGGATATTAAGCAAGTGATTCAGAAAACGGAATCTAGTCAGGACGATGTCACGGAATCATTTCTAACAAATGAAGGGATTCTAGTTAAACCTCACTATACCTCTGCGGATAGTGAAGGACTTGATCACCTGGGGGATTTTCCGGGGATCGCACCGAATACAAGAGGACCGTATCCGACTATGTATGTCGCGCGCCCATGGACTGTCCGTCAATATGCCGGGTTTTCAACTGCTGAAGAAAGTAATGCGTTTTACCGAAGGAATCTTGCGATGGGTCAAAAAGGTTTGTCCGTAGCTTTCGATTTGGCGACACATCGCGGTTATGATTCCGATCATCCGCGTGTAACGGGAGATGTAGGAAAAGCAGGAGTTGCGATCGATTCAGTTGAAGATATGAAAATCCTATTTGATGGAATCCCTCTAGACCAGATGTCCGTATCAATGACGATGAACGGTGCCGTCTTACCGATTATGGCATTTTACATTGTCGCTGCGGAAGAACAAGGGGTTACTCCAGAGCAACTTGCAGGCACCATTCAAAATGATATTTTAAAAGAATACATGGTGCGCAATACGTATATTTTTCCTCCAGAAATGTCGATGCGCATCATTGCTGATATTTTTGACTATACCTCAAAGAATATGCCGAAGTTCAACTCGATTTCGATTTCTGGTTATCACATGCAAGAAGCGGGTGCAACGGCAGATATTGAACTGGCCTATACGCTTGCGGACGGTTTGGAATATGTGCGAACAGGGTTGAAAGCCGGCATAGACATTGACTCATTTGCTCCGAGGTTGTCGTTTTTCTGGGCAATCGGCATGAATTATTTCATGGAGATTGCTAAGATGCGGGCAGCACGGATTATTTGGGCAAAAATGATGAAAACGTTCGAACCGAAAAACTCAAAGTCTTTGGCACTTAGAGCTCACTCACAGACTTCAGGCTGGAGTTTAACTGAACAAGATCCTTTCAACAATGTAACACGCACATTAATTGAAGCGAATGCGGCTGTAATGGGTCATACCCAATCGCTGCACACGAATGCGCTCGATGAAGCGATTGCACTGCCTACAGATTTCTCTGCACGAATTGCAAGGAATACTCAGCTGTTTTTGCAAGAAGAGACGATGATGACGAAAACAATTGACCCGTGGGGAGGCTCCTATTACGTTGAGTCCCTTACCAATGAGCTCGTTGACAAAGCTTGGGAATTAATCGAAGAAATCGAAGAACTTGGCGGGATGGCAAAAGCGATTGAAACGGGGCTTCCGAAAATGAAAATCGAAGAGGCCGCTGCCAAACGACAGGCGAAGATCGATTCGAAAAGTGAAACGATTGTGGGTGTGAACAAATACCGGTTAGATCAGGAAGAACCGATCGATATTTTAGACATCGATAATACGTTAGTCCGTCAAAAGCAAATCGACCGGATTCATCGAATGAAGGAAGAACGTGATGATCAGCTGGTGGCACAAATCCTCGCGCAACTCACTCAAAGTGCTAAAGAAGGAACTGGTAACTTACTTGCGCTTGCAGTAGATGCAGCTAGAGCGCGCGCTACCATAGGCGAAATCTCTGATGCGATAGAAGAAGTGTCTGGCAGACATAAAGCGGTCATTCGTTCAGTCAGCGGTGTGTACAGTCAAAATTTCTCCAACTCAGAAGAAATTGATGAAGTGAAATCAATGACAGATGAGTTCTTGGAAAACGAAGGGCGGCGTCCGAGGATTCTAGTCGCTAAAATGGGCCAAGACGGCCATGACCGCGGTGCAAAAGTCATCGCATCATCGTTTGCAGATCTAGGGTTCGATGTAGATATCGGCCCGCTGTTCCAAACTCCTGAAGAAACAGCGCTGCAAGCTGCGGAAAACGATGTCCATGTCATAGGGGTCAGTTCGCTCGCTGCTGGACACAAAACGCTAGTACCCGCACTGCGCACTGAATTAGCGAAAATAGGAAGACCTGATATTCTTGTCATTGTTGGAGGGGTTATCCCTGCGCAGGATTATGAATTTCTCAGGGAAAATGGTGCCGCTGCAATATTCGGTCCAGGTACCGTCATTCCAGTAGCTGCCCAAAAAGTAATTGAAGAGATTTATCGCCAACTAGGATATGAGGAAGTGATGGAGTGAACCGGCGTGATGAGGATGTGCGAGAAGAGAGCGCGCTCAACGTTATGGAAGGTCTGCATTCGTCTCATGATGGTATGAAGTCTGTAAAAAGAAGAAAATTTAAAAGAAACAAACCGCCGATTGATATGAACGAGCTCGCGCGGGGAATTGCTGAAGGTTCTCGGCTTAGTCTGGCAAAAGGAATTACTCTTCTTGAAAGTGTCGCCCTTCATGACAAACCGGCTGGTCAAGAATTGCTTCGTACGCTGCTTCCTAAAACCGGAAAAAGCATACGGATCGGAGTTACCGGAGTCCCAGGAGCGGGGAAAAGCACTTTTATCGAAGCGTTTGGACTTATGCTGACAAAGGCGGGCCATAAAGTAGCTGTTCTTGCGGTCGATCCAAGCTCATCCATTACGGGTGGAAGTATTCTAGGTGACAAAACTCGGATGGAATTGCTTGCACGCGATCCTCAAGCCTTCATCAGACCCTCACCAACCGCCGGTACGCTCGGTGGGGTTCACCGAAAAACACGGGAAACGATGCTGCTATGCGAAGCTGCGGGCTATGACGTCATTCTGGTAGAAACTGTGGGTGTTGGTCAATCCGAAACTGCGGTTAGGGAAATGACGGATTTCTTCTTACTGCTTGCATTAACAGGAGCCGGAGATGAACTGCAAGGGATGAAAAAGGGAATTATGGAACTTGCGGATGGCATCATTGTCCATAAAGCGGATGGTGAAAACGAACGCCTCGCTAAGAAAACGGTAAGGGATTATCGCCAGCTTGCACATTTTCTTCAACCTGCATCTCCTGGTTGGACAACGCGGGCACTGGCAGTGTCTTCTATAAAGGAAACCGGATTGGCTGAAACTTGGGAGATGATTCAAGAGTTTAGAACCGTAATGGAGCAGTCGAACTATTGGACAGACAGACGCCAATCCCAGACACGCAGTTGGTTCTATTCAATGATCAATGATCACTTGATTGATGCGTTTTATGAAGAACCAGGACGCAAGCAGGAAGTGACAGAGTTGGAAAGAAAGTTATTAAGTGATCGGATAACAGTTGCTGGAGCAGTTAACCAACTATTCGATAAGGAGAAAAATTAATTGGGAATCCTGTATTGTTGAATAATCGGCTCAAATTGCTGAACGGTTTTCATTGAACTCGTAAACTGGTATGATGGATGTATTATGCATCAAAGGGGGACAACTATATGTCAATGGATTTTAATTTTTATATGGATGATATAACAAGCCAAGCTCGCGGGGAAATGGAAGCGGGCGGCTATGAGCAGTTGAAAACAGCGGAGGACGTTGAAAATGCGTTCAAACGTGAAGGAACAACTCTTGTCATGGTGAATTCTGTTTGTGGATGTGCAGGCGGTATCGCACGCCCGGCAGCACTTCATGCAATTCATTTTGATAAGCGTCCAGATCACTTGGTTACAGTATTTGCAGGACAAGACAAAGAAGCGACTGCTCAAGCACGCATGCACTTCGGAGATTACCATTTACCATCATCACCTTCATTCGTTCTCATGAAAAACGGCGAAATGGTTGCTGAAGTCGGGCGTCATGAAATTGAAGGCCATGATCCAATGTCTGTTGTAACGAACTTACAAGATCAGTTTGATCAGCATTGCGAAGAACTATAAAAAACAGACCGGCATCAGTCAAACTGATGCCGGTCTGCATTTTCGTGTCTTCTATTAAAAAAGTGTACTGAGACCGAACAAGACACTGGAAGCAACCATGGCAGCAATCATAATAATGACGATTGTTTTTTGAACTTTTTTATTGCTCATGCGCAAAAACCCCTTAATTGGTTTGATACTTTTAGTTTAACAGAATCTGCAGATTTCTCAACTGGTGGCGCAATATTTTAGAAGCGGTTACAATAGAAGAGGGGTGTCATCTTGGAAAAAGTTGACCATATTGGTATTGCAGTAAAAAGTCTTGATGATTCAATAGATTATTATATACATACACTTGGGTTAAAATTGTTAGGCGTAGAAAAAGTACCGCAACAGCATGTGACGGTGGCATTTTTAGATGCAGGTAATATTAAGCTCGAATTGCTTGAGCCTATCGGCAATGAAGGGGCTGTTGCAAGTTTCCTGGAAAAACGCGGGGAAGGGGTCCATCATATTGCTTTCGGTGTTCGGAATATCCGCCAGCGTATGGAGGAACTCCGGACGAATGGAGTCCGATTACTGCAAGAAGAACCAAAAATAGGTGCAGGTGGAGCGGAAGTTGCATTCATGCACCCAAAATCTTCGTTTGGAGTTCTTTATGAACTATGTGCCAAGCGCTCATTGGGGGATGAGTAAGGTGGATATTTACGATAAAATTAACGAACTTTACGATAGAAAACGTAAGATTGAACTAGGCGGAGGCGATGAACGCATTGCACGCCAACATGAAAAGGGAAAGTTAACTGCACGTGAACGAATTGATTTGCTTGTAGACAAAGGAACCTTTGTTGAATTGAACCCATTTGTTGCACATCGTACTCGTGATTTTGGAATGGACAAAATGGAAGGCCCTGGTGATGGGGTAGTTACGGGGTTTGGAAAAGTGAACGGCCGTCCCATTTATTTATTCTCTCAAGACTTTACAGTTTTCGGTGGAGCTCTTGGGGAAATGCATGCTATGAAAATCGCAAACGTCATGGATTTAGCCGCAAAAAATGGTGCTCCATTCATTGGACTTAATGATTCAGGCGGAGCCCGCATTCAAGAGGGGGTTGTCTCTCTGGATGGCTATGGTGAAATCTTCTATCGTAACTCTATTTACTCAGGCGTCATACCGCAGATATCGGTCATTTTAGGACCATGTGCAGGTGGAGCTGTCTATTCACCAGCGATTACAGATTTTGTTTTTATGACCGATGATACGAGCCAAATGTTCATCACAGGACCGAAAGTCATTGAAACTGTCACTGGAGAAAAAATTTCATCTGAAGACCTGGGCGGCTCAAAAGTGCATAACTCAATTAGCGGTAACGCACACTTCCGAGGAGCGGATGAGCAGACAGTACTTCAAGAAGTTCGCCGTCTATTAACATACTTACCTCAAAATAACGAAGAGAAAACACCGATACAACCTTTGTCTGATCAAGATGATTACCGTCCAGACTTAGCGGATGTCGTACCATTTGAAACCATCAGACCGTATGACGTTCGGAAAGTGATCGAGCAAATTGCGGATGCAGATTCATTCATGGAAGTTCAAAAAGAATTTGCGCGAAATGCGGTGGTAGGATTCGCTAGAATAAAGGGAGAATCGGTAGGATTTGTTTGCAATCAGCCAAAAGTGATGGCGGGCGGACTTGATATTGATTCTTCGGATAAAATTTCGAGGTTCATTCGGACTTGTGATTCCTTTAACATTCCGCTGATTACATTTGAAGATGTGACAGGGTTCTTCCCGGGAGTAAAACAAGAGCATGGCGGGATTATTCGTCATGGTGCAAAAATCTTGTATTCTTATTCGGAAGCGACAGTACCCAAAATCACAGTGATTTTGCGCAAAGCATTCGGCGGAGCGTACGTAGCACTTAATTCAAAAGCAATCGGTGCAGATCTTGTGTTCGCGTGGCCGAATGCTGAAATTGCTGTAATGGGTGCTGAAGGTGCAGCGAACATTATCTTCGCACGTGATATAGCGGGAAGTGAAAACCCAGAAGCAACGCGAGCAGCTAAAATCGCAGAATATCGTGATAAGTTCTCGAATCCATATGCAGCGGCTGCAAAAGGAATGGTCGATGATGTCATTGACCCCCGTGAAACGCGCATGAAACTAGTGCAAGCGCTAGATATGATGAGAAATAAGAAAGAACAGCGCCCTAAAAAGAAGCATGGCAATATGCCATTATAAGAGGAGAGATACTATGAATTACGAACGCATGCTGGACGAATTTTTTGAATTAGTAAAGATTGACTCTGAAACGCTGCACGAGGAACAGATTGTAGGCGTTTTGAAAGAAAAGATGGAGCAAATGGGCTTTGATGTTTTCGAAGATGACTCAAAAGAACGCACTGGCCATGGTGCAGGGAACTTAATTGCGACGATGAAAGGTTCTGTTCCGGAAGCAGATCCAATTTACTTCACTTGTCATATGGATACAGTGACGCCTGGAGCAGGAATTGAACCAGTCTTAAAAGAAGATGGATACATCTATTCTGCAGGAGAAACAATTCTAGGTGCAGACGACAAAGCGGGACTTGCTGCACTGTTTGAGATGATGCGGACACTTAAAGAAAGTGGAGAAGCGCATGGTGATTTGCAATTTATCATTACTGCCGGGGAAGAAAGCGGTCTAGCAGGTGCGCGGGAAATTGATAGAACGGTTATGCATGCAAAATACGGCTACGCAGTTGACAGTGATGGAAAAGTCGGAGGAATCGTCACAGCTGCTCCATATAATGCGAAATTGAAGACAACCATTCATGGACGGACAGCCCACGCTGGAGTAGAACCTGAAAAAGGAGTTTCCGCGATTACAATTGCTGCAAAATCAGTTGCAGCCATGAAACTTGGCAGGATTGACTCGGAAACAACTGCTAACATCGGAATGTTTTCTGGTGGACAAGCAACGAATATTGTTTGTGATGAAGTTAACATCGTCTCAGAAGCTCGTTCCATCGATTATGAGAAGTTACAAGCTCAAACCGAACATATGGTAAAAGCGTTTGCCGAAACTGCTGAAAAAATGGGGGGTACGGCTGAGACGGAAGTGCGTCTTATGTCTCCAGGGTTCCATTTTGACGAGAATGACGAAGTCGTTCAAGTAGCTTCGGAAGCAATTCGTGCGATCGGCCGTACACCGGAATTGAAGACGAGTGGCGGAGGCAGTGACGGTAATATCTTTAATGGACATGGCTTCCCTACAGTTACATTGTCTGTCGGTTATGAAGAAATCCACACTAAAAACGAGCGTATGCCTGTTGAAGAGCTCAACAAACTTGCGGAATTGCTACTTGAAATTGTGCGTACCGTGACTAACCGCGGAAAGAAGGTTTAATAATATGGAAAACACGAAAGCGATAGTCGTTCGCTGCGGCAATGAAGAATATGCCATTCCAGTTGAACAAACGGTTTCCATTGAAGAGTTGGAAAGAGTGAATCCGATTCCTCATTTACCGGAATACCTGCTTGGATTAATGAAAATTCGCGGTGAACTCGTTCCTATTTTGGATTTCCAGCAAATTTTATATGGAAACTCTGCAAAAGATGACCCAAATGCTAAAGTTGTGGTTGTCCAGACAGAAGGAGCCTACTTTGGCTTACTCGTGCTGGAAGCAAAAGAAATCCTTGATATTTCCGAGGACACGTTGACATCAAAAGGGTTGATGGCTTATTCTAAAACCCCTTATTTCTCTTCAGTAGCAAATTTGGAAAATCGAGTTATTACAATGATTGATCCGACAATTCTTTCTGATACATTGGCAGGTATGGATGATATTACTGACTATGTGGATCAGCAAGTTTCAGAAAACGTGTAACTGTGAAAACCGGGGAGTACGCTGCCCGGTTTTTTCTTGAAGGTGAGAGGTGAATAAATGGATCGCAAAGAACATGTCAACCGTCGAGTCATTCTTCATTTGGATATGAATTGTTTCTTTGCGTCTGTTGAACAAGCGCATAATCCAGATTTGAAAGGACTCGCACTGGCTGTGGCAGGGGACCCAAAAGCACGGAGAGGAATCTTAGTTACCTGTTCATATGAAGCACGTGCATTTGGAGTCTATACGACAATGACTGTCGGAGAAGCGAAACGAGTGTGCCCTCAGCTGGTCCTGATACCTCCAGACTTTGAAAAGTACAGACAAGCCTCCCAGGCAGTGTTCGATATACTGAGGACGTATACAGAGTTAGTGGAACCGGTCTCGATTGACGAAGCTTACATTGACATTACAGCTATTGGCGGATTAGAGGACGCGCTGGGGATTGCTAAAGATATGCAAGAACGGATATTACGTGAACTGGACTTACCCTGCTCTATTGGAATTGCACCGAATAAATTTTTAGCTAAAACTGCTTCCGACATGAAAAAACCCATGGGGATCACTATTCTAAGAAAACGGGAAGTTCACAAAGTCTTATGGCCGCTATCCGTGATTGAGATGCATGGAATTGGTAAAAGTAGTGCTGAAAAGCTCGCTCAAGCAAAAATTCAAACAATCGGCGACCTTGCAACTGCAGATGATCTGAAGATGAAAATGACGCTTGGTAAAAGAGGACTTAGATTGAAAGAGCGTGCCAATGGAGAAGATCATCGAATTGTGGATCCGGAAGCCTCCGCAGAACGAAAAAGTGTTGGGAGTTCTACTACACTTGCAATTGATGAAACCGAATTGGAACCCTGTCTAGCCGTATTTCAAAGTCTCGCAGAAAAAGTGGCCGGCCGGTTGGAAGCTAAACAGCTGGCGGGAACAGTTATTTCTATTCAAATCCGAACAGCAGCTTGGAGGAACCAATCTAGAAGTAAAACTGTCTTGAATCCATTATATCGCGCGAACGAGATCTATACAGAAGCCGCGCAACTGTTTCGTCTTCACTGGGATGGAGAGCCTATCCGACTATTGGGTATTACAGTATTTAATGTCATTCCATTTGAAGAATTGCACGAACAGCTGTCGTTCGATAACTTTGAGCGTCATGATAAAGAAGTGTCCATGCAAAAGCTAGTTTCACGAATGAATGATCGATTTGGCCCGGGGACGATTCTTAAAGGAAAACAATAGAAAGGAGGAGTTGATTATGGATTTACAGTTTTTGGGTACTGGCGCAGGAATGCCTTCAAAATTGCGTAATACGACGTCTATTATTTTGAATCTGTCTTCCGAAGAGCGAGGATATTGGATGTTTGACTGCGGGGAAGCAACACAGCATCAAATGCTTCATACAACATTAAAACCGAGAAAAGTGACAAAAATGTTTATTACACACTTACATGGAGATCATTTATTTGGAATACCGGGATTTATCGGTTCCCGCTCATTCTTGGGCGGAGACAGTCCGCTTGATATTTATGGGCCGGCAGGAATCGAAGAGTGGATCCAAACGACATTACGACTAACGAAAACTCACCTTACATACCCGTTAAAAATCCATGAGATTAAAGAAGGTATTGTATTTGAGGATGACGACTATATCATTACTGCGCGCGAGTTATCGCATGTCGTCCCATGCTTTGGATTCAGGATTGTTCAAAAGCCGCTGCCTGGAAAGTTATTGATTGATAAAGCTACGGAAGCTGGTGTGCCGAAGGGTCCTCTTTTGCAGCAGCTCAAAAATGGGAATGATATTACATTAGAAAATGGAAAGATTGTTACTAGCGCCTCTGTCATAGGTGATCCGAAATCAGGATTTGTTGTAACGATTCTAGGGGACACCAGTGTATGTGAAGCGTCCATGGAACTTTCAAAGGGTGCTGATCTAGTCGTGCATGAAGCGACATTCAACGAAGAAACGGGTCAGCTGGCAAAAGATTTTGGACATTCTACGATTCAACAAGCCGCAGAAATTGTGAAAACAGCCGGTGCAAAAGCGCTTATCGCGACACATATTAGTTCACGCTTTCTTCCAAGTGACATTGATGCATTTAAAAAAGAAGGACAAGAAATTTTCCCTAACGTTTTTGTAGCAAGTGACTTTGCTCAATATTCTTTACATAATGGGAAAGTCATTGAAAGCAATTTCAAAAAATAATAATTTTCTTCAAGTAATTGGAACACCTGCAAGTGAACGATTAAATGACCGATGGAACAGATGTATTCTAAAATAGTGAGAAGGGTAATCTGAAATTCCAGGGCCTTTCAGAAGAAAACATCCAGAAGAAAGACAATCACTAAATGCCTCCATTCATAATAAGATGGTATAAGAGGCGATGGCGATGCAATGGCATTATATAATAGACTCTTTAATCAATCAGCCAGATGGAATTTCATTGTAAAATGGGCAAGGGACATCGGGGATTTTATGATGAGTTACTAATGGTCAACTTCATGTAATTGAATAGTTATACGAAGCGCAATTTGCTTTAAAAAAGTACGGTTCCTATATGATTCTGGATATAAATGGATTTCCTCCTTGTCAGAATCAAAGTCGGCTCTATTAGAAACAGTGGGTGAGCAGTGAAATAATGCTATTGAGAGATGACGACTATGTATCAACGCCTGATTTCTATTTGTAAAGAACGTGAACCCGTCTAAAATATCCTGTTTTGCAAAGGTGAAATTGACAATAAATTCACATCAAAATAAAGCCTTGTTAGTAGCATCGCAATTAGCGATGCTTTTTTTCATTCTTTTGAAAATTTTATGGATATCTTTGGTATAATGATGTTAAGGTTGTAGTATTTTTGAGATTAAGCACAAATGGCGAAACAATATTGCATATAGACTGTTACTTTCCGTACCTCCGAACTCTTTCTTAAGGGCGTGGCTTAAGCCAAGCGAACAGCGAAGGGTTATTTCTGAGCCTTTTACAGAAATTAAGGCAGTACCTGAGGTGTCTCAAGGCGAGTACAAAGATGTGCTCCTTCTCGCTGCGCTTCACTCGCAAAAGCCGTTCTTCGTTAAGGCTTGCGCTGATCCCTTCGGAGTCGTCCGTCTTCCGCTCCAGGCAACAGAGTGTAGTTACTATAAAGTATGAATTTAAGAGTCGGGCCAGATTGAATTGATCCAAGAATGGAGTTTTGAATTTGAATTTACTAAATAACGGATTAAAAATTTTTCTTACAGGTTCCTTAATGCTTTTTTTACATCGTTTAGTTGCTGAAGCAGTTAGA
>JARIBI010000003.1 GCA_029257435.1 Sporosarcina sp. | reverse complement strand
CTTTGTCGGCAGAACGTCAGTTGCAGGATATCAGTGGAGTGATCAGTGGCGACGCTGGGTTTATACTGGAATTGACTTAGATCGCATTGATCAGTTTACTTGTTTTTAATGGGAAGATGATGGTGAGTGAGGGAGATCAGCTGCGGCTGGTCTTTTTTTGTTGGAATTTGAGAGCTTGAAGGGATAGATTTGAGGGGGATGATCGCTTTGCCCGGGGGTATGATCACTTTTCGAGATTTATGAGCACTTTGCCCGGGGTATGATCACTTTTCGGGATTTATGAGCGCTATGCCCGGGGTATGATCACTTTTTGAGTTTTATGAGCGCTTTGCCCGGGGTATGATCACTTTTTGAGTTTTATGAGCGCTTTGCCTGGGGTATGATCACTTTTTGAGTTTTTTGCAGCGTCGACCTGAAACAAAAGACACAACACACTGTATCCCACTTAACTATTCTAAAAAAGAAAACTTGTAAATGGAATGTGTCTAAAAAAAAGAAAGAGCGGGTATAGAATGCAGGGTTGAAGCAAACAGGAGGTAAGTTCCATGAAGAATCATGTTATTGGAGTATATGAAAATGAGCAACAAGCGGCTGATGTTGTAGAAGGCCTAAAAAAAACAGGCTTCACAATTGAGGAAATTTCAGTAATCGCACAAAACACAAGAGATCTATCTGAAATTACACAGGTAGTAAAACCTTCCAATAAGGATGGAGCCATAGCAGGAGCTGTAACTGGGGGAACACTTGGTATAGCAGGCGTAATCGCGGGGATATCTGCAATTGCGGTTCCCGGGCTTGGTGCTGTGTTGGCAGCAGGCCCTATTCTTTCAACAATTGGCGGAGCCGTTGTAGGCGCCAGATCTGGTGCTGGCGGATTGAAGCATGCGCTGATGGAAATCGGAGTCTCCGATGAGGAAGCCGAACGTTATTCTGAAGACGTTCAGGAGGGTAAGATTCTGGTGTTCGTTCATCCAGAAGAGTAAAGCATGTTTTTGAACACATAAAAACGAAGGCAGCCAAGTTAACCATTGGCTGCCTTCTTACCATTCCATTAAATTGTTTCCGATATAACCTAATGATTATCTCCGAGTTACACAGTGAACTTTCCAATTTCTCCTCTTAAATCTTCAGCGATGTCGGATAAGTTTTTAGCTGCGGAAGCAACTTCGTCTACGGTTGCAGTTTGCTCTTCTGTCGTTGTCGCGATTTCACCAGAGTGAATTGCTAACTTTTCGTACAATGAAGAAATTTGGTCGATTGAATTCAGCAACGTCCCCATGACACTTTCGACTTCTGTTGAAATCGATGTTGCTTCGTTTGTTTGTTCAGAAACAGATTGAACTGCCTGTAAAATACTCCTGAATGCTTCACCCGCTTCACTCACTAACGAAGTGCCATTTTTCACTGCTTCATATTTATCTGTCGTACTATCTACCGCTTGTGAAATGTCTTGCTTGATTTCACTAATTAGCTGGCTTATGTGATTTGCTGCATTACTTGCATCTTCGGTAAGTGTCCGTACTTCATCCGCAACTCCTTCTCCGGCGCGTGCAGATTCAATAGCTGCGTTTAATGCCAGCAAATTGGGTTGTTTCGAAATTGAAGTAATAAAGCCAGAGAATTTTTCGATTTCCGAAGACTTCTCGTGGAGTTCGATAACCGTTTTCTTTGGACTGTCTTGTGTAGTTATTGATTTGTTCCATGCTCTTTTCTATTACTAATATGTTAATTTTCAGTGAAATTAAATTGGGCGGTTTGGTCAATCACTTTACTAAACTCATTTATAGGTCTGGATATTTTGCGCCCGATCACAATTGATAATAAGACAGCCACAGTAATGGAAATGACAACCATCACAATTGCAGATATGCTGTTGGCCTGCAGTTGTGACGGTTCCTTTTTTATCAATGAACCCTGTAGAAGTTCAGCATCTCATAACAAGTAGGCTCTTCTTACCGACTATGTATTGATGTTCATACTTCAGAATTTATATCACAAAATACTGATAGAAATCAGTTGCAAAATAACTAACAAAACCGTCTCCGAATTACCGGAAACGGTTATTTGAGGGTATCGAGCTTTTTGGATACAAAGTTGATGTCTTCTTTAAAGAGTTTAAGTAGATTGGGTCTTCGTCTGACAGCTAGAGGATGGTAAGCTACTGTTGTTTGGTATCCTCTTACTTCATGCCATGATCCCCGTAATCCTTTCACATCCACTTCCGGATCTTTGAAGAACGATTGTACAGCTACATTTCCCAAACATACTATGAGTTCAGGATTTTGCTTGGTCAACTGCTCTTCCAAATGACGGATGCAAATGGAGCGGACATGTTCTTTATCATATTTCCGTGTGGGTCTTCTTTTTAAAATATAGGTGACGTAGGTATGTTCCTGACGTAAACCTGCTTCATAGAGCGCTTGCTGCAACGTCTGCCGTGTGCCGCAGACCATCGAATTTCCTTCTTTATCTTCACGCGCACCAGGATTGTCCAGGACTATCACAATGGGGGCATGCGGATTTCCTTCTCCCCAAATCATTCGTGACCCTTGTTGATAAAGACCGCAACATTGACAATCGATCTGGCTCTCAGGCGTTGAATCTTCTGCCCACAGTTCCGCACAAAATTCATTCATTTTATCATCCTCCCATATGTTCAGGATTCCCTTGTTTGGCTGAAACATTCAGGGGAAGATGCGGAACTGTGGTTATCAGTTGAAGGTTATGAGCGCTTTTTGTGATTTATGATCACTCTTATTGGGTTATGATCACTTTTCAAGTTTTATGAGCGCGTTTCCACGTTTATGAGCACATTCCCAGATTTATGAGCATTTCTCCTGATTTATGATCACATATTGCTATTTATGAGCGCTTGGCGCTTGCCACTCGGTATTCGGCCAAAATAAAACACCATCCACTAGAGATGGTGTCGGAGCCGTATAAAAAACCTAAATAGAATTGTTAATGGTATCGATCAAGAACTTCTCATGTTAATTTTATGTTACAAAATAAAATTGAGAAAAATGATGGGTCTCGTCCTTTATTCTTACTCTTCGTCTTTCCATTTGTTCAATTTCTCCATTACGAGATCATATGTTTTTTGTGATATCTCGGGAAGCTCTCCGCCTAAAGCTTTCTTCGCTTCATTAAATCCTTCTTCAATTGCATTCTTTAAAAGATCATACTTACTCTTGTCACCGCCAGAAATGGCATTGGCAAAGTCGACTATACTGTCACTGAGCTTTTCAGGACTAAGCGGGCCTCCCTCTCCAATTGCCGTTTGTGCTTCTAAGCGGGCTTGTTCGTCCACAACGACTTCTTTTTTCCCGCTCACTGCATCTTCCATAGTAATCCCTTGTCTTTCAAGCAGCTGACAAACCAAATTCATCAGGTTTTCATGAACTTTCTCACTCTCCGCTTTTAGCCGGTCAATTGTCGGCATATCCGGCTTAGCCATAGGCTTCTCATACACAACGCTTTTTTCTTTTTGAGAGGGTATATACTGATCAACCTGTTTGTTAGCTATTGATTCGTTTGTCTTTACAGTATCCTCTTTTTCTTTAGCCGTTTTTTGCATATGCGTTTGGGGG
>JARIBI010000179.1 GCA_029257435.1 Sporosarcina sp. | reverse complement strand
GGAATTCCGAACAAAGACGGCTCGATGCGGTTCGAACCGAAATCGAATACAACACGCGAGCAGGCCGCGGCATTCATTTCCCGTTACTTAAAAGCAGCCGCAGCGTATGAGCCGCCTGATTTACCTGAAATTCCGGATACACCTGAGCAGCCAACACCGCCAGAAGATCCGGTGAAACCGGAACCGCCAGCACCACAACCGCCGATTGTCGAAAGTGACTACTACGTGGCAACACTCGAAAACGGCAAGTTGAAAAAGCAAACGACTGGTTACTCCGATTATCTGAAAGCGGCTGATCAATTCAACAACTCATCCAAGTGCACAGCGATGTACCGTGGAAACGAACTCATCCGCGTGCGCCGCGGAATGGCTTTTGGAGATAAATTATCAAAAGCAAAAGTGAAAGAAAACACAATCATCTATTTTGATCCAGAATTTAAAAAGCAAGCAACCTATGTACAGCATGGCAGAGAACTTAAATATCTCGGCTCTAACGACAAATTCGTCAAAGTGCAGGTGGGCGCAACAGAAGGCTACGCCAAGCACTCAGAAATCGACCTCATTCCGATTGAACTCGTGACGGACACAAACAGAGATTATTACACAGTCAGCCAGTGGGGGACGCTCACCCATCACACGTATAACTACATGGACAAGAAATCCGCTTCCTATTACGTACAGCTTGCACCGGACTTCTTGAAGAACAATGGCACGTATCATAGCCCGGATGGCGTTCATTTCTATGAAACAAACGGTAAATTCGCAGGAACGTTCCTGCCATACTTCCAGTTCTTATCTGCCCGGTCAAAAACAAGTTACACGGGAGAAGAGCTCGATGCGTTAATCATGAACGTCTTGAAAGAACGCGAACAGAAATACGCAGGACGCTACACAGATGCATCTAAAAAATCGAAGCTCATCGGCCTTGGCTCAAGCTTTAAGAAACTCGAAAACGACTATCACGTCAATGCACTCCTCATCCTATCGCTCGCTGTACACGAAGGCGACTACGGCATGAGTAAAACTGCACAAACATGCAACAACTTGTTCGGTCTTTACAAATACGATTCACTTACGAAACTATGCCCAGACAAAGGGACATTCAAAAATCCAGTGGACAGTGCAGTCGCACTCGTCAAAGACTTCCTGGACCCTAACTATATGGACCCGACAAACGCATTGGGCCGTGCTCAAGGCGCAGCCTTCGGCAACAAAACAACCGGTTTCAATGTGAACTACGCATCGGATCCGACGTGGGGAGCAAAAGCAGGCGCACACATGTATGACTTGGATAAAGCAGCAGGCGGTAAAGACTTCGGGCGCTACAAGCAATTCGCGTTGACGAATCTTGAAATCCCAACCAATATCCGCACGGCACCAAGCACGAACGCTTCCATCCTGTTCACATACAAAGCCCGTTATAACGGTGTATACAAAGACACAAGCAACGGACTGGCACTCGGCTATCCACTAACAGTCATCAGTTCTGTGAAAGGCGACGATGGCATGACTTGGTACGAGGTGATCAGTGACAAAGCCAGCGCTGAAACAGGCTACATCCGTGAAGACGTTGTAACGATCATTAATAATTAATCAATCCTAAAACCCCCACACGCAGATAATCCTGCGTGTGGGGGTTTTCAATATGTATAGGACTCAGCAAAGGAGAACCCGCTCAAACAAACATAAAAGTGATCAAGCAAGAGGCGATTCCGCTCAAGCAAGCGTGAAAGTGATCAAGCAAGTGGCAATTCCGCTCAAGCCAACCTCAATCCCCATCACGCGGCACCCTCCAAATACCCACGCAATCCAAAATCGCGTCCAATCAATCACTCCCATGCACCAAGACCAAGACTAATTGGTGTGCTCCGCTTCGCTGCGCATTTAGAGTGAAGAGATTCACGAAAACTAGTAAACTGTGCTCAAGCAAAGTACGCATCCGCTCAAGTTATCCAAAAATTGATCAAGCCAGGGGAGTCCCTGCTCAAGCAAACGGAAAACTGATCAAGCAACAGTTTAATCCGCTCAAGCCATCGCCGAAAGTGATCAAGCACATCAAAAATCCGCTCAAGCAGCCCCGCGACCCTACTCAAAATAAAAAACAGGGGCACCCTCACCCCTGTTTCAAATGCTTCGTAACCTTCTCAATCAATTCTTCACCGCTATCTTCCAAAAACTTCATCTTCGCATGGATCAACTCATCAAAGAATGCATTCCGCGCCATCCCCATCTCTTCCAGCAGACTCTGGGTCTCCACCAAATCCACCAGCGTCAATTGAGGATAGTCATCGCCAGAGAACGTGCCGTCTGGACGCGCCTGATACCATAAATCGCTGTTGTCGCGAATCCAGCCGCCTTGATCCGCGCCGAAGGCTTCAATGCCCTTCATGACGCTCTTGGCAGCTTTTAAATACTTAGCATCGTCCGTATCGCGATACGCAGTCAGCAAAATCTTCAAGCCGCCCAGCTCATGATTCAATGACGCATGGGGGATAGCCGTCTCCGGGTCCTCATCGAAATAATCGACAATCATGAATCCGTCACCGGCTTCGATCGTTTCGCCTTTTTCAATCCGTGACAGCAAGTAATCCGCATACACCGGCACATACAGCTTCGACTCATCCACCTCGTCGTCGAGTTTCTTCTCCGTATCATCCAAGAAAAAAGCCACGTATTCGTTATACCGCGTGTCGACATAAGGCGCTTTAATTCCATACGCATTATTCAGCCATGCGCTCGTATACTCCGTCGGCCAGCGCGTGCCGCCAAACTCAGCAATGTAATTCAACAAGTTCACTCGGGAATTCAACACCATCGTTTCAAAAAACAACGACTCCGATTTCCCATACCAGTCCATCGCCACATCATCTTCCATGCGGCCAATCACCCGACCATAGCCCATCTTCGTTCCGGGATCAATCGAGAACGGGAGCTTCGTATAAGGCCCATCCATCGTCAGCCAATTCAACTGGGAAAACTGATTTTCTAAAGCGAAGTCAATATACTCGTCCTCTTCGTCCTCAGACTTAAACAACGGCGCATCCGCAAGCAACACCCAAGACTCAGCAACCTGATGACCGTCAGCCTTCGACCCGCGGGCAAACCCGTCATCCGTCACCTTCACATCCTGCACTTCTTTGTCGAGTTCGCGAATCCGACTTTCTCCGACATCATATTTCTTCACAAGTTCTTTCGATGTGAATGAATTCCCGACAACCGCCTCCTGAAAAGCATTGTTTTCAATCGTCAGCTTCCCGAACGGATTCACAGTAGGATCCGTTCCGAACGTATCGTGGTGAGGGTGATCCACCTTGCGAGGATTCCAGGAAGTCAGCTGGACATCACTCGCTGCGTTAAAGTGATAAGACGTCTTTAAGCTAAGGCTGAGCCGGCCATCATTCTTCAGCCGCTCAAAAAGAAACTTCGACCCATTGCCAAGCGTTCGTTCCGTTAACTCGAACGTCCCGACCTTTTTGCCGAATCGCTGCACAGCGTATGTATGAGTAATCTCTTTCGTATTCTCCACGTCCCGGACCGCATCTTTTTCAAAAGACAGTGACACTAACCGCGGCATTTCGACCATCACATGGATCGATTCCGTGGCCAACACCTGATCCGTCACTGTCCCTTTCAAAAAGATCCCCGCAACGCCAGCCAGCACAAGAATCCCCAGCAGCACCCCAACAATCCATTTTCTCACCAATCCCACTCCTTTCGATAAAACCTGTAGTTCCCCGAGGGTGCCTGGTCCCG
>JARIBI010000044.1 GCA_029257435.1 Sporosarcina sp. | reverse complement strand
CCCCCCTTCATCTTTACACAGTCTTTACATTTCTCCCATACTGCCTTTACACTCCACCCCTATACTAAAAGTTGAAAGGCACACAAAACATAAACAAAGGGGAGAACATTCATTGATCAAATCCATTAAAAAATCCATTCTTATCGGAGTGGCGGCTCTCACACTTACTGCTTGTAACGCAAAGGACGAGGAAAGCGGTACAGCTTCCGCTAATGCTGCTGCGGAACTTGAAGGCAGTGTTCTCATCGATGGTTCTGGGACGGTTTACCCGCTCATGGCGAAACTTGCTGAAAACTACATGTTAGAAGAACAAGAGGGTGTATCTGTAGAAGTGAGCCGTGCTGGAACAAGTGCTGGATTCAAGAAATTCCTTGTGAAAGATGGAACAGATTTCAATGATGCTTCTCGTAATATAAAAGATGAAGAGACTCAAGCGGCAGAAGATGCAGGGATTGAAGTGAAAGAACTCAAACTCGCACTGGATGGTCTCACATTCGTTGTCAACAAGGACAATGACTGGGTGGATCAGCTGACACCTGAACAACTCATTAGCATTTTCACAGCAGACAGTGACATCACTAAGTGGTCGGATCTGGACCCTTCTTGGCCAGACGAAGAAATCAAAGCCATGGGACCTAATGAAAACCACGGAACTTACGAATTCTTCTATGAAAAAGTGTTGGAAGAACAAGATTTAAAGCCTTCTGTTAATTTGCAGCAAGACTACTCGACACTCGTCACACTTGTCTCTGAAGACAAGAATGGCATCGCATTCTTCGGATTTGGGTACTATGCAGGCAACCAAGAGAAACTTCAAGCGGTACCTGTCGACTTTGGGAATGGTCCTGTTGAACCATCCCTCGAAACAATTGCTGAAGATGGCGATTATGCAACCTTCACTCGCCCCGTCTTTACGTATTTGAATGTAGGGCATGCAAAAGAAAAGCCTCAGGTACTTGATTATGCTAAATATGTGTTAGAGAATGCCAACAAGATGGCTGGGGAAACTGGGTTTGCTCCAATTCCTGAAGCTGAAAGTAAAGAGAACTTGGATTTCCTGAATACACTGGGTGATAAGTAAAATACCGCCATTCATTGCAGAAAAGGAGGAGAGGTTATGACATCTCCAATCCCAGCAAGCTCAAGCAGCACCAGTATTCGTGACCTCATCCGTCACAATCAAAACCAGAAGACCTTCAGAAAAACGCTGGAAACATATATTCCGCGAGTTCTGTTCCTGCTTGCTTCCCTATCCGTCTTTACGACGGTAGGGATTCTCATCATTCTGATGACCGAAACCATTGAGTTTTTCAAAGCAGTTCCGATAATCGAGTTCTTTACAGGAACTGTGTTGAAACCACTGAGTCAAACACCCGAATATGGGATACTCCCGCTTGTAATGGGGACCCTTGTTTCATCTGGAATTGCAATCTTGGTCGCAGGTCCTATTGGTCTTATGGCAGCCATCTATTTGAGTGAATATGCGTCTAAACGAGTTCGAAGCATTCTAAAGCCTGCACTAGAACTACTAGCCGGCGTTCCTACGATTGTCTACGGATTCTTTGCATTCACATTTGTTACGCCTCTGCTGCGTCAATGGATTCCCAGTCTTGAAGCGACGAATATATTAAGTCCCGGTTTGGTAATGGGTGTGATGATCATACCGATGATTGCTTCACTTTCAGAAGATGCGATGCGATCTGTACCTGAAGCGATGCGTGAAGGTTCTGCAGCACTGGGTGCCACTAAATTAGAAACGGCAGTGAAAGTAGTCGTGCCGGCTGCGCTTTCCGGTATTATCGCTTCCTTCGTTCTCGGTATATCACGTGCGCTCGGGGAAACGATGATTGTTACCATTGCCAGCGGCAGTTCCAAGAACTTCACATTTGATATTACAGAGTCCATGCAAACGATGACCGCCTATATCGTTGAAGTCACTAGCGGTGATGCAGCAGCAGGTTCTACTGTTTACTACAGTCTTTACGCGGTCGCAATGACTCTATTTGCCACAACATTACTTATGAATTTACTTGCAGGAAAAATCGCACGCAAGTTTCGGGAGGTCTATTAAAATGCTCCATACCCAGCAACCGACGAGTCCAACCAGAACTCGTTACCGCCTGCTCGCAGACCGTTCGGCTAAACTTCTCTTTGGTGCTGCTGCTCTGTTTGGAATCGGCATCATGGGGATCTTGCTGGTCCGAATCATATCTGAAGGATTAAACTGGCTTTCCCTGGATTTTCTAACAGGACGCTTTTCCACCGCTCCTGAAAAGGCAGGTATTATGGGAGCTGTACTCGGTACATTTTGGCTGCTTGCCGTTGTTGTTCCTGTAACCATGGTGGTTGGAATCGGGTCGGCCGTTTACTTGGAACTCTATTCAAAAAACGGCAGGATCCGAACGTTTATCCAAACCAATATCGGCAATCTCGCGGGCGTCCCTTCCATCGTTTATGGAATTCTAGGATTAACCGTTTTTGTTAGAGCGCTTGGGTTTGGAAGTGTGGTGCTAGCGGGAGGACTCACTTTATCACTGCTGATTCTTCCAATCGTTATAGTCGCCGCACAAGAAGCGCTTCGGTCTGTCCCCAGTCAGCTTGGGGATGCCTCTTATGCGCTGGGGGGATCTAAGTGGCAAACTATCCAATCCGTTATTTTACCCGTTGCGCTGCCTGCTATTCTAACAGGAGCCATTTTAGCCCTTTCAAGAGCCATAGGAGAGACTGCCCCACTTGTCGTTCTTGGCATACCAGCGTTGCTCATTCCGTTTCCAGGGGGGATTTTAGATCGATTCACAGTGCTGCCAATGCAAATCTACTACTGGACTTTGGATGCGGCACTCGTCGCAGATTATGCGCATCTCGCTGCAGCTGCCAGTATTGTATTGCTCATCAGCTTATTCATTTTGAATGGATCTGCCATTTACTTAAGAAACAAATACAGTATGAAAGCATGAAAAAACGCTAGTTTCCAAACCAGGAACTAGCGTTTTTTTCAGTTAGATGGGCTATCCAATACTTGTTTAACCAGCGTTACAAGTTCAGAAGGGCTGAAGGGCTTCGGCATGAAGTAATCCGCTCCGAAATGGGCAGCTAAATCACGATCTGATTGCTGTACTTTTGCAGTCAGCATAATAATTGGAATCCCAAGATTGAGCGGTTGTAAGCGTTCCAAGACCTCTGGACCTGTTAACCTCGGCATCATATAATCTAGCAGGATGACATCGAATTGGCCAGTTGCCGCCTTATCAAACCCTTCCTGTCCATCTTGCGCCTCTTCTACCGTATACCCTTCAAAAGAGAGCGTATCAGCGATTAGCATCCGTAATATCTCTTCATCATCGACCACCAATATTTTCTTGCCATCTTCCATGAGCGATCCCCCTGGTGCAGTCAATTTTGTATTAAAACATTCTGGATGATAAGTTTTGAATCCGAGACAGAATCTCATTATTTTGGAATGGCTTCATCATATAGTCATCAGCACCAAGCCATAGCGCAGACTTAATGTCTTCGTCGCTTGTTCGGGCAGTCATCATCGAGACCAGGATATTATTCGTGTCAGGCCTGCGCTTTAAGCGCTCTAACACTTCCAGTCCATCCATACCTGGCATAATACCGTCCAGCAGGATAATGAAGTTTGTATCCGGATCATACCAATCCGCTGCTAAAAATGTAACTCCATCCTCAAACAACCTGATCGATAACTCAATATCTGGAACGTCCCATCCGCTCAGTTCTTCTTCCAGCATTGTCCGAATCAGGAGATCATCGTCAACAATGATCACTTGCAGT
Source organism: Sporosarcina sp. (assembly GCA_029257435.1). GTDB lineage: Bacteria > Bacillota > Bacilli > Bacillales_A > Planococcaceae > Sporosarcina. Next base: position 10,996 of record JARIBI010000044.1, on the reverse strand, counting down.
TTACGTTTTACTTGTACAAGATTCTTATCAAATAAGATGCTTTGATTACGCCCAGTGCGTTTTGCCTGATAAAGTGCTTGGTCAGCCTCCACCAGCAGCATTTCCATTCTGCTGTCATACTCTGCGATTCCTGCAGAGAACGTAACTGAAAACTTACGATCCCCTTCTTCAAATACAATACCGTTAAACGACTTATGCACTCTATCCACCAAGGTATAGGCTTCGTCCTTATCACCGGAAATGACCATGACAAACTCTTCTCCACCGTAACGGAAGATATAATCCGTCTCACGTTTTTCTTTTAGTGCAACTTGGCTGAATACCCTCAGTACTTCATCTCCTGCAGGATGTCCATATGTATCATTTACACTTTTAAAATGATCCAAGTCCATCATAACGACAGAGAATGGAATCCCAGAGCGTTTCGTTAACCGTTCACTATACTTAAGTATCTCATCTAAGCGTTTCCGATTACCTACGCCTGTTAAACCGTCCGTCGTAATGGATTGGCTAATCGACTTCTGCAGCTTGTCCCGATTGAATAAGTAAGGCAAAAACAAATCTAATTCAATTGGCTTCTGAATGAAATCCATCAAACCTGCTGCATACGCCTGTGCAACGACCTCATTCGTTTGGTGACTGCTCATTAAAATGGAGATGACATGACGATCACTTGCAGTATCTTTGATTTTTTCAAATACATCCAACCCTGTCATATCCGGAAGCTGAAGATCGATCAATACGATATTGGGCTGCATGTCGTAAAATTGCTGAATCCCTCGCGTACCATTCATCGCTACAAGTACTTGGGCCCCCAATTGTTCCAGCAATTCTTTGACAAACGACACAAATTCCAAATCATCATCTATGATTAAGATGAAGGTCTCTTGATCGAATTTATTTACATATAAGTCCGGTAGCACGAGGTCCCGCCTTTTCTTTTTGTTCCCGTTGGCAAGTAACCGAATGTTCTTTTTAAAATTCTTTAATGATGAGATAGGAATACCGGATTCATCATCTGGAGACAAAATTTCTAAATGTGCATTGCAAAACTCCGCCAGCTCACCGAGACCAATCGTCCCTGCAGTTCCCTTCAATGTATGAAGAAACGCATAGAGTTCGGACTCCTTCACCATTCTCTGATGGTCCCATTGCGTAAAAGCACTTCCTATTTTTTCGATGAGCAGCTTTTGATACTTATCATAGTCCACTCCTACACCTCCCCATTCCCAACTCCGGGCGAACTTCTCTTTAACCCCAGCAACTCTTCAATTTCTAACTTTTGAAAAAGAACTGAAGTCCTTTATAATCCAGGAACCCCAGTTCTTCATAAGTTGCTGTCAGTCCAGTCCCATTTCTTGTGTGACCACATTGACAATTCGCGTGCTATAACTTTCACATGCTTCAGTTGTAGGTGCTTCGACCATTACTCGAACCAATGGCTCAGTACCAGAAGGTCTTACGAGAACACGTCCTTCTCCAGCCATTTCAACTTCCACTTCTTTAATAATTGCAGCAACTTTTGCATTGTCCGTTACTGCATGTTTATCCGTCACTCGGATATTGACAAGTTTTTGCGGATAAATCGTCATGCCGCTCGTAAGTTCAGACAGCTTCTTACCTGTTCGCTTCATAATATTGACAAGCTGCAGCCCCGTGATGAGGCCGTCTCCTGTTGTATTGTAGTCCAGTAAAACAATATGTCCTGACTGTTCGCCGCCAAGATTGTAGTTTCCTTTACGCATTTCCTCAACAACATAACGATCACCCACTGCTGTTTGAGCACTCTCGATTCCTTGTTCTTCTAACGCTTTATAGAATCCAAGATTACTCATGACCGTTGAAACAATCGTGTCTGAATTCAATGCGCCTTTAGAGTGAAGATAACTTCCGATTACATACATAATCTGATCCCCATCTACAATTGTTCCTGTTTCATCAACTGCGATTAAGCGGTCTCCATCCCCGTCAAATGCAAGTCCGATCTGCGCATTTTTCTCAAGGACAAGTTTAGCAAGTTCTTCAGGATGTGTAGAACCAACGCCATCATTGATGTTTAAGCCATTTGGAGATGCCCCCATTGTTGTGAGGTCCGCTTCTAAATCTGCAAATACATGCGTCGCAATTGTAGAAGTTGCACCGTGTGCACAATCGAGTACAACGTGCATTCCTTCAAAATCACCATCGATTGTCTGTTTCAAATACTGATTGTATTTTTGGCAGCCTTCGAAGTATTCTGTAATGGTTCCTACGTCCCCGCCAGTTGGACGCGGTAATGTATCCGTTTCTGCATTGAGCAGCTGTTCAATTTCGGATTCAAGATCATCCGACAGCTTAAAGCCATCTGCTCCAAAGAACTTAATGCCGTTATCTTCGACTGGATTATGTGAAGCTGAAATCATTACACCCGCTTGAGCATTCATAGCTCGAGTCAAGTAGGCAACACCTGGTGTACTGATTACTCCCAACGTCATCACTTCGACTCCCGTTGATAAAAGCCCTGCTATCAGTGCACTTTCAAGCATTTGGCCTGAAATACGAGTATCTTTTCCAACAAGTACACGCGCTACATCCGTTGAATGCTGCGTGAGGACATGACCGCCGAAACGACCTAACTTAAACGCCAATTCCGGAGTCAATTCTGCATTTGCAACGCCTCTTACACCATCCGTACCGAAATACTTAGTCATTTTCATTCTCCCTTTCGATCCTATCCATTCTGCGTAATTTACGCTTGTTCAACCATTACTGTAATATCTTTAAAATTCACTTCATACTGAACGTCCGGAGGCACCCGCACAAAAATCGGTAAAACGTGTTCACCTGAGTGGTTCACACTTTTTGCATCAGCAAAAACCTTAACGTCCGATTCAGTAAGTGCATCGATTACTTTCTCTTCACCTGTTAACGTAATTGCCGCTAAACCATCTGTAGGTTTTATGATATTCCCTGTAAAGCTCTTATCTAGATCTTGTAACCCAATCATTATACCAGTGAATTTACGAATCTTTTTAGTAACGGTTGCAGGTTCCTGTCCATTACCGGAAGGCTCCTCCGTTACATCGTCAGAATTCGAACCGCTCTCAGAGGGCGGCAGACTGGCTTGATCATCATCCTGTTTCTCGTCAGTAGTATCGGTTTCTGCCTCTGAAGATACTTTGACGTCAATATTAACATTCACTTTGTCCACCGACATTTTCAAAACCCCTTTAGGTTTAGGCAATTCAACCGATTGCTTCCCGCTTCCAGATAGCTCACTTACATCTACATCCACGTTTAGCTGATCAATTGCATCCACCGTTTTGCGGGGGCCATATAATGTAACCATTTTTTCATCAGAGGTTAAGGAGTTGACGGTAACTCCATCTTTCGTTTTTCCTTTTTGCTTTACCGAGATGGGTACTTCTTTATGATACGCTTCTACATCCACTTTTACAGTGACTTCTTCTGGTTCAATAGAAACATTCAACTTATTCAAGTCCCGATCGAGTACTCGAACTCTTCCTTTTTGCTCAAACGACTTATCAATTCCATTATCGCCGGTGACAGAAACTTTTACAAAACTGATAGCATCTACAATACTCTTGGCACCTGTTACTTCAATCGTCGATGGATTCACTTCCATCTTCACGAGTTCGTAATCTTCAGCCAGCAGCTTATCGTTCATTTCCGGATCGACTCTAAACGACTGTGTAATTTTTTCTTCTATATTTACCTCAATCGTTGCTGGATCCAGTTCGACATTAATTTTATCTGAAATGTTTTCTGTTTGAATTTGAACTGTGTGACTTCCCATCGGCATACTTCGCAAATCAACTTTTAAAGTAAAGTCTTTTATCAACTTTGTTGTTTGGACTAGATTAGCCGGCCCTGAAATCGTCATGTTGACAGTTTCAGGAACTCCCGTAACCACTAGGTTCTCGTTGTCGTAGTAAACTTCAACAGGCACATCCCGAATGATCCCCATTGAGTCTCCTACATTCGCAAGAGATGATTTGTCTTGATCTGCACGGACAGAAAAGAAGAGAAATAGTGCAAGTGCGAGTGCTGTCAGTCGCAGAAACCACGGACTATCCATAAATTTATCCATTTTTTCTCTTCCCCCATTTCCAAATGGAGTTTACAGCGCTAACGGCTGCAGTGTCTCCGAACCATGCGAGACGTACGATCTGTTCAAATTCTTCCATTGTGACATTCCGATTGATATCACCGTTAATTGTCACACTCACTGCTCCAGTTTCTTCTGAAACAATAATTGTAAAGGCATCTGTCACTTCACTAATTCCCAGTGCCGCTCTGTGACGGGTTCCTAGTTCCTTAGAGATGAATGGGCTTTCAGAAAGCGGTAAATAACATGCTGCTGCAGCAATTTTATTTTTTTGTACAATGACTGCACCATCATGCAACGGTGTATTCGGAATAAAGATGTTAATAAGCAATTCCGATGAAATATCTGAATTCATGGCAATCCCAGTCTCAATGTATTCACTGAGTCCAGTTTCTTTTTCCACTGTGATCAGCGCACCGATTCGCCGTTTCGCCATATAACTCACAGATTTAGTAAATGCACTGATTAAGCGGTCCCGCTCTTCTTCCTCCTGCATTTGAGTCCGCGCAAACAATCTGCCGCGTCCAAGCTGTTCGAGGGCTCTGCGCAGTTCTGGCTGGAAGATAATGATAACCGCCAGGAAACCAAACGTCAGCACTTGTTCTACCATCCATTTCAACGTATCCAGACCAAGCAGTTCAGTTAGAATCCGGACAATTAAAATGACAAAAATTCCTTTTAACAGCTGTACAGCTTTTGTACCTTTAATAATTGTGATGAGTTTATACACAACAAACCAAACGAGAAGCACATCCAAAATGGCTTTCAAGACTTCAACGGCATTCATATTTGTAACTATTTCCCAATCAGGCATGCGCTTCCCCTACCTTTACAGACAATTTTTCGCTTATTTAAGTATACCATAGAGCATACTTTACATGCTGTACTTAGACGGGAACAGATCCTTTCAAGTTCCCGTAACAGCTGAAAAAGCGATCGGCATATGCGCGTCGCTTACTCAGACTCTTCTTTTTCAGTTTTATCAGGGGCGAGTCCTTTAAATGCGGTTTTAATCTTATACCACATCCAGTCGAACAGCTCATCAATTTCCTCAATGTTCCCTGTTACTACTGCTGTAGAAGCCATGTATTTTTCTCCACGGATAACGGTTACGTTTCCATCCACCTGTCCTTCGATACGCAGATCTCCGTTCTTCACAACGAGGTCTCCCTTAATCACTTCACCAGCTGGGACGACAACTGTATCGCCTTCAATTATAAGGTTCGGCTGCATCGTCACTGAAAACTGTTCGTTTGTATTGTAGCTTGAAAAAAGTGCTGCACTCATCAAAATGAGAAATAGCGCTGCTGCAGACAATAACGGATGTTTGCGTAACCAGCGATTTACACCTTTTTTCTTTTTTGGCTGTATGCTTTGCGGCAAACGTGCCATTACTCCTTCTGCAAAACCAGCAGGTGCCTGCATGGGTTCTGCATGTTCTAGAAGCGCGACCGCATCACTTAATTCATCGAATAGCTTTTGACATTCCTCACATGATTCTAGATGCTCGTTCAATACCTGTTCTTTGTCAGGAGAGATTTCTCCATCCAGGTATTCGTGCATATATTGGACAACTTCAATTGGACAGTTAGTCATCCTTACCCCTCCTACATAGTACCTATCTGTTTTCGTAAAGCATCCCGCCCTCGATGCACACGTGTTTTAACGGTGCCAAGCGGAAGATCTAATATGTCGGCAATCTCTTGGAGTGGCAGTTCTTCCATATACCTTAATGTGATTACGGAACGGTACTTTTCTGGAAGACGTCCGATTTCGTATTGAACACGTTCTTGCGTCTCCATGCGTTCGACTTCCTCTTCAGGCAAATCTTCAGCAGCTGCAATTTGTGAGTACATGTCGAGCCCTTCCGTACCAGGAACTTGCGCATCCAAGGAATAGTCTGGTTTCTTTTTCCGGATCCTGTCAATACATAAGTTCGTTGCAATTCGAAAAATCCAAGTTGAGAACTTACGCTTCTGGTCAAACGTATGCAAATTTGAATACGCTCTTACGAAAGCTTCTTGCGCAATATCTTGCGCCTCCTCCCGGCTGCCGAGCATTCGGTAACAGACATGATATAAGCGGTGCTGGAACAGTATTACAATCTCTTCAAAAGAATCTTGATTCCCTTTCAGCACTTCATTTATTCGTTTATTAATCAATTCATCCAAAGACTCTCATCCTCCGCTTCTGCTGCGGCTGTCCCTTCTATACGGATGAAGGGGTCTACAGGTTTCATTAAATATAAATTCATTTTACCAAATTACTGAAAATATTGCCCTACTTTTAAAAATACAATCAAAAAAGAGGCATGCAACGGGATGCATGCCTCTTTTCCCTTACAACATATTCATTTCAAACACTTCGTTTATTCCATATCACAGTAGTTTTTCGCCGAATAATGAACCAATCAGACCGACTGCTACGTCAGCTGTTCCATTCTTATCGTCCAGAATAGGATTGACCTCTACAAACTCCGCAGAAGTAAGCAAACCGGAATCTTGAAGCATTTCCATCGCTAAATGACTTTCGCGATAACTGATTCCACCTGGAACCGGTGTTCCAACGCCCGGCGTATAGAGCGGGTCTAGGCCGTCTAAGTCCAATGACAAATGCAGGCCGTCAATATTTTTAGCTGTTAAGTATTCAATTGCTTGGTTCATGACAGACGTCATTCCATCGCGGTCGATTTCATGCATCGTGAATACTTTAATCCCCAATTCCTTGATCAATTCACGTTCCCCCGGATCGACAGAACGTGCTCCGATAATAACAACATTTTCGGGTTTAATTTTTTGACCGTCTTTGTAAATGTTGACTAACCGCTCGTGTCCCATTCCAAGACTGACTGCAAGCGGCATCCCGTGAATATTGCCCGAAGGAGAAGTTGCCTCTGTATTGATATCTGCGTGTGCATCATACCAAATGACACCTAGATTATCGTATTTTTCCGAAAGTCCTGCGAGTGTACCGATAGCCATACTATGATCACCGCCGAAAACAAGCGGAAACTCTTCAGCTTTTGTTAACGAAGCCACACGTTCAGCAAGATCTGTGCATGCGTTCGTAACTTCGTCTAAGTTTTTCAAACCATCTTGGTCTTGTCCAATCCGCTCCCCCGTTGGTACCGCAATATCACCCGTATCCGTTACTTGGTGACCAATTGCTTCCAGACGAGCCACTGCACCTGCATAGCGGATTGCACTTGGCCCCATATCAACACCTCTGCGGCTCTGTCCATAGTCAAGCGGAACCCCTACTAATGAAATGTTTAAATTTTTCTCCACATCTTTTTCCCCCTGATGTTTTCAATTTCTACATTCCTATTGTATCCGCTTTAAATCAATGGCTCAACTCAGCAATATACTGAATATTTATTCACCTAACTTCCGTGTTCCTGTAAACTTTTCCATCAGTTCTGGAATCTCAGTTGCCGGGATCGGCCGGCTGTAATAATAGCCTTGTCCTTCTCTACACCCTAATCGTTTAACGATTTCAGCCTGTTTCGCATTTTCAATACCTTCTGCTATCACATTCATGCCCGCTGTGTCCGCCATTGTAACGATTGCTTTAATGATCGCTCGGCTATTTTCACTTGTTTCAAGATCCCGGACAAACGACATATCAATTTTCAGCGTTTCTGCAGGGAATTCTTTTATATAGCTGAACGAACTGAATCCTGTCCCAAAGTCATCAATCGATACAACGAATCCAAGGTTCCGCAGCTTGATGAGTGCAGCACTCATCTCTAACCGATCCGCAAAAGCACTCTCTGTCACTTCCATTTCAATGGTTGCAGGATCAATTCTTGTCTTGTCTATAAGAGATTGAACAAATGGAATGAGGTCAGGACTCTCTAATTGGACCGCAGAGAGGTTTACTGCGATCGTTATTGGCAAAACTCGTATAGCCTGAAGCTCCTTTGCCTTTTTAAATGCCTCTTCTAAAATCCACTCGCCTAAAGGAATGATAATTTTCGTCTCTTCTGCAAGAGCTATAAATTTGTCAGGAGGTATTCTTCCTAGATCCGGGTGCTGCCACCTTACTAATGCTTCAAACCCAACGATTTCTTCTTTCGCTAAATTCACTTTTGGCTGATACTCCAATAAGAAATGACCTTCTTTGACGCTTTTGCGAAGCTCATTTTCCAAAATAATTCTATCCAGTGATTTGGAGTACATATCCGGAACAAAAATAGCGCTTCCTGAACCTCCTTGTTTTTTCACGTACTGCATCGCCTGCTCTGTTGTTGTGATCCAACCAGGCACTTCAGTAGCATGGAGTGGATATACAGACAGTCCGCAGCTGACGGAAGGATTATACAATTGCCCGCCCACTTCAATAGGTGTTTCAATTATTTTTTGCAGTGCGCACGTCCATTCAAATAGTTCATCTGCTGACTGTCCACTCTTTATTACAAAAGCAAACTCATCCCCAGCGATTCTTCCGCATATCTTTCCATCTAGATACTTTGTAAGACGCTCTGCAATTCTTCTCAGGATTTCATCGCCGCGATCATGACCAAACGTTTCATTGGCATAGCGCAGCTTGTCAATGTTGAGGTGCACTAACCCTAATAATTCATCCGTATTTTTCGCACGATCGATTTCAACAAACAGTTTTTTTAAAAATGCTCTTCGATTTAGTAAGCCCGTCAGCTGATCAATAGATGACAAATCCATAATGAGTTGTTCTTGTTCTTTCGCAGCAGTGTTATCCTGCATAACTAAAACACTGTACCCTGCAAATTCGCCCTCTGTCGTAATCCGAGAAATGCTTCCGCTCATCGGCAGCACACAATTTTGATTCACTTTTAAACTGAATTCCACAGATACTTCGTGTTCATCCGTCTGATTGATGAGTCGAAGAGCCTCTTTCATCTTCGCTTGGTCCTCATCCGTCATGGCATCCAAAACGTTTGGACTTGGTCCGCCCATCAGTTTTTCTACCGAAGGTGATTGGTAGTGGACGATGCCTTCAGCATCCACCACGGCTATGTAGTCACCCGAGTTTTCCGTAATGAGCCGATACAACTCCGCTTGCTTTCGCAAGGATGCTTCGATGTTCTTCTTTTCAGTTAAGTTGTGTCGAATGGAAATATATTGTTCCGGAATTCCTTTGTCATTTAAGAACGGAACAATCGTTGTATCTACCCAATAGAGGGAACCATCTTTAGCGCGATTGCAGATTTCCCCCCGCCAAATCTGTCCCTTGCCAATCGTTTTCCACATTTCTTTAAAATATGTCTTTGGATGAACGCCTGAATTGACAATACGCTGATTTGCACCGATGAGCTCCTCTTGAGAGTACTTGGAAAGGTCGGAGAAAAACTCATTTGCATACGTAATTTTCCCGGTTTTATCGGTAACCGCCACAATAGCAGAATTATCAATCGCAAAAACAATGTCGTTCAACAACTGAGAGACTTCTAAGTGCTGCTGACGATTCGCTAGGTTATGAATCATATCTTGATGGTTCGTCATAGGCCACCTCTTTCATCCCGGGTCTGTCCGGGCATACTGCTACTGCATACAAACAAAAAAATCCTCTCCCTAATTGAGGGAAGGATCAAGAAGGTTCTATATAAAGTTATCGGTTCATTCTTATACGTATTTATTATAGCATTTTTTCGGATTATTTGATAGAAAGTTTTATAAGTTAGATGTTTTTGAATAATAGTAGGTTTCAAGCTTGCATTTTCAAGCAGAGTTTTCTATTCGTTTTGCTAGCAAATGTTTTTAAAACGAAGTGTATATGTGGATTCCTTGTATTATTTGCAGGTTTTATACATAACCTTTCTTGCATTGTATTGCTCTAAATACCTTGCGGTATTTCTCGCAAATTTTTCAAACAAAGTTTACATGTGTATTTCTTGTATTTTTGCAGGTTTTAAACATATTATTCGTTTCTTGCGTTGTATTGCTCCAAATACCTCTCGGTATTTCTCGCAAATTTTTCAAACAAAGTTTGAAAAATTGGCTGGGGTAGCTGGATTCGAACCAACGAGTGACGGAGTCAAAGTCCGTTGCCTTACCGCTTGGCTATACCCCAGTAATTAAAAAAATCGGCTCATCTCTGCGCCGGAGTCCTACTAATTATACTAACCACTATTATAAGAATTTATACATAAAAAATGGTGGTGGGGGACGGATTCGAACCGCCGAACCCGGAGGGAGCGGATTTACAGTCCGCCGCGTTTAGCCACTTCGCTACCCCACCATTGGTTAATTATTGATAAGCGTGCATGGCGACATCGCTTATCGACTATGTATTACTGGAACAAACATGGTGACCCCTACGGGATTCGAACCCGTGTTACCGCCGTGAAAGGGCGGTGTCTTAACCGCTTGACCAAGGGGCCGTTTATAACTGCTAAACTGTCGCCTGCTGTTCAGCACAGCTTACTGGAGCTTCCAACCGGATTCGAACCGGTGACCTCTTCCTTACCATGGAAGCACTCTACCTACTGAGCTATGGAAGCATAGGCATGGAAAATGGCTCCGCAGGTAGGACTCGAACCTACGACCGATCGGTTAACAGCCGATTGCTCTACCACTGAGCTACTGCGGAATGATTAACTCATTAAAACACTTGTGTTGTTCGCCTGAACATCTACTAGATGCGGCAACAAGATTCATGCTACATGACAACTTGTGTTTTGTCAACCCCTAAATCAAATCTTTTTAATTTCGTTTAAATTGATTTGGATTTAGACGTGTTAAATACGCCGAACTGTTGTCGATGTCTTTCGGACGTTGTTCTAACTTAACACGATATTTAGTTTTCGTCAACCCCTAACTACTATGTTTTTGTTTTTATCCTTTTAACATCTCTCATAATATACCCCCTTATATAGTAGGGATTGAAAAAACACCTTATTAAATTGTT
>JARIBI010000235.1 GCA_029257435.1 Sporosarcina sp. | reverse complement strand
TATCAACGCTTTTCCTTCTTTTTCTTAGCATCTTTTTCAGACGCTTTAGACATTTGAGCCATCATTTGATTGATTTTCTTTTGAGAAGGTTTCTGCCCCATCTGCATCATCATCATTCGAAGCATATCTTCATTAATCGGCGGGTTATCTTTCAAATACTTCATCATATATTGACGAGCTAAGAAGAAACCAAGGGCAACTCCTGCTGCGAGCGCAACAATAATTCCAACGATCCACCAAACAGTCATACGTACTACCTCCCCTACTGCAATAGTCCAAGTGTTTCCACCAAGAAGGATTATACAGCATCCGAACCCCAGTACGCAACGTCTCAGTTGTCAGTTTCATGTTTTACTATGCGCGAAATCTGCGTTCTCTTTAATTTTCCACTTCAAGTTAACAATTAAACGAATACATATTGTGGTTCTAACGCTGAAGATGTATACCTGACCGGCTTCAGCCAGCCCCACTCGCCTGCTTCATCCATAATTGCGAAATACCGGTCTTCCACACTGGAAAGAGCTACGAACAAATCCAAATCCAGCATTCTAGAACCGTGACAGGCCGCATGCAAGGCGTGCGAAGAAAATCCAATATCAATTGTTCCCTTCAAAGGATGGGTCAATGTATATTTCATATCTCCGGCTTCTACTGTATGAAAGTTCTTTCCGAGTTCACTCATAATAGCTTGTTCAACATCTTTAATTTCCAATTGATCGCATAAATATCGAACTTCCTGTAAATGATTTTCACGACCATCTGCTTTCAATAAATCATATAGCAGCCGTTCACGTCCAAGGACAAAAGTCTGGTACATTTCTTTGATTTTATAAATTCCATATGTTCGCATGTATGACCACTCCTTTACATTATCGTACAGGAGGCATTTCGCAAAGGCTGTCACTTGGCGGAATAGAACGTCACTAATTATGTCGAAATGTCAAAATAATTTGATTTTAATTATGTTATCAGTACCGTCACATTTTGTAAGTAGCTTTCTGTTATAAATAAAAGCAGAGACGAATTTAATTCTCGTCTCTGCTTTTATTTATTATTATTTTATTTCCCTAACATAGTGGATACTTTTGATACAACATTTTCCACACTGAAACCGTATTCTTTCATGACCGTTTCTCCTGGCGCACTTGCACCAAATGTATCGATCGCGAGAACGTCACCGTCATTGCCGACATATTTATGCCAGCCGAGTGATGATCCCATCTCAAGAGAAAGACGCGTTGTTACGGCTTTAGGTAATACTTGTTCTTTGTACGCAGCGTCTTGCTCTTCAAATCGATCCCATGAAGGCATAGAGACGACGGCTACGTCGATTCCTTTTTCTTTTAGTTCAATTTGCGCATCAACAGCCAAACTAACTTCAGAACCTGTCGCAATCAAAATTGCTTCTGGTTGATCTGCGTTGGACGGAGATACCGTATACGCACCTTTGCTGACACCTGCAGAAGCAAGTTCAGCTGACTTTTCCAGTACTGGCAAGTTTTGACGGGACAATACTAGAACTGTTGGTTTGTTTGTTGAAGTTACTGCTAGGTTCCATGCAGCTGAAGTTTCGTTAGCGTCAGCAGGACGGATTACAGATAAGCCTGGCATTGCACGAAGTGAAGCTAAATGCTCAACCGGCTCGTGAGTTGGCCCATCTTCTCCAACAGCAATACTGTCGTGTGTAAATACATAAGTCACAGGAATTCCCATTAAAGCAGACAACCGAACAGCAGGACGTACATAGTCACTAAAGACAAAGAACGTTCCTCCAAATACATTCAGCCCACCGTGCAAGGTCATTCCGTTCAAAGCAGCACCCATTGCGAATTCACGCACACCAAACCAGATATTGCGGCCATCAAAGCTACCAGGAAGGAAATCTCCTGCTCCTTTGATGGCAGTTTTATTGGACCCGGCCAAGTCTGCACTGCCGCCAAAGAATGATGGAAGAGCTTTCGCGATTGCATTTATTGAATCTCCAGAAGCTGAACGTGTTGCAACTGACTTACCTGCTTCATAAACAGGCAACTGCGCTTCAACTGCAGCTTTATCAGTTCCATCAATTGCATTTTTCAATTGGGCAGCAA
>JARIBI010000112.1 GCA_029257435.1 Sporosarcina sp. | reverse complement strand
TTGAAAACGATGGCTGAGTTCATCTCGAATCTTGGAAAAGAATAACAAAGAGGGAGTCAGGAAACTGGCTCCTTTTTCTATACATAGAAACGCATTCTGCAACATATGGAGTGATAGAATTGCAACTAGCAATAACCTGGGTACGCATGACGTTGTTTCATAAATCGTTCTTATGGATTCTTTTATTTATCAATATTGTAGGAACCGTATACGGTTATGATTGGTACATGTGGCAACTGGAGATTACAGAGCCGGTTTTTTGGATATTTGTACCGGATAGTCCGACAGCGAGTCTATTCTTCTGCTTTGTCATAATTGGCTGGTTGTTAAATGCAAACTTCAGATTATTCGAAGCCCTTGCACTCATTACCTTAGTGAAGTATGGGATGTGGGCAGTTGTCATGAACTTGCTCACACTGAACGAAACAGGATCAATCGGAGTAGCCGGCTGGATGCTTGTCATTTCTCATGGGGCTATGGCGCTGCAGGGTGTGCTATATTGGAGTAAATATAAATTTGGGTTCCTATCAATTATGATTGCTGCTATTTGGACGTTACATAATGACATCGTGGACTATGTATTTAGGCAGATGCCTATTTATGGGGACTTGATGAAAGTTATGGACAAAATAGGCTACTTCACTTTCTGGTTATCCATCGCTTGTATAGGACTCGCGGTATGGAATTGGAAGCGCCGTCATAAAATTGTAACAGAGCCTACTCAGCTAGTATCTTAAAAGTTGCGAGTCACTTTCAAGCACATTAAAATAGAGAGTAGAGAAAGGGTGAGAAACCGTTGAATTTCTTAGTGTATTTAGGCATCATTATTTTGCTGCCATTGTATGCACAGTTCAAAGTTAAAAGTACGTATAACAAGTATTCAAAGGTTCGTTCTACATCTGGGATGACCGGTGCTCAAGTTGCTCGTCTAATTTTAGATCACAATGGATTGCAAGATGTTAAAGTCGTAGAAACACAAGGAGTTTTAAGCGATCACTACAATCCGGTCACTAAAATTGTTGCGCTGTCGAGTCAGAACTATCACGAAGCTTCTGTTGCAGGAACAGCTGTAGCCGCACACGAAGTGGGACACGCGATTCAAGACAAAGAAGCGTATGCATTCCTTCGTTTTAGACATCGTTTAGCTCCTGTAGCCGGAATCACTTCGAATGCCAGCTGGTTCTTTATCATGGCGGGTCTAATTTTTTCGAGCATGAACAGTTTACTTGGAATCGGGATTATTATGATGGCAGTTGGAGTTGTTTTCCAGGTTGTCACATTGCCTGTTGAATTCAATGCTTCCAGCCGTGCCATGACTCAAATTGTGGAACTTGGAATCATTCGGAACGAAGAAGAACCCCATGCGAAAAAGGTATTAAGTGCAGCCGCAATGACCTATGTTGCAGCGACTGCCGTTGCAGTTCTTGAATTGCTTCGTCTTGTTACGATTTTTCTTAATCGGGACTAAAAAAACGCCCAACGCTGATTGTCAGCGTTGGGCATTTTTTTATCGGGGAATTGGTTGTTTCTTATCATCTAAGGTAAAGCCTTCCCCCATAACATCATGGACGTCTGATACTGAGACGAAGGCATGCGGGTCTATTGAAGTGATGATATTTTTCATTCTCATAATTTCGTTTTTCGCAATGACACAGTATAAAATACTGCGATCTGCTTTTGTGAAGTGGCCATAACCTTTGAATACGGTCACGCCGCGATCCATTTCAAGAGCGATTTTGGTGGCTATGGCATCTTGATGATCTGAGATGATGAACGCGCCCCTTGCAGCGTAGGCACCTTCTTGTACGAAATCA